>JBBRLA010000756.1:0-3822 GCA_038231615.1 Polyangia bacterium | reverse complement strand
CCGTCGCGACGTCATCATGATGCCAGGGTGACCTCTCGCAGTGGTCACCCCGGCATCATGATGACGTCACCTGGACCCATTCATGAGGTCCCCTCCATCCTTTGGAGGCCCTGCTGCTGCAGGTCAAGGCGGACAGCAGCCCGGAGGGCAACGCCCTTGTGCAAGTGCCTGATTTTCCTGCATTTCGGACAGCACGGACGGCCCGGACAGCATGTGTCGGGACTTTCTGCATTCTGCCCGGATCGAAACCACGCATCCCTACACTTACCTACCTATTTGGAACCTTTCAACCAGAGGGAGATGTGCGTTGAGGGTGGCCTGGGAGGCTGGACTTGCGCTACCTGGACCGGCCCGGCTCGTAGTATGCTGGAGGCGAGGTACCATGCGTCGCCAGCTGAACAACTTCGCCAAGATGTGGGATGCGTATCCCTACCCCAACGGGGAGGCCGATCAGGTCAAGCAGGCCATCGGCGGCCAGGTCGAGGCCAACTGGATCACCAACACCTGCGTCATCCGGGTGAGCCGCAGCTTCAACTATGCAGGCCACCCCATCCCCGACGATCATCACGGGCTGAACACGATCACCGGGGCGGACGGGCTGCGCTACGCCTTCCGCGTCCAGGAGTTCTATCGCTATCTGCTCAACGCCTACGGCCAGCCGATGCTGAGCCACACCTATGTCGAACTCGGCGGGCAGGCCCCGCCGGAGTTTATCGGACGCAAGGGCATCATCTGCTTCATCGTCAAGGGATGGACCGACGCCACCGGGCACATGGACCTGTGGGATGGCCGCGCTTGCATCCACCAGGCCTACTTCGACAAGGCGTCCAAGGTGCACCTATGGGAGGTCCCCGATCAGTCCACGGGGAAACAGGTCCCTCCCGAGTCCCCGCGCCGGCTGATCGGATCGGTCGGGCTGGGAGGTCAAAACAGGCCCGAGGACGTCCAGGTGGTGCAGGCCTTGCTGAAGGCCAGCGGCCTTGACCCCGGCAGCATCGACGGCCTGTGCGGCCCCGCTACCATCGCCGCGCTGCGCCAGTTCCAGGGCCGCTTTCTGCAGGCTCCCGACGGCCGCGTCGACCCCAACGGGCGCACCTGGCACGAGCTGAACGGCCGGGGATAAAGACGCAGTGATCGCCGCCGTGCCAGCGAGTCAAGTGGCGCCCGACCCGGCCCTTCTCCATGCTAGAGTGAAGGATGCTGCACACCCTAAAACGGCACCCCTTTGGCGTCGAGGCGTTCTTCCGGCGCTCGCTGGTCCTGACCTACGCGGTGCCGGAGCAGGTCCTTGGCGAGCTGGTTGGCCCCGGTCTCCAGATCGATGCCTATGACGAATGGGGCTTCGTGGCCATCGCCCTGGTGCAGACTCAGGGCCTCCGGCCGCGCGGCTTCCCCCGCTGGCTGGGGCGCGACTTCTTCCTGAGCGGCTATCGCATCTTCACCCGCCTTTTGCGTCCCGGACAGCCAACGCTCCGCGGCCTGCGCATCCTGCGCAGCGACACCGATTGCCGCGTGATGGTCAGTATGGGAAACCTATTTACCCAGTACAAATACTCACTGGCCCGCGTCGAGGTCGTCAGTGGGGCGGCGCAGCTGGCCATCCGCATCCGCACCCCGGACCGAGAGGCCGACCTGGACGTCACCGCCGATCTCGGCGGGCCCGCGCCCCTGCCGGCGGGGTCGCCCTTTCGCTCGCTCGAAGACGCCAGGGACTTCGCCGGCCCGCTCCCCTTCACCTTTTCTTACGATCCCCAAATCGGCAAGATGGTCGTTGTCAAGGGGCTGCGCAAGGCCTGGGACCCGCAGCCGGTCCGCGTCGAGGTGCGCGAGGCGACCTATCTCTCGCGCCCGCCCTTCGCCCGGGCCGACGTTCGCCTGGCCAATGCCTTCTATCTCGAAAACGTCCCCTACGCCTGGAAGCCGGGCGTGTTGATGGACATCCCATGACGCGGGAGAGCGGGGCCGCGCGGATCTTCTTTTACAACTGGCCCATCTACGTGGCGACGTGGGCCGGGGCCGCCGGGGTGCTTCTCCTTGTGCCCCTGTGGCTGCCCGCGTATTCGGCCTACGCAGTGCCGGTGGTGCTGCTGGCCGCGGGGGCCTTGCTCTGGTCCGTGGGCTCGCTGGTGATCTCATTCTACATCTACGATCGCTCCTGCCTCTCGGGCGGCACCTGGGTCCCGCCACTGCTCCCCGCGTCCACCCGCGCCTGGGCGATGATCCACGCAGGGCTCGATGCCGAGATCTACCTCGACGCCGTCATGCCAGGGACCTGCGTGGCCCGACTCGATGTCTTCGATCCGCGCTATATGAGCGCCGGATCCATCCGCCGCGCGCGACGACGTACTGCGCCTGCACGAGCCTCCCTTTCTTGCAGCCCCACCGCGCTGGCCATGGCGGACGGCACCTGCGACGCGGTGGTCGTCGTCTTCACCGCACACGAGGTCCGCGATCGCCCCGCCCGCGTGCACTTTTTCGCCGAGGTACGACGCGCGCTGCGCCCGGCGGGACGCGCTCTCCTGGTCGAGCACGTGCGCGACCTGGCCAACTTCCTGGCCTTCGGGCCGGGCTTCTTTCACTTCCTCCCCCACAGCGAGTGGCTGCGCACCCTGGCGCAGGCGGGCCTGACCGTGGTGGGCGAGGAGCGGATCACGCCCTTTGTCAGGGTGCTCCTGATCGAGAGGGCCGCATGAGCGCCAACCTGCTCCTTGTCCTCCTGCGCCTTGCGGGCGCCAGCCTGGTGGGCCTGGCGATCTTTCACGTCGTGCTCTGGCGCGCCTTCGATTGGGGCCGAGAGCTCGAGGGGCTCTCGCCGCTGAGCGCGCGTGTCTTTGTGGTCCACACCCTGTATCTGGTGCTGGTGATCCTGGGGCTGGGGCTGCTCTCTCTTTTGCGACCGGGGCTGCTCATCGTGCCGGGAGAGTTGGCGCGGCTTCTGCTCGGGTTCATCGTCGTGTTCTGGGTCGCGCGCCTCGTGCTGCAGCCGCTGGCCTTCGACAGCGTCATCCCGGCGGGGTGGGCCCGGCACCCCGTGGTGCGGGTGGGGGCCTGCCTGCTCTGGGCCGGCTACGCCGCGGTCTACGGGATCGCGCTGGCGCGACAGCAGGGATGGGGCGGCCCATGAGTGCCTGGATCGCGCCCCTGGATCTTGCCTCTCGTCTGACGTGGATCAGGCTGGGCATCGCGCTGGTGTGGCTGCTCTTCGGGCTGCTCTTCAAGGCGCTGGATGCGCTGCCGCGGCACCGGCAGATCGTCGCCCGGGTCGTCGGGGAAGGGGCCGCCGGCACGATCACCCTGCTGGTGGCCCTGGCCGAGATCGTCCTTTGCGGGTGGATGCTGGTCGGGCGGGGCCTGCTCTTGTGTGTCGCGGCCCAGACCCTGCTCCTTGTCGCCATGAACGCGTGTGAGCTGCGCTACGCCCGCGACCTGCTCCTGTCACCGGCGGCCATGGTGTGCGCGAACGCCGTGTTTCTGGGCCTGGGCTGGTACGTGGCCCTCCTCTCCGGGTAGCTCGTCATGGATTGGCCGTGATTGCGCAGGCAGAGCCAATTCGGGGCGGGTGAGTCGCGGGGTAGGCGGTCACTTGTTGCCGTCATCATCCCCCAGGACGGCCAGGGCGCCATCGACGATGTAGCAGAGTACTCCGAGAAGTTTGGGGAGTTCGACAATGTAGTAGCGATTGATTCTCATCTACCTGTGCCCGTTTGGTCTCTCCGTTCAGGCGCACGAATTGCCACTCGTCTCCCGTGGTGACGCAGCCGTAGACCTGGCGCAGCTTCTCTTTGTTGAGCAGGTAGGACACATATAACTCAGCGATGCATT
>JBBRLA010000755.1:0-3835 GCA_038231615.1 Polyangia bacterium | reverse complement strand
TGACCACCGGCGAGTCGGGCTCCATGACGGCCAGCCCCAAAAACCGCTTCGCGCAGATCGTCTACGACCCGGCCGCGACCACGTGCCAGAGCCGCCCCTACGCCTTCCACCCCATGTACAGCACCTCCGGCGAGCACACCCGCGTGCCCTGGGCCGCGCACTCCTACAACATCGCGTTCTCGGACGAGATCGGCCACTTCGAATACTGCGACCAGGTGGACGCCACCGGAGTCTGTATCAAGGACGGCGTCGGCGACACCGACAAGACGCTGGCCGGGGACGAGGACGACTTCGGCTGCTTCCCCGGGACGGCCTCGACGCTCTACCCGATCACCGGCTGCCTGGGCGGGGACAACGACTTCGACGGCCCCGAGTACGGACTCAACTGGCCGGGTACGCTGAAAAAACCGGTGAAGGACCGCCGCCTGCACGGGACCCCGATCCGCTTCACCACGCCGCTCTTCAACGGCTTCCGGCAGTTTGAGCGGGTGGCCTTCGAGACCGACTTGCCGCGCATCGAGTTCGACACCAAGCCGCCCTGCAACCGCACCACGGGCGTCGGCTGCGTCAACCCGCCGGCGGGCTCGACGTTCTACCCCATCTTCACTGCCGGCCGGCTCGGTGACGATGAGGACGACGGGCTGTGCTACTGGCAGCTCGGCGGCGCCCACATCCCCGGGACCACCCACACCTTCGGCGGGACCTCGACGGCGGAGTACGGCCCGCTCTTGAAGCTGACCTATGCGGTGACGGCCACCACGACGGTCTCGCGCTTCAACGACTTCCGCAACATCCTGCCGCACAACCCCTGCCGCTTCCTGCCCGAAGGGGACTGAGAACCCATCTCAAAAGGCCAGTGCGCAGCCCCTTCGCCGCGTTGTCGCTTGACGAACAAAGCACTGGTTTTCATCAGCATTTTCGAATTCACCCTCGCCGGCGAGGATCTGGCCGATCCTGTTGTCAAAGACACCCGTGACACTCCTGATGCCATCGTCGATTCTCGGAGGACACGCCCCCGTCCCTACTTCATCGCCGAGTAGGCATCCATACACGAGAGCCGCGCCACGAGCTGTAGGGCGTCAAACAGGTTGGACTTCCCTGCGCTGTTGGGTCCGACGATAGCCTGGAGCGGGGAGATCTCAAGGCTGAACCCACGAAACGACTTGAATCCGTCAATCTCGATTCGTGTAAGCATGTTCTCGGGTGACCGGCTCAATTTATCGATGCAATCGAGTTGCCTGTCAATGGATGTCGTCTCGCCCATGGTCCGGCAAGGAATGGGGGTTACCAAGCTCCGTCGAGCTATTTCGTCACGGCCAGGTCGCGGTCCGCGGCCCACTCCCAAAAACTGCCGTCGTAGTTTTGCGCCTGCGCCACGCCGGCGCTTCGCAGTGCGGCCCAGGCCATGGCCGAGCGCACGCCGCCCGTACAATAGAGGATCAGCGGACGTCCAGGGGAGATGCCGGCGGATTGCAGGACGGCCTTCAGTCGCTCGGGCGGCAAGGCGCGGCCCGCATCGTCGAAGAGGCGCTGCCAGGGCAGGCTCAGCGCGCCCGGGATGTGGCCGCCGCGGGCCTCGAAGTAAGGCGTGGCGCCGGCGAATTCCTTGGCGGAGCGGACGTCGATGAACTGGGCGGCCCCGGTGGTGGAGGCGCGCAGGACGTCGTCGCGGGAGGCGCGCAGCGCGGGCTGCAAGCGGACCCGGAAGGTGCCGACGGGAGGGGAGGCACCGCTGCCGCGCTCTACCGGGAGGCCGGCGGCCCGCCAGGCGGAGATGCCGCCGCTCAGGACGTGGACCGCGGGGTGGCCCAGGTAGGCCAGCATCCAGGCGATGCGCCCTTCTTCGCCCCATCCGGCAACGACATCGCCGTACACAAGGACGGGGCGATCGTCGCGCACGCCGAGACGGGACAGGCGCCCGCCCAAGGATGTGAGATCGGGGGGCAGCCTGCCGGTGCGGCCCCAGCCGTCGCGGTAGTCCTTCCAGTCGATGCGCACGGCACCGGGCAGGTGAGCGGAGCGAAAGGCGAGCCAGCCGTCGCGGGCGTCCAGCACCAGCGCCGGGGTCGACGACGCGACAGGCGGAGCGAGCAGGCGCTGCGCTTCCTCCGGGGTGACGAAGAAGCCGAGGGTCGCGAAAATGACGGAGAACGCGAGGGCCATCGGGTTCAAGACAACCACGGATAGACCAGCCGCGCCGGCACGCCGATGGGAAAGCGGTCGATCCCCTCGAAGCCCAGGGCCGCGGGCTGGTCCCTGCCTGCCGATACGGCCGGTGGTGGAAGATAGGCGGTGCCGAAGAGGAAGTCCCACAGGCTGAAGATGATGCCGAAGTTTTGCCCGGAGAAGCCGCGCACGATGGCGTCATGGTGCCAGACGTGCATGCGCGGCGAGTTCAGCACATAGCGCAGGGGGCCAAAGGACAGGTCCAGGTTTGAGTGGTTCAGGTGACCGATGAGGGTGCCGAAGAGGGCCACCCAGAAGATGACTCGGCCATCGGTGCCCAGGATGACCAGCGGCAGGTAGCTCAGGGACTTGTAGACCACGCTCTCCATCCAGTGGAAGCGGAAGGCGCCCAGGAAGTCGAGTTCCAAAATGCTGTGATGCAGCTTGTGAAACTGCCACAGCCACGACACGCGGTGCAAGAGGTTGTGGATGCACCACTCGATCAGGTCCTTCAGCACCAGGAAGACCACGAACTGTGCCCACAGCGGCGCGCGGGCGATCAGGGAAAACGATTCGGGGCGGGGCAGATGCCAGGCGTCTAGCGCCTGGCCGAGTCGGCCAAGAAGGAACGCCGAGGCGTAGGCCAAAAGCACGCCGGCGAAGTGGCCGTTGAAGACCAGCCAAAACAGGTCCTGCACAAAACCGGTGCGCAGGGCGCGCTGTGCGGGGCGCCAGGGGCGCAGCCGCTCCAGGACGAAGCAGCCGAGCGAGATCAGCAGCAGCCAGAAGAAGTAGTCATGCCAGGGCATGGTGCATTACTTCAGTGCTTCTTCGTCGACCGCCGGGCCCGCGCCGCAGCCGCCCTGCCGCGCCGACCGGCGCGGATTGGGGACGACTCAAGAGGGCACGCCCAGCCGCGGCAGCAGCCAGAACTGCATCACCATCCACAGCACCACGAGTAGGACCGGAGTCAAAACGTCCATCTTCGTATCTCCAGCCAAAGATGATACCAGGCCCCTACTGGGAAGCCCGAGGAGTCGAGCGTGGGTTCAGAACGCGTGGATGTTGTAGGTGCCGAGCCTCTTCAGCAGAAGATCGTCCTGCTTCACGCCGGGGCCCGCGACCGGGGCGTAGCGCAGGCGGATCGGCGCGGCCAGATCGCGGCGCAGGTCGTTTTCGGTGACGCACTGCTGGCCGGCGAGCTGACCGGTCTTCACGCAAGGATATCCTACGCGGTAACCAACGCAATAAGCACCAAACACGGTGTTCGCGGTGGCTCCATCGAGCGCGGCGCGGACCCTTGGTTAGCCGAAGGTCTTATGGAGATACAGAATTCGGCGAACTCCCACCGCCACGCGTCCTGCCTCTCCGCCGGGAGCGCACCTGGATCGGCGAGCGCTGCGCGGGACGACTGGCGGGGGATCTCTTGCTGGAAGACACTGGCCAGGAGGACTGGACCCCCTGACGTGGTCGGGGCCTTGGATGAAGCCGAGCGGGTCGCCAGGAGGACCGGCAGCAAGGAAGCGAAGCAGGACGCGGGCGAGGTCCCCAAGCAGGCCGCGGAGACGGAGACCGACGATCGTCCCGACGGCAAGCTGGCCTGCCGATGGACCGAAGGGGCGCTTTTGGAAGCCAGGCGGCTCATGGAGGTAGCGACCCATGAATGGAT
>JBBRLA010000754.1:0-3839 GCA_038231615.1 Polyangia bacterium | reverse complement strand
CTCCTTCGTCTGAAACAGAAGCACCTGGCCGGGCAGCTTTGGGCGTACGTCCTCACTCCCTTCGGTCACGTACAGTAGTACGCTCCCTCGGTCGCTGCGGGCGTGCGCCCAAATCTGCTCCGGCCATGTGCTTCTTGCTGATTTGCTTATTATGACTTTTTAACAATATGGCTTTGGTCTGGCCGGGTGCTTCTGGCTGATAATGACTTTTTAACAGCTTCTTGGTCTGAATAGGAGGCCCCGCTTGTTTCAGGAAAGTCCCACGCCCTTCACTGAACTTCCGCTTTCGCCTCTGTTCAGTGCACAGCAGATCGCTGCCCGCAACGTCGAGCTGGGCGAAGCCATTGCCCGGGACTACACCGGGCGCGACATCACCGTGGTCGGCGTACTGAAAGGCAGTTTTGTCTTTGTCGCCGACCTATGCCGCGAGATCCACCTGGCACAGCGGCGCCTGGGGCAAAGCGGATCGACACTGAGCTGCGAGTTCCTCGGCCTGGAGAGCTACGGCGACGAGACGCGCACCTCGGGCATCGTCAAGATCACCGCCGACCTGACCCGCCCCATCGAAGGCAAGGACGTGCTGGTCGTCGAGGACATCGTCGACACGGGGCTGACCATGGCCTACCTGATGGAGAACCTGCGGACCCGACACCCGGCGTCGGTCAAGCTGTGCTCGCTCTTGCACAAGCCGGCCCGATCGCTTTCTCCGGTGTCCATCGACTACCTAGGGTTCACCATCGACGACCTCTTCGTCATCGGCTACGGGCTGGATTACCAGCAGCGCTACCGCAACCTGCCCTACATCGCCGTCCTGGGGTAGACACGGCCGTTTACTCTGCTACCTTTCATCCATGGCCCGCCCCCACAGCCCCGAGAGCAGACTTGGCCGCCATCTGTTGGAATGCGAGCGCGAATTCATTCACGACGTCGTCGTCTCCCGCCAGGGACACGTCGAGACGATTGCCCGGGAACTGGGGGTGTCCCCGCGACACGCTTATGCCAAGCTGACCCAGTACGGGCTGACCGAACTGGCCCATTCCCTGAAGGCTGCGCAGCGGACGACGACATTCAGGCGGCAGTTCCGCATGGGCGAAAAACCCGCGCCGCTTGCCTGACCTTGCGTCTTGACCGGGCTTCTCAGTTCGCCACCCCCTCGTCCTCCATCTCATCGTCGTCATCGTCGTCATCGAACTCGTCGTCCGACGGCGTGGTGAACATCACGAAGGCCATCACCGGCCGGCGGCTGGAATCGTGGTTGACGAACTGGATGCCGTCCAACTCCCATCCCTGGGTCACCCACTCGTTGACGATGCGCTCCAGCTCCTCGTCGGTCACCGTCGAGGTCTCAACAATCTTGTAGCGCAGCACCGGTCAGCCCGCCTTCCCGAGACGGCCCGCCGAAAGCAGCCGCGCGGCCTCCTTGGCGTGGTACGTGAGGATCATGTCCGCCCCGGCCCGACGGATCGAGAGCAGCGTCTCCAGCACCGCCCGGTCATGGTCCAGGAAACCGCGCTCCGCCGCCGCCTTGAGCATGGCGTACTCCCCCGAAACATTGTAGGCCGCGATGGGCAGGTCGATCTCTTCCCGCACCCGAGAGATGATGTCCAGATAGGCCAGCGCTGGCTTCACCATGACGATGTCGGCCCCCTCGGAAACATCCAGCGAAACCTCGCGGATGGCCTCCTGCGCGTTGGCCGGGTCCATCTGATAGCTCTTGCGGTCGCCGAAGTCCGACGCCGTGCCCGCCGCCTCCCGGAAAGGGCCGTAGAAGCAGCTTGCGTACTTGGCCGAGTAGGCCATCACCCCGACGTGCTCGAAGCCCTCCTCGTCCAGCGCCTCCCGGGTCACCGCGACGAAACCGTCCATCATCCCCGAGGGGGCCACCAGGTCGGCGCCGGCCTTGGCCTGGGACACCGCCACCCGGGCCAGGTTCTCCAGCGTGGCGTCGTTGTCCACGTCGGTCCAGCCGCCCTCGGGCAGGACCACCCCGCAGTGCCCGTGGGTGGTGTACTCGTCGAAGCAGGCGTCCAGCATGATGACCATCTCGGGGCAGGCCTTCTTGATCGCCCGGCTGGCCTGCTGCACCAGCCCCTGGTCGTTCCACGCCTCGCTGCCCACGCTGTCCTTGCGCTTGTCGTCGGGCACGCCGAAAAGCATCACCGCCGGGATGCCCAGGGACTGGCACTCCTGCACCTCGGCCACGGCCTCGTCCACCGACACCTGGGCCTGCCCCGGCATCGACGCGATCGGCCGCCGCACCGATCGTCCCGGGCAGACGAACATCGGGTAAATGAACTGGTCCGCCGACAGCACGGTCTCGCGGACCAGGCGGCGCAACCCTTCCTTGCGGCGCATGCGGCGGGGACGATATTCAGGGTACTGCATCGGGACCTCCGGCGCTCTAGTACCATGCCGCGTCGCTCCATGCCATCCCTGCTGCACCCTTTACTCTGATGAAAGACCGCGTAGCATTTCTTCCACCATGAACATGAGCGGCCCTCCGACCCGGGTATCCTCCTTAGCGCCCCAGATCAGCGCCAACGCCAGTGAAGCTTCCAGGGATGCCCTAGGACAGCAGGCCGGCGAAAGCTCCGGCGAGCCCGGCCAGGCGGGCCCCTGCGCGACGCGGGTGGCGGATCGTCTCATCGCCACCTACGCCATCGAGAGCCCGCTGCACGTGGTCCCGGGCCACGAGCTGCCTTCCGCTAGCGAGGTGCGGCGCTGCCTGGCCCTTTTGCGCGGGTTGCTCTTCCCCGGGCTTTTGGCCGAGGACCGCCCCCACGGGGCCACCCTGCGCGCCTTCGTCGAGTCGCAACTGGCGTCGCTGCGAGTGGGGCTCTCGCAGCAGATCTACCGCGGCGCCCATCACCGCTGCCAAAAGGCCGGCGAGGACTGCGAGGGCTGCGAGCACCACGCCGCGGAGGTCGCCGAGAGGTTCCTCGACGGGCTGCCCGCGCTGCGCCTGATGCTGCTCACCGATGTCCACGCCGCCTACGAGGGCGACCCGGCGGCCACCGGCACCGATGAGGTGGTCTTCTCCTACCCGGGCCTTCAGGCGGTGACGGTGTACCGCATTGCGCACCTGCTCACGCAGCTTGGGGCGGTGATTGTGCCGCGGATGATGACCGAGCAGGCCCACGCCGCCACCGGCATCGACATCCACCCCGGCGCCACCATCGGCGAGTCGTTCTTCATCGATCACGGCACCGGCGTGGTCATCGGCGAGACCACGGTGATCGGCAGGGGGGTGCGCATTTACCAGGGGGTGACCCTGGGGGCGCTCTCGCTGCCCACCGGCACCGCCCGGCTGCGCGGCGGCAAGCGCCACCCGACCATCGAGAACGACGTTATCATCTACGCCAACGCCACCATCCTGGGGGGTGACACGGTCATCGGCGAGGGCGCGGTCATCGGCGGCAACTCGTGGGTGACCCGGTCCGTACCCCCGGGCGGCCGAATACTGAACCCCTGCCCATAAGCGCTGCGCTTCTTGGCGGTGGCTTCCTGGTTAGAAGTTGCCGGAGCCGCCGGCCATGCAGTTCTGGCACTGCGCACGAGGGTCCCCGGGCTTGCAGTCAAGGGGGCAGTAGGTCACCCGGTTGAACACCTTGACCACCTTGTCACAGGTGATCGAGGTGCCATCCACCCGCATCTCGCCATATCCGCCGGTCTTGACGAACTGCACCGCGCAGGTTTCGGAATTGGAACTGTCCGCCGCGAAGGCCTTGAGGGGCGGGAAGGTCTGGGCCATGTTGACCTGGGTGTAATCCGCCTCGGAACACACCTCGGCGATGGTGCAGTCCGTGACCTTGGGCGCCTTGCCGTCGCCGGCCTTCAGG
>JBBRLA010000753.1:0-3847 GCA_038231615.1 Polyangia bacterium | reverse complement strand
GGACAGCAGCTGCAAGAGGTCCGGCAGCGGGATCTCTTCGATGCTGCCCGACATCGCCCGCGACGCCGAACTGGCCTTCTGGCCCTGCTGCGCCCGCTTTTCCAGCTGGGACTTGGCTTCAATCTCCGACATCACGCTGGCCGGGTCGATGGTCACCAGCTTGATGATCGACGTCCCGATGAGGATGCGGTCCCCCTCTTTCAGGCGGACCTTCTTGATCTTCTCCCCATTGACGAAGGTCCCGTTCGTCGAACTCAGATCCATGATCGCCACCTGGCCGGAGGCAGTCTGGATCTTGGCGTGCTTGCGAGAGACCATGTCCTCGATCAGCACCATGTCAAGCTCGTTGGAACGGCCGATCGTGATCTCGCGGTCCATCCGCAGCGGGAATTCCCCACCTTGGTATTTGCCCGAGATAAACCGCAACGCGTAGCTAGGAGTCGTCGAGGACACCTGAAGAGTCTCCGAGTCTAGAAAGTTATTGTACGAGGCGCGCTTTTTGAAGTCAACGCAGCCTCCCTCGTTTCAGCGGGGGTGATCACCTTAGCATCCTTCTACTTCTATGATGTTTTCGTCCTTGGGTCATCAACAACTGGTTTTTGGCCGGTTCCTCAGTCTTTCGTTCGCACCACCAGTTGCACCGCCGCCACATTGTCCGCCCCGTCGATGGCCCGGACCACCACCGTGTGCAGCCCCGCCCCCAGCCGGACCAGCGGGAAGGCGAACTCCTCGACCAGGTCATCGATGACCCCGTCGCGGGCCGCCACCGGCAGGAAGTCCCCGCCGTCCACCGCGTAGGACAGCTCCGAGAGCGGCGACACCGCATCCTGCGCCTTGCCGGTGATCCGCTGGGTTTTCAGGTCATAGCTGACCCAGAGTTCCGGGCGCCGGTTGTCGACCACGAAGGGCGGTGCCAGCATCTCGTGGGTCAGCACCTGCTCGGCGGCGTTGCCGCGCTCGTCCGAAACCACCACCTTGGCCTCGTAGACGCCATCCGGCACCGACTCGGTGTTCCATTCATACTCGGGCTTGGTCAGCGGGTCGGCCCCCCCCAGGCGCAGCCAGCCTTCTCCCCCCGTCTGGCCCTCCCGCTCCTGCCGCAGCGGTCGCACGTAAAGCCGGTACACCAGCTCGTCCTCGTCGGGGTTCTCCACCTTCCAGCGCAGCTTGACCAGCGGCAGCCGCGGCTTTGCCGCCGTCCCGCCCGCCCCCGTGCCCCGGGCCACCCGCGCTACCCGCCCCAGCGGGTCATCGCCCACCTGGATCTCGGTGATCCGCGGGCGCTGGTTCATCGGCTGGTAGGAAACGGTGAAGTCGTGCAGCACCGCCTTGCCGCCGAAGTGTACCCGCACTTGCAGGTAGCGCCCCATCGGGGACGCCACCTTGCCCCCGATCTCCCCCGGGGCCGGCGTCGGCAAAAGCTTCTCCAGCCCCTGCCAGGGGCCCCAGGTGGAGTCGGGCTTGACCAGATTGCCGCTGCGCGTCTCGACCTTCAGCGGTCCCGTCCCCGAGTAGCGCAGGCTGCCCCAGCGCGACGGGTAGAGCCCGTCGAAGACCTTGCTCAGATAATTGGCGTCCTTGGGCGCCTCCCACTCGACCCGGTAGACAGCGCCGCTGTTGCCGGTGCCCACCAGCCGTTCCTTGGCGCCCTCCTTGCCCTTTGCCCCCGCCGTCGCCGTCGCCGTCGCTAGCGGCCCGAACGACAGGGAAAGCACGTCGCTTTCCTTCAGTTCCAGCGCCGTGAGCACCGTGCGATCCGGGCGCACCCAGTAGACCTTGCCCCGCCCCCCCGGCATCGACGCAGCGGCGAAAAGATTGCCCTCCGGGTCCGCGTAGAGGGCATTGAAAAATCCGTCGCTGATGGCATGAAGCTGCTCGATCCTGCCGTCGGCATCCACCCGGTACAGCGCCCCCTTCCCCTGCCGATCCGTCGATCCCCCCGGGCGCGGGCCGTTGTTCCCCGGCGTGCTGCCAGCGGGCAGAGGGGTGATCTTGATCCCCCGCGAGGGGCCGCCGGCGCTGTCCCCGCCGCTTTTCTGCATGTCGTTGACGGCTACGTAGATCGCCGCCCCGCTGCGCGCCACCGCCCGCACCTCGTTGCCGGAGAAGTCATGCAGCGCCCGCACCTTCGCCGTGCTGCCGTTCCATTCCACCCGGTACAGCACCGCGTCATCCGCCGATCCCACGTAGAGCGAGCCATCCTCCCCTTGCGCCAGCCCCAGGATCTGCCGGGCGCCGCTGTCGAAGACCTTCTGCGCCTTGCCCGCCTTGTCCACCGCGAAGAGCTTCCCCGGGCCGGTGGCCACGTAGGTCACTCCCCGCTTGGCGTCATGCAGCAGCGCCCATACATGATCCCCCTCGACCTTGGCATACACCCGCGATTTCCCGTCCTTGCCCACCGCGAACACCCGCCCGTCCTGCGCCGTGCCCGCCAGGATCTCCCCGTTTGGCAGGAGGCACAGGGCGCTGACCCAGGTCGTGGTCGCAAGCCGCGCTAACGTGCGCAGCGCGGGCTTCCCCTGGACATAGGCCAGGATCGACGGCGCCTCGCCGCCGGTGCCCAGGTACACCGTGCCGTCCGGGGCGGCCACCATCGCCCGGACACTGTCGTCGCTGAGCGAGGGCAGCGCCAGCCGCGTGGCGGTGAACCCCGAAAGCGCATCCCCCTGGGAGCTGAGCAGCACGCCCTGCTCCTGTCCCTCGGCAAATTCCTTGTACGTGGTGACCCGGAAGCTCTTGCTGGGGCCGGCACCCGCGTTGCCGGGCCAAAGAGCCAGGGCCGGCAGGGCCGCGGAGCAGCAGAAGAGCGCGGTGCGGAAGCGAGCAGGTGTCACAGGGGGGATCTCCTTCGCGAGCCGTAAGAAAGCTCGGAAAGCAACGGGTGCGCAGAGGCGTGCGTGGGCTAGCGGATGTCTTCTCGCACCCGCACGGTCACTTCCTGCTTGCCCAGGATGACTCGATTCATGTCTACGCTGAAGCGGGTCAGTCGCTTGTAGGGGTCGGCGCGGCGGGTCGAGGAACCCGGGCGCAGGGTGGCGATCACCGAGGCCGGCAGGCTCGGGATGATCTGGCCGCGGAGGGTCACGCCCTCGTCCGGGGTGGTCAAGGTCACGATCAGCGAGCGGGCGGGGTAGCCCTTGCGCAGGTTCTCTACCAGCTCGCCCAGGTTCTCCGGCGGGGCGATCTCCGGCCGAACCATGCCGCCCGAGGCGGCCTCGATCTTCAGCGTCTGCCCGGCGAGTTGCCGCGGCACCTCGAAGGGGACTGCCTCGACGTAGGAGTTGCCGTTGTAGGGGCGCAGGGTGATGTACAAGCTGGGTCGGGTGCCCGGCTCCAGTTCGTCGCTGGCCAGGGAGATGCTGGTCAATTCGGCCACGTCGGCCTTGTAGTCCACCCGGATCTTCAGGTCGATGTCGTCGATGCGCGCCGGGGCGAAGGGGTTGAACAAGATGTCGTTCACCTGGCGCATCCCGGTCGAGAGCATCACCGCCTTGGGGGTCAGCCCCTCGGGGGAAAAGACGAAATCCGTCTGCTTCAGCGGTGAGAAGCCGTGGAGCCCCACTTGCGACTGCACCTCGATGACCGCGTCGGCCACGTCCGAGGCCGCGGTCTGCGCCGCTGAGGTGGCCACCGACGAGGCCAAAAGCGGCGTCAGGAAGCGGTGTCGGGCGATCTGGGTGTTGAATACGCGATCCGCCTTGCCCGGCCCGCTGACCGAGACCCGCACCGGGATCATCTCCGTGCGCTGCGCGGTGTCGCCGACGATGCACGACTACCGGTCCTGGATCAGCGACCCTTTCACCTCCAGCGGCGAGGACATCTTGAAGCTCTGCTGCATCGACGAGAT
>JBBRLA010000752.1:0-3847 GCA_038231615.1 Polyangia bacterium | reverse complement strand
GGCTTCGAGGCCTTGGTCTTCAAGGCCTCGCGCGGGATCGAAGACATTTATGAATTGACCTACATCCGCAAGGACGGCAGCCGCTTTCCGGCGGTGGTCTCGGTCACGGCGCTGCGCGATGCTCAAGGCGGGATCATCGGCTACCTGCTCATTGGCACGGACAACACGGCGCGCAAGCAGGTCGAAGCCGAGCAGAAGAAGCTCGATCAGCGCCTGCGCGATCAGCAGTTCTACACGCGTTCGCTTATCGAATCCAACATCGACGCGCTGATGGCCACCGATCCGTCCGGCATCATCACCGATGTCAACAAGCAGATGGAAGCGCTTACCGGCTGCACCCGCGACGAATTGATTGGCGCGCCGTTCAAGAACTACTTCACGGATCCCGAGCGGGCCGAAGCGGCCATCAAGCTGGTGCTGAACGAGAAGAAAGTCACCGACTATGAGCTTACCGCGAGCGCCAGGGACGGCAAGAAAACCGTCGTGTCCTACAACGCGACCACGTTCTACGACCGAGATCGGAAGCTGCAAGGCGTGTTCGCCGCCGCGCGCGACGTTACCCAGCGCAAACACTTCGAGCAGGCGCTCCAGGAAACCAACGTCGAAATGGAGGCCGCCAAGTCCGCGGCGGAGAATGCCAATCTCGCGAAATCGGATTTCCTTTCCAGCATGAGCCATGAGCTTCGCAGCCCGCTCAATGCGATCCTCGGCTTTGCTCAATTGATGGAGTCGGCCTCCCCCTTGCCCACGGCCTCCCAGGCGGAAAGCATTGCCCAGATCCTCAAGGCGGGATGGCATCTGCTGAAGCTGATCAACGAAATCCTGGATCTCGCGGTGATCGAGTCGGGGAAGGTATCGCTCTCGCTGGAAGCCGTGTCGCTGTCCGAGATCATGTCCGAATGCCAGGCCATGATGGAACCGCAGGCGCAACAGCGCGGGATCAGCATGACCTTTCCTCGGATCGACGTCCGCTGGTTCGTCATGGCCGACCGGACCCGCCTGAAGCAGATTGTCATCAACCTGCTTTCCAACGCGATCAAATACAACCGAGACCAAGGAACGGTGGTCGTGGACTGCACCATAAACTCCCCGGAACACATGCGCATCAGCGTCAGGGATACCGGCGCGGGATTGCCTCCGGAAAAGCTGGCTCAACTGTTCCAACCGTTCAATCGTCTGGGCCAGGAAGACGGCGGCGTGGCCGGCACGGGCATCGGCCTGGTCGTGACCAAGCGATTGGCCGAACTGATGGAAGGTGTTCTGGGCGTGGAAAGCACGGTCGGGGGAGGAAGCGTGTTCTGGTGCGAACTGTTCTCGGCCGCGGAGCCCCAGCTTATCGTCCAGATCGGTGAAGCCGAGGCTTTGGCCCCGCCGCAATTGCCGGTCGGCGCGCCGCAGCGCATCCTGCTCTATGTCGAGGACAACCCGGCGAACATGAAGCTGGTCGAACTGCTCATCGCGCGCTACCCGGATATCAAACTTTTGACCGCGGCGAACGGAACGCTCGGCATCGAACTGGCCCGCGCCGCCAAGCCGAATGCAATCCTGATGGACATCAACCTGCCTGGCATCAGCGGCATCGAAGCCTTGAAAATCCTGCGCGAAGATCCAACCACGGCGCACATCCCCGTTGTCGCCTTGAGCGCCAATGCCATGCCGCGCGACATCGCGATGGGCCTGGAGGTGGGGTTTTTCAGCTATCTCACCAAACCCATCAAGGTCAAAGAGTTCATGGAGGCGCTGAACGCGGCACTGAAATTCGCAGAAGTACAAGCGGCGGGGTAGGGCCCATGACGCAGGACATACGCCATGATCAGTTCATCTAACATTCTGGAGGCCGGCATCCTGATCGTCGACGATCAGCAAGCCAATGTCTCGCTGCTGGAGCAAATGCTGCGCGGTGCGGGCTACGTTTCCGTCACCTCCACGAGGAACCCGCACGAGGTCTGCGAACTGCACAAAAAGAACCGCTATTCCCTGATTCTGCTGGACCTTCAGATGCCGGTCATGGATGGGTTCCAGGTGATGGAGGGCCTGAAGGCCATCGAAACCGACGGCTATCTTCCGGTTATCGTGATCACCGCCCAACCCGATCACAAGATGCGCGCGCTGCGGGCCGGGGCCAAGGATTTCGTCAGCAAACCCTTCGATCTCGCAGATGTATTGATGCGAGTTCACAACATGCTCGAAGTCCGCTTGCTGCATGTGGAGCGGATGAAGGCCCAACAACTGCTCGAAGAGAGCGAGATCTACGCCCAGGACATCGTCGACACGGTGCGCGAGCCGCTGCTGATTCTTGACCCCATCTTGCGCGTGCGTTCCGCCAACCGCGCCTTTTATCAGACCTTTCATGTCTCGCCCGAGGAGACCGAACACCACCTCATTTACGAGCTGGGCAATGGTCAGTGGGACATCCCCGACCTGCGCACGCTGCTGGAAGACATCGTCCCGAAAAGTTCGGTGTTCAACGACTTCGAACTCGAACACGATTTTCCGGTGATCGGGCGCCGGGTGATGCTGCTCAACGCCCGCAGGCTGCGTCCGGGCAGCCACGCGGAACTCCTGGTCCTGGCCATGGAAGACGTGACGGAGCGGCGGGGCGCCGAGGAAGAGGTGGCCAAGGCCCGGGAAAGCGCGGAGACGGCAAACAAGAGCAAGAGTTTGTTTTTGGCCAACATGAGTCACGAGCTGCGCACGCCGCTCAACGCGATCATCGGTTATAGCGAGATGCTGCAGGAGGAGGCCCACGAGCAAGGGCTGACCGGGTTCGAGGCGGATCTCCAGAAGATCCACGGGGCCGGCCAGCAGCTTCTGGCGCTTATCAACGATGTCCTCGATCTGTCCAAGATCGAGGCTGGCAAGATGGACCTGTACCTGGAGACCTTCGATGTGTCGGCGATGCTGCGCGAGGTCGCGGGCACCATCAGGCCGCTGGTGGACAAGAACGCCAACACGCTGAGCGTGTTTTGCGAGGGTGAGTTGGGCACGGTGTACGCCGACCTGACCAAGCTGAGGCAAAGCCTGTACAACCTGCTGTCCAATGCGTGCAAGTTCACCGAGCGGGGGCGCATCGACCTTCAGGCCGAGCGCCAGGCCACGCTCCACGGGGAGCGTCTGGTCTTGCAGGTGAAGGATACGGGCATCGGGATGACCCTGGAACAGGTCGGGCGGTTGTTTGAATCGTTTTCCCAGGCGGATCGCTCCACGACGCGCAAGTACGGCGGCACGGGCCTGGGGCTGGCCATCAGCCGACACTTTTGCCAGATGATGGGGGGCGAAATCAGCGTCACCAGCGAACTGGGCCAGGGCACGACCTTCATCATCCGGCTGCCGGTGCAGGTATCCGAGGTCCGCCCGGAGATTTGAATCGGGACATCGGGACCGGGGGCCCTTGACAAGAGCCGGAATCCCGGGTGTCCTGTCCACGCTAAAAAGATTTCTTTCCCCTCCAAGGAGGTATTGCCATGAAAGTTTTTGGTCATCCGATAAGCACCTGCACCCGCAAGGTGTTGACCACGCTGAACGAGAAGAACCAGCCCTACGAGATGGTCGTCATCGATATCATGAAGGGCGATCAGAAGCAGGCCGAGCATATGGCCCGCCAGCCCTTCGGCGTCATCCCCGCCTTCGAGGATGATGACGGCTTCGCCATGTATGAGTCGCGGGCGATCATCCGCTACCTGGACGCGCGCCTTCCGGGCACCCCGCTTTCGCCCTCCGACCCCCACGCCCGCGCCCGGATGGAGCAGTTCATCAGCGTCGAGCAGTCTTACTTCACCCCGGGGGCGATGAAGATCATCTACCAGCTCTACTTCAACAAGATGGCCGGCAAGCCCGCCGACATGGC
>JBBRLA010000751.1:0-3854 GCA_038231615.1 Polyangia bacterium | reverse complement strand
CGCCGCGTACCCGAGTGGTTCTACAGGCGGCTCGACCACGGCGACTTCTGGCTCCGGCGATGGTTCCACCACGGCAGCTCCCGGCTCCACAGGCGGCTCGACCACGGCTGCCCCCGGCTCCACAGGCGGCGGCTCCGTCGCCGCATACCCGAGTGGTTCCACAGGCGGCTCGACCACCGCTTCTCCCGGCAGTACCGTTGGCGGCGGCTCGACCTCCGGCGGCTCCGTGTCTCCCGGGGTCTCCGGCGGCTCCGCCTCCCCGGAAGCCTCCGGCGCGGCGGGCGGCGGGACGACCTATGGCGATGTCACGGTCGGCGGCACCCCGCCTCCTGCCAGCCCGGCGGCCCCAGCTACCCCCTCGGGGCCCATCGGGACCACGTCTTCCCCACTCACAGGGGACACTCCCGTTTCCGATAGCTCTGGTGGCGGCGACGGCCTGGGGATCGGCCTCGGCGTCGGTCTCGGCGCTGTCAGCATCGGCGGCGTGGTCGCAGGCGAGGTCGTCGACTCACGGAACACGGGCTCCAAGTAGGCCCCGCTTTTCTCCCTTCCCCCGGACCCACCAAAGCCTCAGCGCATCTCGTGGCGCCGACAGCGTAGTGCGCTCTGCCGGCGGCCGCGATCCGCGGAACCGAAGGTCGCCGCTGCCGCCCTCCTCCGAAGAGGGTAAACAAATAGAGTGCCATGAGCAAAACGCGTCGCCTCACAAGGCGCATGATCGGCGGCCAGAGCCACGAGGCCGAGGTCCGCCCGGTTTAAGCGGCGCGTGGCGGTGGCGGTGCGCTATGCTTCGTGCTGAAAACGGCCCAGCTCGATGCACCCAATGACGGGCCCATGCCGGTACGCCATACAAAAGGCGAACTGAGCGGCGGGTGACTGACCTCGATCCCGATGCAGGAGCAATCCCATGGACCCATTCGACCCGCAACCAGCGACCTGCCATGTGTTCACCTATCGCGATGGGCTGCTCTCGGCGGTGGGGCACGATCTGAAGATCCGCGTGGGCCGGTTCACGGTGGACGTGGACCCGGATGCCTCGCAGGTGGAGGCTCGCTTCGACGCGGCCTCGCTTCATGTGGTGAACGCGGTCGAGGGGCAGGTGGAGCGCCCCGACACCCCAAGCGCCGCCGACAAGGAGAAGATCCGCAGCGAGATCCGGGACCAGGTGCTGGAGACAAAGCGGTACCCCGAGATCCACTTTCTGTCGACCCGCATCACCCGCGTCGGCGATGGTTATGACGTGACGGGAGAGTTGAACCTGCACGGGCACCAGAAGGAGATCCGCTTCACCACCAGGAAAAACGGGGCCCATCAGGTGGCCGAGGTGAGCCTGCACCAGCCGGACTTCGGCATAAAACCCTACCGCGCCCTGCTCGGCGCGCTGAAGGTGCGACCCGACGTGCTGGTCCGCGTCGAGGTGCCGCTTTCACCATCGATGCCCGTCCCCGCGGTTCCTCCGCGCATCGCGCCATAACATCCGCACAGGACCTGTATCTATGTATTCAGCATCCAGTTCCTGCGGGACGAGTGTGACATCCGGCACCGATTTTCCCGGCGGGTCGTGATACTCTGGAATCGGCTGATCAGAAGGTGTGCTCATGACAATCGCCCGACAGGTCTTCATCATTTCCGATCTCCACCTGGGCGGCGCTGCGTCTGCGGACGGCAAGGGGCGCGGCTTTCGAATGTGCACCCAGGGCCCCGTCCTGGCGGCCTTCATCGACGAACTGACCAGACGGGAGCCGCGACCGGTCCGCACCGAGCTGGTCATCAACGGCGACTTCGTCGACTTCCTCGCCGAGGGCGACGAGAACGGCGCCTGGTCCCCGTTCACCGCGGACCCGGCGGCGGCGGCGGCCAAGCTCCGGGAGATCGTCGGACGCGAGGCGGCGGTATTTTCGGCCCTCGCCAGATTTCTGACCCGCGGCCACCGGATGACGATCCTTTTGGGCAACCACGACGTCGAGCTGAGCTTCCCGCTGGTGCGCGCGGCCCTATTCCAGCTCCTGGATCCGGCCGGCAGCGGCGACCTGCATTTCATCTACGACGGCGAGGCCTACGTGGTGGGCGATGCGCTCATCGAGCACGGCAACCGCTACGACGGCTTCAACGTGGTGGACCACAACCACCTGCGCGAGGTGCGTTCGCTGCAGTCGCGGAGGCAGCCGGTGAACCCGGGGGTCTTTTCGCCGCCGCCCGGGAGCCAGCTCGTGGTGCAGGTGATGAACCCGATCAAGAAGGACTATCCCTTCGTCGACTTGCTGAAGCCGGAGACCGAGGCGGTGCTGCCCATCCTGCTGGCGCTGGAGCCGGGCTACCGGCGACATGTGCTGCGACTGCTGGAGTTGGGCACGGCGGCGGCGGGGGCCCGTCCCGAGGGGAGCGTGGTGTTCCGCGGCGAGGCAGCCACCACCCACGTTTCCGATGCCGTCCGCGGCGGGGCCCTGGCGGTCGAGGGCTTGGTGCTCGGCGAGGAAATCGCGTTGCGCCAGGCGCTGGGCAAGGTGATGACCACGGTGGAGGCCGACGTCTTCTTGCAGTCCCTGCCCCGGGCCGAGGAGGAGGTCCTGCGGGGAGATCTGACCCGCGCGGCGGTCATGGAGGCGAACACGATGCGTGGTGGGGTGCTCGAACACCTGCCCCGGGTGGCGGCGGCACTGGGGTTCCTGCGGCTCCTGCTCTTCTCGGGCACGGCCGACGTGGAGCGGCGGCTGCCATCGCTGCTAAGTGCGCTGCGGGTGCTGAAGGGCAACCACACCTTCGATCGGACGGTGGAGACCGGCGCGGCGTATCTTAACGCGGCACGGGAGCGGGTCGGGGCCGGCTTCCGGTACGTGATCTTCGGGCACACGCACCTGGCCAAGAAGGTGTCGCTGGGGGCGGGGCTGGACGGCAAGGAGCGCAGCTACCTGAACTCCGGCACCTGGGCGGACCTGGTGATGCTGCCGCCGGCCCTCTTCGATCCGTCGGAGGAGCAGGCGCTGGCTTTCCTGCGCGGGTGGATCCAGAAGCTGCCGCGCCCCGACCAGTTCATTACCTTCCAGCCGACCTACATCCGACTTGACGTGTCCGCCGCCGACCCGGGCCTGATCGAACGCGCGGAGCTGTGCGACTTCGATCCCCGATCGCCACAGGTCTGACCTGTTCGCTAAGCGGCGAAGCATCGAAAGAGCAGCACCCCGATCAGTCGTCCAGGGGCTCGAACTGGTCCTTGGGGGCGCCGCAGTCGGGGCAATACCAGTCTGCGGGCAGGCTCTCGAAGGGGGTGCCCGGGGGGATGCCGCTGGCGGGATCGCCTTCGGCGGGGTCATAGATGTGTTCGCAGACCGCGCAGCGGTATTTCTTCAACTTGGGCTGGACCATGAATCGTCGCTCCTTGGGTGGCGAAATCGCCGCAAGAAGCTATCACTTGCTGAGGTGCGAAATCGAGGGCAAGCGGCCGAGCAGCCGAGAAAGGTCGATGCGGTGGGTCGCAGACAGGGCGAAGAGCGAGGCGCCGAAAGCCACCAGGCCCACGATCAGGCTGGTGGCCACGATGCGCCGCCCAGGCCTTGCGGGGGCCAGCGCTTGCCCGGCGTCGGGGTTGGTGTCGGGACCGTCCTTCTGGTCGTCGTGTGGCTCGCAGGTGATGATATGCAGCGAGCGCGCCCCGACGGGGGCGCTGGCGGCAGCCGCGCGATCGATGAACCGCGACGCCTGCGGCGCTTCGCGATCGATGAACCGCGACGCCTGCGGCGCTTCGCGATCGATGAACCGCGACGCCTGCGGCGCTTCGCGATCGATGAACCGCGACGCCTGCGGCGCTTCGCGATCCAGGAGGGCGATCACCTCGGTGGAACTACCCGGGGACAGGT
>JBBRLA010000750.1:0-3865 GCA_038231615.1 Polyangia bacterium | reverse complement strand
GATGTCCTACCTCTCCAATCTGGAGATGCAGCGCAAGAGGGGCTCGACGAGAGCTTTTTGTGGCCTCTGCGTCCAACCAGACGAAAACCGCAGGATTCTCCGTCGACAAATCGCTTAAGCGAGCGGCGCTGGGTTTAGCTGGGGCTAGCGCGGGCTAGATGTGCGCCTTACCCAGGAGGCCAGCCCAGCGCCCGCCCGCCCAGTACGTGCAGGTGCAGGTGAAACACGCTTTGCCCCGCGTCCGCCCCGGTGTTGATCACCACCCGGAACCCGCCCTCCTTCAGCCCCTCGCTCAGCGCCACCCGGGTGGCGGCTTGCAAGAGCCGCCCCAGAAGCGCCGCGTCCTCCGCGCCGGACGTCCCGTGCAGGTCCCCCACGTGTCGCCGCGGGATCACCAGAAGGTGGGTCGGGGCCTGCGGATGCGCGTCGCAGAAGGCCAAAAGCTCCGGTTCGTCGATGAGCAGGGGGACCTTTATTGTCTGTGCCGCGATCTGACAAAAGACGCACTCTGCATTCATGGGGCCATCTATCGCCGTGCGCTCTCACCAAGTCAAGCGCCGGGCGACCCGGGTCGTCCGGGGTGGGCGTTCCCGATGCCGATTCTGCGGGGCGGCAAGAAACTCGTCCTTGTGCTACCCCTATGATCCATGGCTGCTCCTCCGTCGTACACTCCCGCCGCAGGCCCCGCCTCCACCGCCACCCCAAAAGGCGGACCCGTCCGCGCCGGTGCCGGCACCGTCCGTCCCCCGGCGGACAGCCCCCGCCCCGCCGCCCCGCCGCCCCGCCGCTCCCGCCTGCCCCTCTGGCTCGCCCTGTCCGCCATGGCCCTGCTCACCCTCTGCGCCCTGGTCCTGGCCCTGGGGCGCTGGGAGCATCCCGTCCCCGGCCTCCTCACCGACCCCATGGGCCGCATCACCAATTATGGCTGGCCCGGCTGGAACGGCTACCAGCACGGCCTCTCCTTCCCCGACACCATTGTCGCCGTCGACGACATCCCGCTCCCGGCGCCCAGCTTCCTGCAGCCCTTCCCCGCGGTGATCCTGGACCAGCACATCGAGACCGCCCCCCGCGACACCCCCCTGCGCCTGAGCGTCCTGCGCGGAGACGAGACGTCCCAGTTCTCGGTCAAGGTCGACCGCCTGGGCTGGGCCCCCTTTCTGGTGCTCTTTGGCGGCTACACCCTGCTGGCCTGGATCTGGCTTTTCTCCGCCGGCCTGTCCTATCTCATCAGCCCGGAGAGTCCCGGCGTCGGCGCTTTCACCCGCTGGGCGCTCCTGAACGCGGTCGTCTTCCTGACCATCTTCGACTGGCATACCACCCGCACCCTGGTCCCGTTCTACGTCATCAGCTATGCCTACCTGCCCGCCGCCGTCATCGAGCTGGGCCTGCGCTTTCCCGACGATGCCGCCTTCCTGCGGCGCCAGCCCGGCCTGATCTGGGGGGTGCGGGCGATGGGCGCTGTCCTGCTCGTGGTGGTGGTGGTCGGCTGGTCCCTGAACCGGAACCTGATGCTCTGGCCGGCCGCCGCCCTGGGCTTGTCCATCGTCGCCCTGGCCGGCGTCATGGGCGGGCGCTGCCTTCTGGCCCGGGGGCGGCGGCGCACGCAGCTTCTCATGGGCCTTTCCCTGTGGATGCCGGTGTACCTGTGCCTGGGGTGGATGCTTGGCATCGTCCCCTGGCCCGGCCCCGGCCCGCTCGGCAGTTACCTTTTCCTGCTGGTCATCCCGGTCTCCGCCATCGGCACCGTGGGCATTACCTACGCCCTGGTGCGTTACGACTTCTGGGACGCCCGGTCTCTTCTGCCCCGGCGCCTCCTGCGCCCCCTCCTGTCCGCCGTGCTGGGGCTGACCGCGGCGCTGATGTCGTCCATCGTGCTGCTACTTCTGGAGGATCAGCTCCAGGCCCGCTGGGTGCAGGTCGTCGCCGTATTCTTCCTGGTGTTTCTCGCCCTGCCCCTGCACCGCACCATCGAGAACCGCCTGGAGGGGCTGCTCTTTCCCGCCGACGCCTTCTACCGCCCCACCATCGAGCAGCTCAGCCTGCGCTTCACCGACCTGGCCTCCCGCGCCGCGGTGGTCGAGACGGTGGAGACCACCGTGCGCCAGTGGCTGCCCTGCGACTGCGTCCGCTTCCTGCCCCTGCCGCCTCCGCCGCTTCAGTCCCCCGACGAGTCCGGCGAGCTTTTGCGTTCAGCGCCCCCGGGGTCCGTGATCTCGATGCTCAACCTGGCCACGGGCAGCTCCTCGGGCGCTACCTTCGGGTCGCAGAGCGGGACCTACAGCAGCACCGGCTCGCTGATCTCCATGGCGAGCACGCCCAACGAGCCCCCCGAGTGGCGTGCCCTGCGCCGCGCCGCCCGCGCCGCTGGCATCGACGGCATCGGCAGCGAGCAGTCAGCCGCCCTGTGCAGCGGGCAGGCGGTGCAGCCGGCGCACCTGAGCGCCTCGTCGGCCATCGCCGACGTGCATCAAGCTCGGAAAGCAACGTCGCGGCAGGCGTGGGCCCGGCTGATCCTCCCGGCGCGCTACCGCGACCACGTGGTGGGTCTTCTGGCGGTGTCGTCCAAGCGCCGCTCGCAGCTTTTCACCAGCGAGGACGAGAACCTCCTGCGCACCATCGCCAACCAGGCCGCCCTGGCGCTGGCCTGCGCCAACGCCTACGAGCAGGTCGAGTCCCTGCGCCGGGCGCAGCAGGCCGCCTTCCGCGAGGAGAAGGGCGCGGCCCTGGGCACGGTGGCCGCGGAGATCGCCCACGAGATCCGCTTCCCGATCAACTTCTTCCGCATGTTGCTCGAGAGCTATACCGTCTGGCTGCGCGATGGGAAGCCCCCGGAAACGGAGGACGTGGAGATCGGCCGGGAGGAAGTCGACCGCCTGGAGCGCATGGCCGGCAACCTGCGGCGCATCGCCACCACCCGTATTCTGTCGCGGCAGCCGGCTGAGATGTACACCCTGGTGGACCATGTGCGGCTGCTCTTGCGGGACCGGCTGATGAACCGGGTGATGGACAACGACGTGGACCCGCTGCTCGACGTGGATTGCGACAAGGACGCGATGACGCAGATCCTGGTGAACCTGCTGGCCAATGCCCTGGACGCCTGTGAGGCCCCCGGCAGGGTGGGGATGGGCAGCGAGCGGCTGGAGGATGGCCGGATGCGCCTGACGGTGTGGGACACCGGGCCGGGGCTGGTGGCCGACGTGGGGAAGCTCTTTCAGCCGTGGTTCACGACGAAGAAGACCGGCAGCGGCCTGGGGCTGGCGATCACCCGGCGCCTGGTGCGGGCCCACGGCTGGGAGATCGGCGCCGGGCGCCGCGGCGAACAGACGTGCTTCGACGTGGTGATTCCGCGGGAAGAATGGCACCGGCGGATGCCGCCGATTTCGGACGAGGGACAGTTCGAGTCGGGGCCGCTGAAGTGACCGCGGTCTCGGTCGAGGTGACCGCGGGGTCGGACAGGACCGTCATGCGCCCGTCCGGGCCCAGGTCTGCCAGGTCTTTCAAGTCTGCCATAGGCCCGGCCAGGTCCCCCGGGCTGGCCAGGTCCCCGCGGAGATCCGCCTGCTGATGCAGGTCCCGCGCCAGGTCCGGCACCGACAGGTCCCCGTCGCCGCCTGCATCGGGCATCCCATCGATGCTCCCGTCCGGCACGTCCTCTCCAGGAATGCCCAGATCGCCGAGCAGCAGGGAGCACTGGCAGAGTCCGCAGAGACCCAGTACGAGCCCGAAGGCCACCCGGGGCAGCGTCCGCCGGCCTGGGCTTTCGCCGCTGCTTATGATCGGTCCCATCTACCGCAGGGACCCCGGGGGCTGAAAGGCCGACTCGATGTCCCCGTTCTGGTCGGGCGCCGGGATGCTGCTGACGGTG
>JBBRLA010000749.1:0-3870 GCA_038231615.1 Polyangia bacterium | reverse complement strand
CCAGTCGCTGGTCCGGCTACCACTCTGTCGCCCCAGGTCCCGATGCGGCCTCTGCCACAGCGGCCCGCGCCGCGCATGACCAACAGCCTGGCCCAGGTCCCAGTGGATGATCCGCAGCGCCGCCGCCGGGTGGACCTGCTGGGCCAGATCGTCAGCCGCGC
The DNA here is from genome assembly GCA_038231615.1 of Polyangia bacterium. GTDB lineage: Bacteria > Myxococcota_A > Polyangia > Palsa-1104 > JAEUJZ01 > JBBRLA01. The sequence goes on along the minus strand of JBBRLA010000749.1, from coordinate 3,709 downwards.
CTCCGATCAGCTCGGCCTTGCGGGGATGACCCCGGAGCAGATCCAGGACCCCGGGTTTGCCCCCCGGGTCGAGAACGCCGTCGGCGACATCGTCGACAAGATGACCCCGCTGCCGATCGGCTTCGAGGTCGAACCAACCACCAAGGACGCGATCGCCGAGATCACCGGCGCCGGCCCCCTCGACGAGATTCTCGCCGACGAGACGGTGCTGGAGGTCGCGGTCACCAGCCACGATCGCATCTACGTGGACCGCGGCCCCGGATCGGTGCTTAGCGAGAAGGTCTTCTCTTCGGCGGCTGGCGTCCTCCGGGCGATCCATCGACTGGCAGCGCGGGCGGGCACCAAGATCGAAGGCAATTTGACCGAGGTGCGCCTGGAATCCGGGGCCCTCCTGCAGGTGGCGCTGCCCCCCAACGCCCGGGTGCCCTCGTTCATCGTGAAGCGGGCGCGCAAGACTGGCGGCAGGTTGCAGGACCTAGTCAACCAGGGCGTGCTTTCCGCGGCCATGTCCGAATTCCTGGAATTGTGTACCCGCGAGCGGCGCAACCTCATCGTGTCGGGCTATGGCCGCGGCGTGATCATGGGGGCACTCGGCGGCGCGACCGCTGCCGGTGCGCGGGTGGTGACGGTGGAGCCGGTCAGCGAACTGGATCTGTCGGCGACCTCCGCGGGCTGGATCGGCCTGATCGGCAGGGGCGCCGAGGCCCGCAGCGTCATCTCCCTGGGCGTGCGGCTGCACCCCGATCACCTGATCATCTCCGACGTCCGCGGCCCCGAAGCCCTGGACGTGGCCGCCGCGCTCTGTGGCGGGCAGGGGGTGGTGGTCGGGGTCGACGCGAGTTCGGCGCGGGACGCGATCGCGCGCCTCGAATCCCTGGGCCGCCTGTCCGGCGAATCCCCCCCGCGCAAGGCGCTGCGGGAGGAACTGGCACAGGGCATCCATCTGGCGGTGCACGTCGGGCGTACTGCCGGCGGCGCTCATCGGGTGATGGAGATCTCGGAGGTCACCCTGGCAGAAGAGGGCGGCGTCGAGTTGATCCCCATCTTCAGCTTCAAGCCGGAGGGAGGGGATGGACAGTTCGTTTCAACCGGCCATGTCCCTGCTTTCGCGGGCTGAGGCTGCGCAGTGGCATTTGAGATGGCTTCTAACCTCTTTCAGGCTGACACGACGTGTGGAGAGTAACCGCAACCGATCGAGAAGGTCGCGAAGTCGCCCGCGTCGAACTGGAGACGGGTGATCTGAGCATTGGCCGCGACGCAGACCGCAACATGGTCCTGCCGTCGCCCAGCGTGTCACGCCGACACTGTCGCGTGCGCATTGATGGCAACGGCCCCGTCGTCATGGACGAGGGCAGTGCCAACGGCGTCATCGTCAACGGGGTGCGCATCACGGCCCCGACGGCGGTGAACCAGATGTCGCGCATCGAGGTGGCGGAGTTCCGCATCGCCGTGGAACCCGGGGCGGCCCGGCCCATGCAGATGAGCGGGCCGGACCCCAGCATGATGCCGCCCTCGCAGGCCATGCCGCTTTCCGGCATGCCCCAGCAGGGCATGGGGCAAAGTCAAGGCCAAGGCCAGGGGATGATGGCCTCGGGCGGGATGATGATGCCGGGCCAGCAGATGATGGCGCCCCAGATGATGGCGCCCCAGATGATGCCGCAGCAGCAGCAGGATCTGGTGCGGCTCATCGCCGAGGGCGGGCCCTACGAGGGGCGGGTCTTCGATCTGCCGGGGCAGCAGGACATCTCCGTCGGGCGGGCGGTGGACAACGATCTGGTGCTGGACGATCCGTCGCTCTCGCGCAAGCACTCCAAGCTGCGGCGGCTGGGCGGGGGGCGGTTGGAAGTGGAGGACGCCAACTCGGCCAACGGCACCTACGTGAACGGCCGCAAGGTTGGACGAGCGCAGCTGGGCCCCGGGGACACCCTGCGCTTCGGCGAGCTGATGTTCCGGGTGGACGGCGGCGGTTTGCAGCCGGCCCTCGCGCGGCAGGCCTCAGGCGGCGCCATCCAGACCGCGCCGCAGTCGGTGAAGCTGGCCTTCTACGGCATGGCGGCGGTGACCGTGCTGGTGTATGCGCTGCTCCTGACCAAGGTGCTGGGGCAGCCCGCGGTGCCGCAAAAGGGCGTCGTCGAGAGCGAGATCGCCAAGCGCATCCACGCCTCCGACCCCCTGGTGGCCAATGCGCGGCAGGAACTGGAGAAGCACGACTTCGCCAAGGCCAAGAGCTTCGCCCAGCAGGCGCTGGACCTGGACCCGGCCAACCTGGAAGCTGCCCGGCTCAGCAATCAGGCGCTGCGGGGCGAGGACGACGACAACAAGTACAGCCAGGCCAACAAGGAGCTGTCCCGGGGCAGCGCTGAGGGCATCCAGGCGGCGTTGCGCTTTTTCCAGGGAATGTCCCCCGAAAGCCCCAGCCGGTCCAAGCTGGCCTCGCCTTTGTCGGCGAAGCTGGTGGAGGCGGGGATGGACCAGTGCCGGCGCAAGGACTTCCGCGCCTGCGCCACCAGCCTGTGTCAGGCCTACCAGGTGGCGCCGACCCCGGACAAGCCCAACGCCGGGGTGATCAAGACCATGCACGATGCCGAGAAGCGGGCGCGCATGACCGCGATCTGCGTCCTGCGGTAGGTCCATAAACAGCGCAACACCGGTTTCAAAAATAAATGAGTCAATCGGGTGACTCCCAATAGCTGCCATCCTCGCCCACAAACACATGGTAGGCGCGGAGGCGCTCCCTGGAAAGATCGGAAACCCGGAAGAGCCGAACGAACGTGCGTGTCTCGCCCGTCTTGTCCCCGACGTAGACGATGCGATCAACGTCGATCTGGAGACGGCTGGCCTCGCGCTCCAGATGTTTGTAGATTTCAGTGCGCCGCGCAGTGGGATTGCGGTCTGTGCGGAAGGCGCTGTTGTAGGTGAACAGGACAGAGGGGGTGCGGTTGGCACCATTGGCCCAGATGCACGTGACAATACAGTTGGTGTGGCGCGAGATGGCGCGGTCGACCTTGGGTTGAGAGGTGCCACTAAGTGAGAATGTCCTCTGGAGGAGATTGCGCTGAGATGTGTAGGTAAAATCGATGCTGCACATGCGTTGTCGTTCGGAAGGGAAGTCCATCCCTCGCACCCAATCCCAGAGTAGCTGCCGCTGTTGCTCTTGGTCGAGGCGAAACCCAGCTGCCCTGTTTCCCGCCGTTCGGCTCGCGAAGCCTCCCTTCGCCAGGTAGCTCGAGGCACTCGCCACAGACAGAGAAACGCCAAAGAGTTCCTCGGACTCAGCACGAAAGCCAGCCAGGTCGACCCTTTGGTTCTGGAAATTTCGATCCAGGACCCAGCCCCACAAGATCGTCTGCTGTTCTTGGCTCAACTTCGCCCGTCGCCCAGAGCCCTTCTCGTTGGCGATGGCCGTGCCTCCTGCCGCCACAGCGGCGACGTGGCGGTCAAACTGCGCCTTGCTGAGCACGATTCCGGCCGCGGCCTGTCAGCGCGAAAGGATACCCTGGTCGTCCCGCGCTTCGCCTGGACCAGATAAAGCTGGGCGAGAGCTGTCTTGGCTGCGTCGTCCACGCTGGCAGCTTGGTAGATCCTCTTGTGTGAACTGGATGGCACGCCATCATATTAGCGTGCGTACGGGATCTTGGTAGGGCCTCTTGTGAAGAGTGGAAGGGCTGGGTAATGCGTCGGCTTGACTCATTTATTTTTGAAATCGGTG
>JBBRLA010000748.1:0-3871 GCA_038231615.1 Polyangia bacterium | reverse complement strand
CCCGTGGTCTGCCTTGCGGAGAGGCTGTCCGTGTCCAGGTGGCAGGCTGCCGGGACCTCGCCACCCTGGATCGCTGGATGCGGCGTGTGCCGTCGGTGTTGACCGCCGAGGACTTGTTGCGCGACGGCTGAGTACACCACCCCGTAAGAAAGTGACCAAGGGACTGACTGGCCTGAGGCAGATCGGCGTGGCCCCCGCAGCGACGACTGAGGCGGGCCGAGGCCCGCCGCAGGGAGGGCCCACGCGGACTCGCGAATGCGAGTTCGTGGGGAGAGCGAGGGGGCACCTCCCGCGGCTGAGCGAATGCGAAGCCGTGGGGGAGAGGCACGCGCCGAGATGCCCAGGCCAGGCGGCCCCCGGTCACTTTCTTGCCCCCGGCGCCCGTGGTGTCCGCCAGGGCAGATCTGCGTTGCTGGGAATCGACCGGTCGGCTTCTGTGCCGATCTACTCCAGCACGCAGCCGCGGCGGAAGCTGACATAACGGGCATTTCGCCCCCAGAAAAGCACTGCCTGGGTGGACACCGTCCGGCTCTCGTGGTCGATGTGGTAGGTGCGCAGGTTTGGGCTGGCCTTGGCCCAGGCGCCGCAGAAGTCGTCGTCTCGCCCCATAACGAAGACGCAGGAGCAGATCTCCTTGGCGGCGTAGCTGGTCAGCAATTCCAGGTCGTTGTTGTTGTATTGCCGCGGTTTGTCTGACGATCCGCACGAGCCGGCGAGTGCCAAGATAGCGGCGACGAGCGCCGCTGCTGGTGCAAGGTCGAGCAGTAGGCGCCTCATTTTGCCACCGCGATGGCCAGCTTGAGGAACTGGTTGAAGTCGAACGTCCCGTCGCGATCGTCGGCGGTGCGGACGATGACCAAGTCCAAAGAGGGGATGATGCTGATCGACTGCCCCCAGTGCCCGCGGGCGGCAAAGGCGTCGGTGGGCACGTCGGGCCAGGGGGTGGTGACATGCTGCTCGGGCACCGCCTGATTCAGCCAGAACTGCCGGCCCTGCACGTCTCCTACATCGGTATCCAGCGGGCGCAGCTTGAAGGGCATCGAGACCTGCACCGAGTCGTGTACCCAGCCCTCGGGCAGAAGGCGCTGCCCCTCCCAGCACCCATCATTGAGATAGAAAAAGCCGAACTTCGCCATGTCCCGCGGTGTCGCGTAGAAATAGGAGCCGCCCACCGGCGTGCCGGCGGCGTCCCGTTCCAGCGTGGCGCTGTCCAGGCCCAGGGGCTCGAAGAGGAGCCGGCTGTCGTAGTCGTCATATTCAGCGGCGGACAACTTGCCCCGCAGCGCGTGATCCACCACGCCCATGAGGAAGGTCGTCTCCCCCGTCGAATACATGTAGGTCGCTCCGGGGGGATCGCGGGAGGGGTGGCCGGCGACGAAGGACATCATGTCGCGGCTGCCCTCGCCGTAGAGCATCGCCAGCACGGACGAGACCTGATTGGATTGGTTCTCGTAGCTCTCCTTCCAATCGAGGCCCGAAGAGAACTCCAGCAGGTCCTGCACGGTGATGTCGCAATGGGCCGGGCCGATTTCGGGCACATGGGTGCACACCGAATCGCCGAGCTTCAGTGTCCCCCGGGCCACCGCCAGGCCGGTAAAGGCGTTGGTGACGCTCTTGGTCACCGACCAAGAATAGTGGGGGGTCGCGTCGCCGTAGCCGCGGGCGTAGTGCTCGTAGACGATCTGCCCGGCCTTGATGATGACCACCGCATCGGTGCGGGTGCCCAGGCGATCTTCGTCGGAGCCGGTCAGGGTGAAGGCGAACTGCAAAAGCGCGGCGATCTCCGCCTGGCGCTGGCTTGCCACGTCGGCGGCCCGGGAGGTCCAGCCATGGGTGGGAAAGGCGGCGCGGGCGGGGCAGGCGGCGGCGGCGGGGCGGCCGGACAGGACGGAGCACACCCAGAGGGAGAGGAGAACGGCCTTGTGGAGCAGCGGGTTTCTCATGCGGACGTCCTCAGAAGGAGAAGCCGGCCACCGGCACGCTGAACGTGTGCGGTCCCGGGGAAAGGGGTGGATCTTGGTTTCCGGGGCCGGCCAAGAGGGCCGGCGGCGTCGCGGGGGCGGAACGGGCGAAGGTGCGGGAGGATACGTGCCGCGGGGGGCGCCGGGTGACGCGCATGATCACCGTGACCGCCGCGGGCATGAGCAGGGCCTCGCCCAGCGTGAAGAGGCCCAGGCTCAGCCCGTCGCCGGCCCAGGCGCCGGTGAGGGAGCCGACGACCATGATCAGCACGTTGACGCCGACGGCGCCCCACACCGCGGGATGGAAGCGGGTGCCCGGGGCCAGCTTCCGTCCGACCAGCCACTCGGCGCCGGCCACTGCCACCGGGGGCACGGCGGCCATCAAGAGGATCGGCGGCAGCGTCGCGGTCACCCAGTTCGACGAGAGGGAGCCGAGCTTCTTGCCGAGGAGCAGCATCGGCGGAACGGTGATGGCGCCAGCAACGGCGCCGGCCAGGTATTCGCCGCCGTTCTGCCGCAGGGCGGAGTAGGATTCGTCGGGCGCGTCGGCGAGGCCCACGGGGTCGCTGAATGGCTCGGGGGCCTCGTTGGCGGCAGCGTGCCGGAGCGGAAGCCAAAGGGAAACCAGCGTGAAGACGCACGAGAGCAAGCGAAAAGCCGGGGGCATGGCAGGGGAGAATAGCGCAACTCGGACTCCAACGAGCAGATCACGCCGAGGCGAGCCCATCTAATGCCGAAAAGAACCCTGCACCGCCTCCTTGGAGGCAGTCATTGGATCTCTGGCGCCAAGGCAGGCGCGGCCATGGACAAGGCGGCCAACAAGACCGAGGCCGCCCCTGACAGGGCTGCCAACAAGACCGCTGACACCGCCGGCAAGGCCGCCGATAAAACCGGGGACGCCGCCACCGCGGGGAAGAAGAGCCGCAAGGCGACCCACAAGGCAGGCAAGAAGGCTGACGCCGCCGGGGATCGCATCCAGGACGCCTTCAAGTAGGCCGGTGCTTGTGTTTACTTCTTGGCGGCGGGCTTCGTCGGGGCGGTCGTGAAGGGGACCCTGGCGGGGGTGGCGCCCGCAACAGGGTGTTATGCGGGCGGCATCATCTGGCAGAGCATTTCAAGTGCGCCTCCCCGGCTAGGATCACGCGGGAAGCAACGTGTCGGGCGCACAAGCCTCAGGTAGGCTTCTAGGAAGCAAGCAGGTCATCGGACGAATCGGAGAGCGACTCATATACCCTTGCACGGTATCCCACTGCGCGGTATGTTGGAGAGGTGGCCATTCAGAGCTTTGCCAATCGCGTCGTGGAAGATTTCTTCTTCGACGGCGAGAGCCCTCGTCGCATGGGGTGGGTCCGGGTGGCCGGCCTGGCGAAGAACGATCAGTGGCGAATCATGTTCCAGTGGAGTCGGACTGGCCCAGACCAGGTCGACGTGGTCGACTATCATTAGACGAGGAGGGATCGATCATGAATGCGCACCGCGCGATGACGCGCATGCCGACAACCCCGGGGGAAATTCTGCGAGAGGACTTCCTGAAGCCGCTGAATCTGACGCAGAAACAGCTTGCCGACCACATCGGCAATGATGTCAAGCAGATCAACCGCATCGTGAATGGCCGGTCGGCCGTCTCGGCGGAGGTGGCGTTGAAGCTGGCAGCAGCCCTGCGCACCACACCCGAGTTCTGGCTCAATGCGCAGAAGGCCGTCGACCTCTTCGTGGCCCGTCAGCAAATCAGACGGCTGCCGCGGCCGATGAGGATCGCCGGCTAGGTGCAATGCCGATCGTTTAGCGCAAACCTACCGTCGCTGACCGATGACAGGACACAGGAAGAACTTGCTTGGTGGACGCGAAGGATCATCATGAGCCGATCTCTTCCCAGAGGTCCCCATGCGTCTCGCCGCTTGCCTGACAGT
>JBBRLA010000747.1:0-3886 GCA_038231615.1 Polyangia bacterium | reverse complement strand
AGCACACCCGGTCTTAATAACCATAGAGGTGTCTTATGAGCAAGAAGAAACATGGAAAATTTGCCCAACTACACCTTCCAGGCATCGTCGCCGTGGCTGCGATGCTCTTGGTTTTCGGGTGCAGCACGGACGAGATCAAGATCTACATCGACGTAAGTGGAGCGCCTGAGAGCACCAATCAACTGCGAGTGATGCCTTCGCTCAACAACGTCCCGTCCAGTATGCCCAAGATCTACTCCAAGAACTTATCGATTGGACGGATTGGTTTGTATCTGCCAAAGGATTCTACAGGCTTACTTGTAGTGGATATGGATGCTTTGGATATGGCAGGTTGTGTTTTGGCGCGAGGTTATGGCTCACATACAATAGCTCCCGAAGTCATTGTGCCGATCAGTTGGACACCATCCATGATGATGGAGTGTCCAGGGCAGGATTCCAGCTTGGCTCATTCTGATATGGCATGTGAACCGAAATGCTCACCTGGGATTTGCAATGTAGACGATAAATGCGGCGGCAAATGCCTGAACAATTGCAACAACGGGGATACATGTTGCCATATGGAGATGCTATGCGGGGCCTGCTGCCCCGGGGCGACACAACGCTGCGACTGTCCATCCCCTCTAAACGCGACTTGGACGGCTACCGAGTTCTGCAATAATATGGCATGGGGCCAATGTATTCTTGGCAAGACTCCCATTCCAGTTAAGGACATGTACGCCGCTGACTTCGATCATTCATGTGGCTATAGATGCACGGGCAGTCACGGCACACCAGATCCAATGGGTACGCAGTGGTGCGCAGGCCCAGGGGACCCTTCCTGTTTCGTGCAAAAAGGACCTCGGTTATCCTTGCCTAAAGGATCATACCAGATGCAAGTATTTGGCTATGCCGCCAACAATCTTCACCTGACGATAGATGTGTGGGATGGAGCAAAATCACTAGTGTCCCAATCAGTAGACCCACCGAATGGCGATGCTCCATTTATGGCTAGTCTTTTGTTCGACAATCCTGCTGGTTGTCCCTTGCTAGAATTCCGTATCCAGAAGGGGTCCACCGACTCCATTCAACTATACCACACCGTAATCACGGCTCAATAGCTGATGACCCACAAGCCCAGGTGGCGGTGGGCAGCTTATTCGGATGTATTCGGATGATAGAGCCAGCCGCCTCGACTGGTGTCCAGGCCCGCCACGGTGCGCGGCCCCGCTTCAGGAACTCAGCTACTCCGACGGAATGATGGCTGGGAACACAATCAACGCGCCTGACCTTCGCTCTAGTTCGTGCGCCAGAAGTTCCAACCCGGACTGCGACTCTGGTGCATAGGTCGCTCGCGCAAAGAAAATATCTTCTCCCGCGGCGGCATCTACCTGCCACCACCTTGGGTCTTCGCTCCCAGCCCCGGCGGTCGGATTGGCACGATCCTCGGTGGCGGGATGATCCTGACCGCCGCCACTTCCTCCTTTACCACCACCTCCTCCCGCTCGTTCAGGAACGTCAGCAGTCCCATCTCCCGCGCCTCGCGCTCCGCGGCCAGCTTGCAGAAGTCCATGTCCACTTCGCGCTTCTGGTCCGCGGCCAGGAAGGCGGCGCGCAGGGCGGCGTTGCGGATGTTGCCGCCGGACATCTCGAAAAGCCGCCCCATCTCGTCGGGATCGAAGTCGCCCGAAAGGGCACAGCTTGCCGGGAACACCTTGGCCCACAGCGCCCCCCGCGCCTCGGCGTCGGGCTTCTCGAAGCGCATGCGGAAGGTCAGGCGCCGCTTGAAGGCGGTGTCTAGCGTGTCCTCGAAGTTGGTGGTCAAAATGGTCACCCCGCCGAAGTTCTCCATGCGCTGGAGCAGGAAGTTGACCTCCAGGTTGGCGTAGCGGTCCACCGAGGACTTCACATCCGTCCGCTTGGCGAAGAGCGAGTCGGCCTCGTCGAACAAGATGATGGCGTTTGACCGCTGGGCCTCGTCGAAGACCTTGCCCAGGTTCTTCTCCGTCTCGCCGATCCACTTGGACACGATGCGCGAGAGGTCCACGCGGAACAGCTCCATGTCCAGCTCGCAGGCCATGACGCTGGCGCACATGGTCTTGCCGGTCCCCGGCGGCCCGGCAAAGAGGGCGGACACGCCCTGGGTCAGGGAATGTCGGGCGCCGAAGCCCCATTCGTCATAAACTCGGTGGGCGTGGCGCACATACGCGGTCATCTCCAACAGCCCGTGGTAGACGTCCTCGGTGATGACCAGATCCTCCCAGCGGTGGGTGGCGGTGACGCGGGTCGCCAGGCTGGTCAGGTCATGGCGCAGCTGGTGCCTGCAGGCAACGACCAGGTCTTCGTGGGACACCATAGGGCCGACGCCGTTCGTGCCGCGTTCTGCGGCCAGCTCCGTGGCGGCACGGCCGGCGGCCTCGATGCGCGCGGGGTCCAGGGCGAAGCGCCTGGTGGTGACCGACAGGTCTACCCCGGCGGTCACCGTGCCCCCGTGTAGGGCCAGGGCCTGGTTGAGCATGTTCGTGCGCTGCGACGGCGTCGGAAAGGGCACGGCGACGTGACACAGGGACCGCGCGTGCAGCTCCAGCAGGGGCTCGCGCTCCTCCGCGGTCAGAAAGAGAAGGCCGCCGTGCTCTTCGAGGAATCGCTGAAGCTCGGGTGGAAGCTGCCGCGGGGCCTGCGGCGGCGGGGCCGCAGCCATCTCGTCGGGGGCCTGGTGCGTGTTGGGCAGGGTAGTGCTCCAGTGGACCAGGCAGGGCAGGGCTGAAGCGAAGCGTGCCTCGCGGCGGACCTCGCCCAGGCACTCGGCGAGATGGCGACGTTCGACCCCCAAAAGGTCGGCGCAGATCAGCGGCACGCCCAGCTCCGCGGCCAGGCCCTCGGCGAAGAACCGCTTGCCGACGCCTGGGGGCCCAACGATTTCCACCACCAGGGGCGCGTCCTTCTCGGCGGCGAGCCGGACGCGGCGCAGCACGGCCTGTGCGGTGGCGTCGGGCACCAGGGAAGCGCCGAGCAGCGGGCGCGGCGCAAGGAGATTCAGCCCCTCGGGAAGGCTGTCATCGCCGACCAGGTAGCGCGCCACCCGCCCGGAGAGCTTCACCCGCGCCGACACCAGGGGCGTGTCGATCTCGCGCTCTCGCTCGCCAGCGTCCTCGCAGCGGATCAACGAGTACCGGCGCAGGGGGCCGCCGGGAAGCAGCAGCGGACCCAGTTCGGGCACCCGCGGCGTCGGCAGGTCCAAAAGCTCGGCGATGGTGCCGACCTCCAGCCAGGGCCGCCCCATCTCCCGCTGCACGGCGCGCACCAGCGTGCGCAGGAAAGGATCGTATTCCGCCGCGAGGAGACAGACGATGACATCCCCGGCCAGCGGCGACAGCTCGAAGAGGCTCAACAGGGCCGGCAGGCGCAAGGAGATGCCGGCGGTCAGGCTCAGGGCGACGTTCTCATCGTCGCGGGCAGCGGGCGCGGACTCCTGCTCCGAGGCCGGCGCGGCGCTTCCCTGGACCAGGTGGATTGCGCGCTGGCGGATGCGCTCCAGCCGGGCAAAGATATGCTCCTCGGACGTCCGATACAGCGCGGGGCTCATGTGTCGCTCCCTACACGTGAGCGATCACGAGCCGGCCAGGTCAGCAAATCCTGCCATCGTCCAATCAACAAGCGGCCTCCATCAAATGTGCGCCGGTTCCATGTGCGGAGAGTTCCGGCAAGATTATCGGAATCGACCCTTCATTTGTTCCGTCACAGGCATGGAAAAGAGTGTCTACGGAAAAAATGATAATGATGAATACGATGATTTTGCAGACAGAACTATCGGACCTCTGCGCGTAGGCCGCCACCGTGCCCGGCACACTCCCGCGAACCACCCCAATCTCCCGCATTGATCGATCCCTGTCTGACTGACTCACCTGGT
>JBBRLA010000746.1:0-3886 GCA_038231615.1 Polyangia bacterium | reverse complement strand
TACCTGTTCATGGAGCCGCTGAACGGAACGTTCCTGGGTGAGCGAGTCCCTCGAGGAGGGCTGAGGGCTGCCGCCTTTCCCCTGGCCCTTCAGATCGCGCAGGCCCTGCTAACCCTGCACCAGCAGGATGTGCTCTATCTATCTAGGTCTCCACCCCGACGGGGTGATTCTTCTGCGCGGGCCGGGAGGAGACGAGCAAGTCAAGTTGCTGGACTCGGAGACGGTGGCACTGCGAAGCGAGCCGCAGAGCGAGTTGCAACGAACAGTCCACATGGTGCAGGTGGATCGCCCGACGGTGCCCGTGCTCTACCTGGCGCCTGAGCAATGGCGTAGCGGTGAACCGATCGGATCGGCGGCGGACGTCTACGCCCTTGGCGCGCTGCTCTACTTCATGATCAGCGGCGAACCACCCACCTCCTACAAAGGCGCCGACGCTGCGGAGATCGCCAATCGGCACCGCCACGAGCGACCACGTGGCCTGCGTATCGTGGCACCGGAGACGCTGCCGCAGGCTGAGAGCCTGGTTGACCGCATGCTGTCGCCGCGACCGGCGGACAGGCCATCTCTGAAGGAGGTAGAGCACACCCTCATCTGTCTGATCACCGCGACTGAGGTCTGCAAACTCGGCGGGATCGGTCCCTACAGAGACCCGTTCCCGGTAGGATTCGGCGGCATGGGGGTGGTCTTCCGCGCCAAACACAATGAGCGTGGCGAAGAGCGAGCCCTCAAGGTGCCGCTGCCCCTGGTTCCCGCTGAGCGAGTCGCCCAGGAGGTAAAGGTGGCGGAGACCCTGCGTGTTCTGGGTCACCCAGGCATGGTCGCGTTCTTTCCGCCGGAGAAGATGCCGGACGGGCGGACTGTGCTCGTCATGGAGTACCTGGAGGGCGAGTTGTGTTCGGAGAGGATCCGCCGCGGCGCAATCTCTCAGGACGAGGCGCTGCGCCTCGGATGGCAAGTGGCAGAGGCGCTCGCCGTGGCGCACCGGATAGGAGTGGTCCATCGGGACCTGAAGCCGGCGAATCTGTTCCTGCTCGGGCATCGGGTCAAGATCATCGACTTTGGCATCGCCAAGGAGGCCGCAGGGGAAGCATCGCCGCAGCGCCTCACCCAGGTCGGCGTGGGGATGGGCAGCGGCCCCTACACGGCGCCCGAACAGTGGCGCAACGCCTCGGAAGTGGATGGCCTGGCGGATGTCTACGCCCTGGGGGTGACGCTGCACGAGGTCCTCACCGGGGCGCTGCCCTCGGCGCCACCGCTACCGCCGGCCTCGGTGCCCGATCCGGCGGTGCGAGCGCTCATCGAGGAGATGCTCTCAGAGAACAAGACCCTGCGGCCCACCATGGCCCGCGTCGCTGCTCGCATCCGGGCTATCCTTGAGCGTCGTCCGGCGAGTCCCTGGATAGGGCGGAGCGCGGCGCTTCTGGGTGTCGCGGGGTTGGCTGGGACCCTTTACCATTTCTGGCCGGTAACCTGCGAGATTGCGGTGAATCAGCCTGATGTCCGAGTCCTCGATGCGGCCACCGGCGCGCCACTGGACCACGCTGGCCCCACAAGCCCCTTCCGCTGGCAACCCAAAGGCGAGAAAACCGCCGCTGTCCGGCTGGAGAAGCCGGGCTACCGGGTGGAGGTCGTTCCTCTGGAGCGTCGGCATTCGACACGACGGTCGGTGGACCTGCAACCGAGTCACTGGGCCCTCACCGTCGAGCCAAAGAAGGCAAAGATCACTGTCGGCGGAGCCGTCTGGCACCAGGACAGCAAGCCATTGGACGTCGTTGACCTGCTCACGGAGGGCAAGACGATGCTCCACGCCAAAGTCCAGCTTCTCGACCACGCGACCCAGGAACTCGACCTGGACACCACCGCCGATGAGGTTCACGCGATTCGAATGCTTCCTGCCAGGTTGATCGTCAAGACCACGCCACCGGGGGCGTCGGTCGTATCCGCGGGCAGTGCGCTCTGCAAGACGTCCCAGGTCTGCGAGTTGGATGTCAACAAGCTTCCCCCGGGTCCGCTCCAGGTCGAACTTTCGGGCTACGGGACGGTGATGGTGCCGCCGTTACACCGCGACAGCGACACGACGCTAGATCTCGCTCTCGTGCCGATGCCCACCGTGTCGATTGATATCGACAGCAAGCCGACAGGGGCCGAAGTGGTCGTCAAGGCGACGGCGGAAATGCTGGGCCACACGCGACTGCGACGCAAGCTCTCCAGTGAAAAGTGGCCAGTGGAACTGGAGATCCGTCATCGGGGATACGTTAGCGCCTCGGTTCGGGTGGTAAAGGGCGAGGATCTCAAGACGACCATACCGCTGGTCGCGATCCGGACAGCGCCGGGTCTCGATCCGATAGACGTATTGAATGCCACTGAGCGGGGACGATAGCCATGCCGCGCCGCGGCATCAAGGAGTGTGTACATTTTTCACGACTTCAGTAAGATGCACACTGATAGGCTCAAATACCTACTGGTAGGGGTCAAGATATGAACCGCGCCTTGAGGACTCCGACTGTCGTGATCGCCGTTGCTGCCCTTGCATTCCTGATCGGCGTACCGGGGCTTTGCCATGGAGCCGATCCCAGGCGTGGGGAAGATCGCTCGCGGCAGCTGCTCGCCGAGGGATTGAAGCTAGAGAAGGACCGCGACTTCGCCGGTGCGGTCAAGAAGTATGAAGAAGGCTATCGGCAAGCCCCCAAGAAGATTGAATTCCTGGTGCTCATCGGAGAAGCGAATACCCGCCAGGGTAAGCTCTCGGAGGCGCTCGACTCGTACGAGATGTACCGGCGCGAGCTGGACTTGGTCCATGAGCGAAATTCTTCTTTTTCTAGTGAGCCGCACAGGCCGCCAGCCAGGGTTGAGTCCTTGCGCAAGCAACACGAGGTGGCGGTCGAACAGACGCCGGCGGAGCGTACACGTCTCCTCAATATTCTGAGCGCTGACTATCGGGATCTGGACCGGGCCATCGCGGAACAGCGTCTCAAGCAGGGGGCCAACACGCAGTTCCTCTTGCTCCAGGCGAGGACCAAACTCTATCTGGAGCAGTGGGCGGACTCGCTCGACTTTTTGGATAGGTACCAGACCCACGATCCCAAGCCAGTGGACGCGCGACTTCACGAGTCCTATGAAAAGCTCGCTTCGGTCTTCGCTGAGCAGCTCAAGAAGGAGGAGGAGGCAAGGCCAACGAAGCCGCCGAGAACCCTCCTGCTCCTGGCCCGGGTACAGGTCGGGCTCTTCCGTCTGGAAGGGCAGGGCAATCTGGCCATGGGCCTCATTGAAGGTGCCGTCACCTACTACGATGCCTACCGCCACCCTGACAAGAGGTATGCTACCCCCGACCCGGAATTCCTCAAGGGCCTGCCGCCCAAGAGCGACGCAGAAGAAAAGTTCTATTTGGCGCTGGTGCAAATGCTGGAAAAGGAGCACCAGAAGACCCCGGACCTGCCCACCCTGAAGCTCTTGCTGGGCAGGGCTGACCACATGGCGGGCCAGCCCAAGAAGGCAGTACCGCTATTGGAGGGCCTGGCTGCCACGCTGGAACCCAACTACTATGAGCGCCACTCGCTCTGGGAAAAAGAGGCCAAGGGGGCCTTGCCCGTGCCGGTGTGGAAGCGCTGGTATTTCTGGGTTGGTATCGGCGCAGGAGTCGCCGTGCTAGTAGGCAGCGCGGCGGGCATCGCGGTCGCGAAGACGCAGGACGACACCGGCGGGGTCGAGTTCATGAACTACTCCCTGCGAGGAGGACGACGATGAAGAATCCAGACCTCCTGACATCCCGTCGACAGACATCGGTCCAGGCCGGCATTTCGATGAATGATTTCCTGGGCCGTGCGGCGCCCCTCCCGAGGAGCGGGCCCGCTTCTGGCTGCGTTAATCATTCATCGGGCATCTGGGG
>JBBRLA010000745.1:0-3907 GCA_038231615.1 Polyangia bacterium | reverse complement strand
GAACCCCCCTCGGGCGGCGGTAGCAAGCTTTCTGAGGGGGTTTCGCTATTTCCCCTCGCTTTGCTTGCCCACCACCCTATCCAGATCCCTCAGAATCCGCGCTCACTCTCAGGTGCTCAGTCGATCTGGCGCCCATCCCCTCGACGGTGACGAGAATCGACGAAAAGGAGCCGCACCCAAATGGAACACCGTTGCCAGGTGTCCGCGAGCCGGCCCGCCGTTGGCGGACCGGATATCGCCTCGCAGGCATGGATCATGTTCTTATGTACAAGTGCCCGGATGCGCGCCGCCTCCGGCGGAGGTAGACCATGCAGAAAATCAAGGCATTCTTCGACCCGCGGACCTACACCCTTACCTACGTCGTCCACGATGAGCAGACCGGCGATGCGGTGGTCATCGATCCCGTGCTCGACTACGACCCGCTCGCCTCGCAGACCTCCACCGAGTCCGCGGACGCGGTGAGCGAGTACCTCCGGGAGCAGGGGCTGCGGCTGCGTTACATCCTGGAGACACACGCACACGCCGACCACCTGTCCGCTTCCCATCTCCTGCGCCAGCGCTTCGAGACCCCGGTGGCCATCGGCGCGGGCATCACTGCGGTGCAAGAGACTTTCAAGGACATCTTCGACCTGACCGCCGACTTCCCCACCAACGGCAGCCAGTTCGATCGCCTCATCCAGGACAACGATGTGCTCCAGGCAGGTAGCCTGGGCGTCACCGCCCTGGCCACCCCGGGGCACACGCCGGCGTGCATGAGCTACCTCCTCGGCGACGTGATCTTCACCGGCGACGCCCTCTTCATGGAGGACTACGGCACCGGGCGCTGCGACTTCCCCAGGGGCAGCGCGGAGGACCTCTACCGATCAATCAAGGAGCGCCTCTACACCCTCCCGGACAGTGTCCGCGTCTTCGTCGGGCACGACTACCAGCCCGGGGGTCGCCCGTTGCGCTGGGAGACCACCATCGGTATAGAGAAGCGGCACAACATCCAGATCCGCGCCGACACCCTGCGGGAGCACTTCGTCACCTTCCGCAAGGAGCGCGACGCGACCCTCGCCCCGCCGCGCCTGCTCTTCCCGAGCGTGCAGGTCAACATCGACGCGGGGCGTCTGCCCGCGGCGCGTCCGAGCGGCAAGCGCTACCTGCGCCTGCCGCTGAACCTGTTCCACCCCACGGATGACCTCGGCGTCCCGAAGGACAGAGCGGGCTGAGGCTAATCCAGCTGGCCGAGCACCCGGCCCAGCCTCTCGCGGACCGTCGCCGCGATCTGCTGGAGCGCGGGGCTGCCGTGCGCCGCCATGGTCTGCATGGGATCGATGGCCGTGACCACCGCCTTGCCGTCCTCGCCTTCGTAGACGATAACGTTGCACGGCAGCATCACTCCGATCTCCAGCTCGGTCTGGAGGGCCTGGTGCGCCAGCTGCGGGTTGCAGGCGCCCAGGATCTTGTACCGGCGAAAGTCTACCCCCAGCTTCTTCTTCAAGGTGTCGCGCACGTCGATCTCGGTGAGCACGCCGAAACCCTCGCTCTTGAGGGCCTCGGGCAGCCGGGCGAGCGCCTCTTCATAGCCCGAATGCAGCACCTTCCTCATGGCGAACTTGTCCATCTAGCGCCCTCCGTTTCGTGGTCCATCCTCATCGCTGCCGTCCTTGCGCGCCGACCGGCGCGGGTAAGGCACCGCTCAGGTAGGCACCCCCAACCGGGGCAGCACCAGATACTGCAGCAGCGCCCACACAATAAGCACCGCGGCCAGCCAGAATGCGTCCATCTGCAAATCTCCTAACGGCAACCATAACCCGTTACGGGCGGTCGCGCCAATAACATCGGACGGACGCGCTTTCTCAATCGGCCATGATCGCGGACCTGCCCTTGAGGCCGATGTCTATCATCCCCCAGGCCGCGCCGGCATCGCCCGGTGCATACCCCCCCTCGACGCCCTGCACGGCGCGGCTCTTGAGGTCCGTGCGCAGGAAGCCGCGATCGTCAGATGGGTGGTTTGTCGCGAATTATGGCACGGTCACGGTCGCCACGCCGGACAACATCGGTTACCATAGTGATACAGTGCATTACATCTCGGTCACACCACCGCAGGGGGCGCGATGATCCAGCCGGCCCTCAGGCTGGGCATCCGCGCGAACCTCGCGCAGTTCTCGTTGCTTGTTGCCGTCAACGCTTTCGTCGGCGCGATGGTGGGCATGGAGCGGAGCATCCTGCCGTCCATCGCCGAGCATGAGTTCCACCTCGCGGCCCACGCCGCGATCCTTTCGTTCATCGTCGTCTTCGGGGTCACCAAGGCGCTTACCAACTACCTCGCAGGCCGGCTCTCCGATGTGTACGGCCGCAAGCCGATTCTCGTGGGCGGGTGGCTCGTCGCCAGCCCGGTGCCCTTCCTCCTCATGTGGGCACCGTCGTGGACGTGGGTGCTTGCGGCCAACGTCCTGCTCGGCGTCAGCCAGGGGCTCACCTGGTCCAGCACGGTCATCATGAAGATCGATCTCGCGGGGCCGAAGAAGCGCGGCCTGGCGATGGGCCTGAACGAGTTCGCTGGCTACCTCGCCGTGGCGATGTCTGCGCTCGCCACCGGCTACCTCGCTTCGACCTTCGGCCTCCGCCCACAGCCCTTCTACCTGGGGATCGGCTTCGTCGCCGTCGGGTTGCTGCTCTCCGCCCTCCTCGTTCGTGAGACGAAGCGCCATGTCGGCCATGAGGCCAGCCTCGCTGCCGGCATTCCAGAAGGAGGCATCCTTTCGCAGTGGCGGGTGTTTGCGCTCACGTCGCTGCTCGATAAGAACTTGTCGAGCGTGAGCCAGGCCGGGCTGGTCAACAACCTGAACGACGGCATGGCGTGGGGGCTCTTCCCGCTCTTCTTCGCCGCATCGGGGATGAGCCTCGCCCAGATCGGCTGGCTCGCCGCGATCTACCCCGGCGTCTGGGGGATGGGGCAGCTCGTCACTGGCGCGCTCTCGGACAGGATCGGACGGAAGTGGCTCATCGTGGGCGGCATGTGGGTGCAGGCGATCGGCATCGCCGTCACGGCCTCGTCGAAGGCTTTCCTGGGCTTCGCGGCCGGCGGGGTGCTGCTTGGCGTCGGGACCGCGATGGTCTACCCGACGCTGCTCGCCGCCATCGGCGACGTCGCACACCCAAGGTGGCGCGCGTCGGCGGTCGGCGTGTACCGCCTGTGGCGCGATCTCGGCTATGCGATCGGCGCTCTGCTCGCCGGGGTCGTCGCCGATGCACTCGGGGTCGAGTCAGCCATCTGGCTCATCGCGGCCCTCACGTTCGGCTCGGGGCTGATCGCGGCCACCCGCATGAGAGAGACACTGCGCGCAGAATAGGCGACCTCGTCTTCGCCCAGGCGCGCCCGTGATGCCACGGCGGTGGTTCCTCTAACCGAGGTCGAGCGGGGGCAAGGAAGCGGATGAAGCCGCCGAGTCCGTGGCACATGGAACCATGCCGACCATCCGACCATCCGACGCGAGAAGAGTGAACCTCATGAATAGGCGATCTTGCATTGTTGGTGATCCACAGGCGGCCGGGACGGAAGAAGAGCAGCGCACTCGACAGTGTCATGGGGGAGTAGACCTGCCCGCTCACCTGGTTGCCTTCGACGAGGGCGTCGGCCCCATCGCTCACCTGGATGCTCCAGCATGCGCCGCAGATCGACTTCGCTAAATGCTCGATCCTCCATGCGCTTTTCCACATGGGGCGTGAGGTTCAATCTCCCAGTTCCACCAGCCTGGCCAGTCATCGTGTGGAAAACTCACAGGTTTAATTAGAGCATGCCAGCAACGCAGAAATTATTCGCATTTTAGATCGCGGCCTGGTACTCTGCCGCCTCCGTCATGGAACCTCCTCACGAGGAAAGTAAGGCTCGCCCTCGGATGTACTTGTCCACCACGTTGGT
>JBBRLA010000744.1:0-3939 GCA_038231615.1 Polyangia bacterium | reverse complement strand
GCCATCCTCGATGTGTGCCGAGTTCTCCAGCTCATCGACGAACCAGCCTATCAGCGAGGCAATGAGCTGCTTGATCGGGTGATTGCGATGCTCAGCAAACTCTGCCGGTAATCGCTCACGCTCACGCTCACGCTCACGCTCACGCTCGCTCACGGACAGGGGGGGGCCCTGATTCAGGTAGGCACCCTGCGGTCGGTCGATCAATCAATCGCTCGCGCGATGCGTCTCCGATCAGTCCACCGATCCCACGATCTGGCGCAGCTCGGCGGCGATGCGGGAAAGCCCCTGGGTCGCCCTCTGCGTCTCCGAAACCCCGGTGGTGGTCAGCATCGCGGCCTGCGCCACGCTGCTGATGTTCTTGGTGATCTCGATGCTGCTTTGCGCCGCTTCCGTCAGGTTGCGCCCGATCTCGTTGGTCGTCGCCGTCTGCTCGTCCACCATCGAGGCGATGGTGCTTTGCAGGTCGTTGATCTGCGTGATGATCAACCCGATGTGGCCAATGGCGTCCACCGCCCCCTTGGTGTCCTTCTGGATGGCGTCGATCTTCTTGCTGATGTCCCCGGTGGCCCGCGCGGTCTCTTTGGCCAGCTCCTTGACCTCGTTGGCCACCACCGCGAAGCCCTTGCCCGCCTCCCCGGCCCGGGCCGCCTCGATGGTGGCGTTCAGCGCCAGAAGGTTTGTCTGCTGGGCGATCGAACTGATCACCTTCAGCACCTTGCCAATCTCCCCGCTGCTTTCCCCCAGCTTGCCGATGGTGGTGGTGGTCACCTGCGCCACCGCCACCGCGTGGGTCGCCACCTTCCCCGCCTCGGCGGTGTTGCGGGCGATCTCGCGGATGCTGGCGTTCATCTGTTCCACCGCCGTGGCCACCGCCTGCACGTTGCGGTTGACCTGCTCCGAGGCACCCGACGCCGCCGTGGCCTGCTTCGAGGTCTCCCGCGCGGCCCCGCCCATCCGTTGGCTCAGGGTGCCAAGCTCGTCGGAGGCGCCGGCCAGGTCGCGGGCGTTTTCGGCGACCTTGCCGATGACCCCGCGCATGCTTTGGCCCTGCTCCTGCTGCCGCGCGGAATCCCGCAGGCGCAGGAGCGTGGAGGAGAGCACAAGCGAGATGCTGTGCACCGACTCCAGGATCTCGGGCGACGGACGCGCCGCGTCCTGGGAGAAGAATTCCAGCACTCCCACGACCTCGTCGTCCATGAGGATCGGCAGGGCCATCGCCGCCCGCACTCCCGCCCGTTGTGCCGCCTGCGCCCGTTCGTCGTTCACCTCCTCCAGATCGGCGGCGAACACGTTTTCGCCGGTCTTCCACGCCCGCCCCGGCAGCCCCTGGTCCCTGCGCATCCGCGCCGTCGCCGTGGTCCGCTTCAGCTCGTCGGCGATGGACCCCGACTCCGCGACCCAGCGCAGGGCGTCGTCCCCTGGCCCTGGCCCTGGCCCCGCGGGCAGGGCGAAGTACGTGCCGTGGCCCCATTTGAGCAGGTCGCGCATGGTGTGCAGCACCAGGGTGCACGCCTCCGCGACGGTCCGCGCCCGGGAGAGCGCCTTCACGCTGTCGCCGATGGCGGCGGCGCCGGCCTTGATCTCGGCCTCGCGCCGTTGTGACGCGGCCTGTTCGCTGACGTTGTCCCAGTGCACCACGTAGCCCCGGGGGGTGCCGTCGGAGGTAAAGATCCCGTTGATGCGGGTCTGCAAGGTGATGTCGCCAAAGGCGAAGCGGGCCAAGTGGGGCAGTGCCGCCGGATCGCGCAGGATGCGCTCGACCTTCCGGGGGTCCCTGTGGAAGCGGTGGATGGAGCCGTTGAGGATCTCGTCCACCGATAGGCCGAAGACCCGCCGGATCTCGCCGGCGATGAGGCCCAGCGAGGACCGCGCCCGGGGATTCATATAGATGAGTTCCAGTTCGCCGTTTGCGATGAAGACGTTGGCGTCCAGATGATCGAGGCAGGAGCGGAGGAACGAAAGGTCGTCCAGACCGCCGGACCTGGGTGCCGGGGCAGGGGAGCTTTGGGAGGGGTAGGCCTGGACGCTGTTCATGGGGAGATCCTTTTCTCAAGTTCAGTTTAGTCCAGCCTTGCGCAATAGCAACGGAAAGACTCACAATCTTGCCAACGTGCACTTCTTGCGCGCCCCCGCCACGGATTCCAGTTGGGCCGGGAACATCCCCGGGATGCGCGGATGATGTGTCTTGCGGCGCCCTTCACGGAAAAGGACGGGCCGCCCTGTTGTCCCCGGGCGGCTTTATTTCGCCCCGGGCGGCGATTGGTGTCTTGTGCCGGGGCCCCGCGTTGCGGCGGTGGGGCGCAACCTTCTGGGGGTGGCTTTCCGCGTTGTCGCGGTGGGGCGCGACCTTGTGGGGGTGGCTTTCCGCGTTGTCGCGGTGGGGCGCGACCTTGTGGGGGTGGCTTTCCGCGTTGCGGCGGTGGGGCGCGACCTTCTGCTTCAGGTACTCGACGTGCCGCCGCGGGGCGTGACCGGCCTGAGAAGGCCGCACAACCGGCCTGCGTACCCCGGGATGCCGACCTTTTTGCCCTGTCCCGCCGGCCTTTTTGCCCCGCCCCGCCGGCCTATTCTCCCCGCCCTGCCGGCCTCGCCAAGCCGCGGCCCTGCATCCGCCAAAGGCGCGACCCCACCGCCGCAAGGGCGCCCCCCACATAGGAAAGGAGAGCCCCCATCTATATAAAGGAGAGGCCCCACTGCCTGAAGGCCGGCACGGCAGCCGGCCCCGTGCGCCCCGGCACGGCAGCCGGCCCCGTGCGCCCGCGAAAACTTGCGCCGCCCCGGGGCGTGTCATAGGGTTCGTGCATGAAACGACTCTATCCCAAGCTACCGCCCGGCGCGGACGTGGTATTTCGCCGCCTCTTCGACGGAGAAAACGGCTGTCGCCTGCTGATCAGCCTGCTCAACGCCATCCTGCGTTTTCCGCCGGGCCAGCGCATTCTCAAGCTGGTCCTCTTACCCACTCATTTGACCGGTCCTCGGGCCAAGGACA
This sequence comes from Polyangia bacterium, assembly GCA_038231615.1. Taxonomy (GTDB): domain Bacteria; phylum Myxococcota_A; class Polyangia; order Palsa-1104; family JAEUJZ01; genus JBBRLA01. The sequence goes on along the minus strand of JBBRLA010000744.1, from coordinate 950 downwards.
AGGAGGTCGTGCTGGACGTGCGCGCCGAGGCCGAGGATAGGCGCCAGTTCCACATCGAGGTGCAGATCAGCCTGAAACCGGCCTACGCCGAGCGAGTGTTGATCTATTGGGCCGGGATGTACCGGGGCCAGTTCAAGTCGGGGGCGGGCTACACCGACTTGAACCCGGTCATCTCGCTCCACTTCCTCTTCTTCAACCTGCTGGACAAAAAGAAGTACCCCATGTTCCACCATGTCTTCCGCGCTCGCGCCGACGGGGACGACGCGGTGCTCAGCCCCCACTTCGAGATCCACACCGTGGAGATGCGCAAGTTCCCCGACCTGGCTGAAGGCGATCTGGAGGAAAAGTGGCTATACTTTCTGAAGCACGGACATGAGATGACCGCAGAGCAGGCAGCCCGGCTGGGCGTACCCGAAATCGAGGAAGCAGAAAGGAAGCTCGTCATGATCAGCCAGAGCCGGAAGCTACAAGTGGCGTACGAAAGGCGCGTCATGGCCCAGCATGACGCGGTGGCGCTGATGAAAGACCCGCTGACGATAGCCCGCAGGGAAGCCCTCCAGGAGGGCCAGGAAAAGGGCGAGCGCCTGGGCCAGGAAAAGGGCGAGCGCCTGGGCCGGGAAGAGAGCCTGCGCCTGTGGATCGCCGACATGTGCGAGCTACTCGGGGTGGACCTGACGGCGGATCGGCGGGCCCAGATCGAGCAGATGGACCTGGACAAACTGCGCGAGCTGCGGGCGGCGTTGAAGTCGGCGCGGGCCTGGCCGGGGCCGGTTCCTAGATCGAGGAAGCAGAAAGGAAGCTCGTCATGATGAGCGAGAGCCAGAAGCTACTAATTGCGTACGAAAGGCTCATCATGGCCGAGCATGACGCGGTGGCGTTGTTGAAAGACCCACAGACGATAGCCCGCAAGGAGGCATTCCGGAAGGGCGAAGAAAAGGGCATGCGCCTGG
>JBBRLA010000743.1:0-3940 GCA_038231615.1 Polyangia bacterium | reverse complement strand
GCGTTGCAATGGGTCCCGGCGGGTCATCACGGACAGGCCCAGGGTGCCCAGAAGCAGCGAATCCTGCTTGGTTGACCAGGGGTCCCGCACGTCCAGGACAATCAGCCCGCCCGCTCGCCGCAGCCGGCGCAACGGGTAGTCGTCGCAGATGTAGGGCCGGAAGAAGCCCAGGCGCGTCATGACCAGCTTTCTGGCCTCGGTGGACAGGTCTTCTGCCAGCAGGGCATTTTCGAACTGGTACAGGTTCATCTGCCCGCGCCCGGCCAGCTTGCGCATGGCCAGGCGGATCTGCTGGGTGTACATCCGCTTGTCGTTGGGATCGTTCAGACCCAGCAGGCACTGCACCTCGTTGGCGCCCAGTTCGCTGGTGGCGAAGAGCAGCGGCACGACCTGCACGTGCGGGTAGCGCTGCCGCATCAATTCGACGCGGCCGGCGGGGCAAACCAGGGTGATGTCTGCCAGGCCCTCGGGCATCCCGCCGACTTCTTGCACCAGGTAGCGGACCTCGTCGGCGTTTTTGTTGGGGAAGCGCAGAGAGAGCGCCTCGGCGTCGTGGCTGTCGTCGGGGTGATAGTGGACCGCGACGCAGCACAGCGGCGCCGGCAGGACGTTGAGGTTGTGCAGCTTTGCCAGGGCCATGTGCGTGAGCACGTTGCACGCGTAGGTCTTGCCCCCGCCGGGGGTGCTGAACAGGAAGGTGCCGAGGTTGCCGTTGAAATCCACGCTGACGCGGTAGCCCCCGTAGAGACTCCTGCCCAGGGTGCCGCGCTGTGGGGAGGGGGCGTTGCCGCAGAGCAAGATGGGGTCCTCGGGGATGCGCGTCGAGAGGAACTTCGCCTTCCAGTCCGAGGGCCACTCCTTGTGTGGGACGATGCGGGTGGTCTGGGGCGGGAGCGGCTCGGGGGTGTAGGGGGCGCAGAGCTGGCGAATGCGCGCCTCTTCCTCATCGGGAGCAGGCCCCGATTCGGGCTTGCCGGCAGGGGCACCCTTGGGGGTAGAAATGGATCCACGTGGATCCATTTTGGGGCCGGCCGGAGGGGGAGAAGACGGGGGCTCTGGAGGCTGGGGCGCCGGCGGTGGCGGTGACGGCGGCGGCGGCGGCGGTGGCGGTGGCGGCGCGGGCGGCGCCGGTGACGGCGGTGGTGACGGCGGCGGCGCTGTTGGCGGCAGCTCCGGGGGAGGTTGGGGCGCTGGTGACGGCGTGGCCAGGCGGAGCTGGGCGATGCGCGCCGCCAGCCGGTCCTGCCCCTCTTCGATCCGGCGCAACAGAGCGGGTTCGAGTTCCTTGTCGGCCTTCACCATTTGCCAGAGCAGGGAAAGGGCCTTCTCGGTCTTCCTTTGCAGCCCGGTCGCTTGCTCGGTCACCGTCTTTGCGTTCTGTATTTTCTCGGCGTCCGGGTCTTCTCCGTTGGCGAGCTTGCGCAGCCTTCCGGCACTGGCACCGGCCAGCGCCGCCGCGATCAACTCGTCATGCAGGGCCGCGGGCGCACCGGCGAGCACCTTCAGGTGCTCGAAGAACAGGTTCGTGTCCGCCACCTTGTCGAGCGCCACGGACCTGGCGATGCGGATGTACTGGTTGGCGCGGGCCACCGCATAAGACAGGTTCTTCTGAGTCCAGCGCCCGAAGGCCCCGGTCCCGTCCAAGTCCCAGGGCCGGAGCTGCTTGATCTCGGCCAGGGCCAGGCCCTTGTCGATGATCTCCGCGGGGGTCTCTCCCTGGCGGGCGCGGGGCTTCAGTTCCTCGACTCGGGCCAGGACATGCCGGGCATTATCCGAGTCGGTGCGGAGGGACAATTTCGGGGCGGAACGAGTTGCAGTGGTCTTTCGCATGCAGAATGAATCCTGGCTGAGGGCATGAGCAAAGATTGCATACCAGATAGGGCAATCGGATACTCTTTCTAACGGATCTCTCTGGGACACGTATCAAAGGGATCGCGAGAAGTCAACCGGGGACCGATTCTGGTACTGATCAGATTGAAAAATCCCCGTGAAAAAGTCGGTAAAGGTAGGATATTGCGAGGGTGATTCGGCTTACTGCACTCCGATGCAGCCTTCTGTGCAAGGGTGCGGTGCGGGTTCACTGCCCGGAGTGCAACCCCTCCATTGACTGCCGCCACTGCCGCGATCTGCCCATCCACGTAGGGCCAGGAGACGTGACCGTTCAGGCGGTTTTCTTGTCCAGTTCGTGCTGGAGGCGCTCCGACAAGAAGATATTGATCAGCGACTGGTACGGAACATCGCTCTTGTTGGCGAGGACCTTCAGCGCCTCCAACATCCCCTCTGGGAGACGCAACGAGATCGTGCGCACAGAGGGCTGGAGGTTGGGGAGCGTCATCCGCGTGGCCCGCGACCAGTCCACTTCTCCGACGGAGTCATGCTTGGCCCAGTAGGCGCGCTCTTCTTCTTCGGTCTTGAATCGCCGATGCTTACTCATGGGACCTGTCCCACAGAAATCCCGTGCAGCTCTTCAGGCGCTCGAATGAGTCCACCTTTAATGTATATGTTAGCGATATACATTTGCCAAGTCCACGAACTCTGGCTAGTGGATGGAATCGTCTATCCCACGACGATGAAACCAGAAGAGCAGTTGGATGCAGTGACCGACGTGACCGTACTGGAGAGAATCTCCACGGCCATCGTCGGCGCTCGCGATCAGGCCCAGGCGCAAGTGGCCGCTCTGTGCCAGCCTGGCTGAGGCCGCGGGCCCCTTGATGGGGGTGAGCTTGGTCTCTCCCTGGCGGGCGCGGTCGATCGCGTCGTCGGCGGCTTTTTGATACGCTTACCGAGGGGACTTCCGCCGGACCTTCTGTGCCGCGGCAGAGGCGGGGGCGGCGGCAGACACGTTTGCCTTGGCTCCCTTGGTACCCGCCTTCACCACCGGCTCCGCCACGGCGGGAACCTCGGTCACCACCAGGTCCTTGGGCCGCAGCGGCTCGCCGGTCAGGATCTGGAGCTTCAGCCCGTCCTGCGCCTTGTGCACCGTCTCTTCGGTCTGGTACTGCTGAACCGTCATTTCCAGCGTATGGATCGCGGTGTCCTTCTCCTTGACGGCGGCGTTGGCGATCCGGCTGCCCTTGCGGGAACTCCTGATCGGAGCGATAGCCGCCTCGATCTTGGCGCCCGCGGCCTTGAGTAGTTCTTTGACCTTGGGATCGGCGCTCGGCAGGTTCACGGTAGAGAAATACGCCTGGATGATTTGCATCGTCATGAGCGCCAGGTTCTGTAATGCCCCGGATGCCGTCGCATGGGCGTCCTTGGCCAGCACCGCCAGCATGGTGTCGGACTCGTGCGCGTCGGTAGCCCGAGCGACGGCCTGGTCATACTCGGCCAGCCCGAACCCGAGCCCGATGAAGGCGCCGGTGTTGATGGTGGCAGCAAGAAGAGCACGCGCCTTCGGGACCAGCCCCAGAAAGCTCGGTCCCAGGTAGCGCAATGCCCCAGCCCCGGCAGGATTGGCGGGGGGTTTGAAGTTGGCGAAGATGAGCCCGACCGCGCGCAAGGTCAGGATCGTCTTGATCAAAAAATCAGTCAGTACCTGTCCGGTGAGGGTACCGGTATCGGGAATCGCTGCCATGCTTGGACTTCCATTTCATCATCTTATTGCTGGCCGGACCCACCATGGGACCATACGGCACCGAACCGAGACTTCTCGATCCGGCCGACCCCGTACAGCAACAATAGCGATGGATGAAATGAAGGCAGTACATTTGAACTAATACGTAGTGTAGTGGCCTTCCTCTGGAAAGGCAAGGGGGCGCTTGAAGAAAAGTGAAGTGCCAAATCCCGAACTGACGGTGGTAGTTTTTCTCCATGGCCCACTCCTAGCTCGACCCTAGCCGAAAAGTCGATGTCCGTACGGCCCAAGGACTTCGCGGGAGCGGCGGGCTACAAATAATGGGATATAAAGTGGACATCATTAAAATATATGGGTATACTAATT
>JBBRLA010000742.1:0-3952 GCA_038231615.1 Polyangia bacterium | reverse complement strand
TTGCCGCTGGGCTTGCGCATGATGCTCTACACAGCGGTGACGCAGCACCGCCACTTTCCGACGCCGATCATCCCGATCGCCACCTGGTTCGTCCCCGGCAAGGGCCAGATCGGCCTGCGGCGCTGCGACTACAACCCCTACACTTTCCCCCACCGAGGAGCACGAGATGCAAGCCGAGATCAACAAACCGGAAGACCGTGATCTCCAGGAAGCCGAGCTCACCTGGGAAGGCAAACACTACTACCGGGGTATCAACCGGGGCGCTGCCGACATGCTGCTGAGCATTTACCAGCAAAGGCTGGGGGCAGTGCCTGAGTCAGTTCAAGGCGCTCTCTTCGCCATCAAGGAGCCTGCCCGCCTGACCGCGCTCCTTCCGGCCTTCCTCAACGGCGACGCCGACGCAATTGCCCGCGCCCTTCTGTCCTGACCGGCCTCCTGCGTAAACCTCAGCCCTGACTTTCCCGGCTGGTCGGAGCGCGACCGTGGCGCCGGAATCGACGCCATCGCCATGTTGTCCTGAGCCTACGCGGGTTCAGGCGGGCGAGGGGGATCCGTCGTTGGTCAGCGCATATACCATGTCGCTGACAGAGCGGCGGAATGACTCATTCTGGAAGAATTGCTTGTAGAGTTGCATGTCCTCCTTCAGCAGAAGCTGCATGAACTTGCTGAGGGCGGTGTCATGGGCGATGCGCGCGGTGTGGGGCGTGTTCTGCTTCGCGTTCTTGTACGCACCATCCGCCGCGACCTTGGGGGCGATGTCGTCGCGGATGCGCTTGACGACCTGGTCGGCGTCGGTGAACAGAGTGGCGAAGTTGTCGTTGAAGTTCTTGATGATGTTGCTCAGGCGGTCGTGCTTGGGATCGGGCTTGCCGCCTCCACCGACCGGTGAAGCCGGCTCGATCTCCGCGTCCTTGTCCTCAAGGAGGATCTTCATCACTTCCTTCTTCTCGACGCGGTAGCTGTCCATGTCGATGGATTCCAGGATGCCCTTGGCCAGATCCTCCTCCTTGGGGGCCGGCAGCTTGGGGATGAGCAGGTTCAGCACGATCGACAGCTTCTCCCACTCCCGGTTGCTGTAGGGCATCACCGAGGCCAGGAAGTCGTAGGTGCGACAGAATGCCTTGGCCTTGCCCTTGAAATTCACCTGGGCATCCTCGTCCAGCGCGGTCATGTAGACATCCTTGCAGGCATCCAGGATCGGCTCGGTCTCCTGCCTTTTCTCGCCTGCGGCCAGAAAGAGCGCAACCACTTCCTGCACCTGCTCCGCCGAGTAAACCTGGGCATCATCCAAGGCCGTTTTCAGGTCGTTCAGCTTGTTCGGATCGGTCTCCTCGCTCAGCAGCGTCGTTCGGTAATAGTCCTGGAAGGCGTGGATGATCCCTTCGGCGTTGTTGTGGAAGTCGAGCACGAAACAGTCGTGCTTCTGCGGGTGCGCGCGGTTCAGCCGCGACAGGGTCTGGACCGCCTTGATTCCCGCGAGCGGCTTGTCCACGTACATGGTGTGCAAAAGCGGCTCGTCATAGCCGGTCTGGAACTTTTCGGCGCAGATCAGGAATCGGTACGGGTCGGTGCGGATCTTGTCGGCAATCTCGCCGGCGGGGAAGCCGTTCTCTGAGGCTTCGGTGACCGTCTTCCCGTGATATTCATACTCGCCGGAGAAGGCGACGACGGCTTGGTAAGGGCTCTTTCGCTCCACCAGGTAGTCCTTCACGTCGCGGTAATAGTCCAGCGCCCGCTCGATGCCGCTGGCCACCACCATGGCCCTGGCATGACCGCCGATCTTGCCGGCAGCCAGCACCTGCGCGTGAAAGTGGTCCACCATGATCTCGGCCTTCAGGCGGATCGCGTGGCCGTGGCTCTCGACATAAAGGCGCAGCTTCTTGGCCGCCTTCTTGGTGTCGTATTCGGGGTCGTCGTCGATCTTCTTGACCAGCTTGTAGTAGCTGTTGACCGGGGTATAGCTCTTCAGGACATCCAGGATGAAGCCCTCTTCGATGGCCTGCTTCATCGTATAGCCGTGGAAGGGGCGGTGCTTGACCTTGCCTTCGGCATCGGGAGGCAGGGGTTCGCCGAACATCTCCAGGGTCTTGGGCTTGGGGGTGGCGGTGAAGGCAAAGTAGCTGGCGTTGGCCAGCATCTTGTGCTTGGCCATCCGCTGCTCCAGCGCAGCGTTCACGACATCTTCCGGATCGGGGCCTTCGTCGCCTTGCGCGTCGGCGCCGGTGTCCTGGCCGGCAGCAGCGCCGCCGAGCTTCTTGCTCATCGCGGACGACGCCTTGCCGCCCTGGCTGGAGTGCGCCTCGTCGATGATGATGGCGAAGGTCTTCTTGGCCTCGGTCTCGATCTCGCCCAGGATGTGAGGGAACTTCTGGACGGTGGAGATGATGATCTTCTTGCCCTGGGCGATGAACTTGCTCAGGTCGCCGGAGTGCTCCGCATGGCCGACGGTGGCGCCGACCTGCATGAACTGCTTGATGGTCTTCTGGATCTGATCGTCGAGAAGGCGGCGGTCGGTGATCACGATGACGGAGTCGAAGACCTCCTTGCCGCCGCGCTTGACGCCGATGAGCTGATGGGCGAGCCAGGCGATGGAGTTGGATTTGCCGCTGCCCGCGGAGTGCTGGATCAGGTATCGCTTGCCGCCGCCGTGGTCGCGCACGTCGGCGAGGACCTTGTGGACGACGGAGAGCTGGTGGTAGCGGGGGAAGACCTGGCTGCGTTCTTTCTTGCCCGTCTTGTCGTTCTTGCGCTCGACGATCTGGGCGTAGTTCTCCAAAATGTCGGTCAGGCTGGCCGGGGTCAGGATTTCGCGCCACAGGTAGCCGGACCTGAAACCGTGCTGACAGGGCGGGTTGCCGGCGCCGTCGTTGTAGCCCTTGTCGAAGGGCAGGAACCAGGAGGTCTTTCCGGTCAGCCGGGTGCACATGCGCACCTTGCCTTCGTCCACGGCAAAGTGGACGACGCAGCGGCCGAACTCGAAGAGGCGCTCGCGCGGGTCGCGGTCGTGGCGGTATTGTTCCACGGCGTCTTCGACGGTCTGCTTGGTCTGGTTGTTCTTCAGCTCGAAGGTGGCGATGGACAGACCGTTCAGGAAGAGGCACAGATCCAGGGCGCGGCGGGTCTCGTCCAGGCTGTAGGCGAGCTGGCGGGTGACGGAGAAGCGGTTCTTGGCATGGAGGGCGGCGGCCTTGTCGTTGCCCTCGGAGGGAGTGCGGTAATAGAGGTCGAAGTGTACCGGGCCGTGATCGACGCCCTTGCGCAAAACGTCGATGACGCCGCGCTTGCCGACCTCGGCGGACAGGCGGGCCAGGAACTTGGCTCGGTTGATGTCGTTGGGGCTCTTTGGGTCGACGATGGCGAGCTTGGTGAAGGCGGCGGGCTGGGTGGAATGGAGGAAGGCGAAGAGCTGGGCGACATCGAGGGCGTGGGCGCGATCGAAGTCCTTGGGACTGCCGGCGAGGTAGCCTGTGCCCCCGTAGGGAGGGGTCTTGTCGGCGGCGACGTTGGCCGGGACGGCCAAGCCGTCGGTGCCGGTCATGTGGAGCATGATGGACGTTTCAAGGCCCTTTTCGCTGAGGTCCATGCTCATGGGGCGGGCTCCTCGTCTGTCTCTTCGGTTTCATCGATGGAGTCGATGGGTTCGGCGATGTCCGGGGAGGCTTCTGCGGGAAGACGCGATGCTGCTTCGCGAACGTCGAGCTTGCCGGTCACTACATCAGCGACCAAACGGGTGCGGTATTCGCGGAGGAGAGCGATCTCGCGCTCGAGGCGGGCAATGGCATCCTTGAATCTTGCGACCTCAATATCCAAATGTCTGCAAATCGTCTTCTGCTCTTCTATTGGTGGCACAGCTAGACCCTAGCCGAAAAGTCGATGTCCGTACGGCCCAAGGACTTCGCGGGAGCGGCGGGCTACAAATAATGGGATATAAAGTGGACATCATTAAAATATA
>JBBRLA010000741.1:0-3970 GCA_038231615.1 Polyangia bacterium | reverse complement strand
TCATGGCCCGACCGACACTCGCTTTGTAGGGTGTTTACCCGGTTACATGCCAAACGCTGGTTGGGGCGGCAGGACTCGAACCTGCGAATGCGGGTACCAAAGACCCGTGACTTACCACTTGTCGACGCCCCAGCGGCGGTTGCCTGCACTACGCATTGACGAGGACGCCTTCGGTGTAGCATTCGAAAATTCACCTTGTCAAGCAAAGCCTCCCGATGAACCTGGCAAGGAAGGCGCCCCCGGGTGCGCTAGCGGCCGGTGTTTTCGCGGCCAGGCTGGGGGCTCTGCGACTGTGCCAGGCTTGCTCGGGGCGGCGGGAGCGCGTAGAATGCCATCATGTTTGGACTAGGCCCTGGCGAGCTCATGGTCATTCTTGTGCTCGCCCTGTTCTTTCTGGGCCCGCAGCGAATCCCGGAGGTCGCGTCGAGTCTGGGCAAGGCAATCCGCAGCTTTCGCAAGGCGACACGAGAACTCCAGGACCAGATTCATATCGACGACGAGGTGCGTCGACCGCTGGAAGAGCTGCGTTCGGCTTTGCGCGACGAGCCTGCGCGTTTTCGCGACCTGATGAATCCCGCGACACCGCTTCCGCCCTCGACGGCGGGCTCCACGGAGATCGCCGTGCCGATCATCGCGCCGGTGCCGCACACCACGCACCCTGGCGCAGAGAAGGCTCCTGATGAAGCGGGGCCGGCGAAATGAACGACGAACGCCGTATGCCGTTCGTCGAACACCTGAGCGAACTGCGCGATCGTCTGCGCAACGCGGCCATCGCCGTGTTCATCGCGACCATCGGCTGTTACGTGTACCGGGGCGTGCTTTTCCGCATCATGGCGCGGCCGCTGATGGAAGCGTTCCTGATGGCCAAGAAGGCGGGGGTGGCCGGGCAGATCATCTTTACCAGCCCGACCGAGGCTTTCACCGTACTCTTGAAGACCGCCATCGTGGGGGCCATCTTTCTGGCTTCGCCGGCCATCTTCTGGCAGCTCTGGGCCTTCATCGCTCCCGGGCTGCACAAGCACGAAAAGCGCTGGGCGGCGCCTTTCGTGTTCACGGCCGCCATGCTCTTTATCGGAGGCGGGCTGTTCTGCTACCACTTCGTGCTTCCGGCGGGGTACCAGTTCTTCCTGACCGCGGGGCAGGATGCCAGCCGGCAACTTCAGAGCGAGATCGGCACGGATGTCTCGATCCAGAATGCGGCGGCCATTCTGCCGATGATCAGCATGGACGAATACTTCGGCCTGACGCTGATGTTGCTCCTGGTCTTCGGCGCAGTCTTCGAACTGCCGCTGGTCTTATCGGTGCTCTCGCTCCTGGGGGTGGTGTCGGCGGGGTCGCTGTGGCGATTCAACCGCTATGCCATCATTCTCTTCGCCATCGCCGGGGCCATTCTGACGCCGGGGGACCTGGTGGTGGGACAGCTCGCGATGGCCGGCTCGCTGACGGTGCTCTACAACCTGAGCATCATCTTCGCCTGGATGGTCCAGAGGCGTCGCGCGAGCCAGGTCCTCACCGAGGAGCCGACTGACCTCACGACAGGCTGAAGGGGGGGTCCGGTTCGGGGGAAAGACGAGTGGGGCTCAGGCGAGGTCGATGACGATGACTCGGGAGGAGCGCTTCTGCGCCTCGTCGCCGCTGGTCTGGGGTGCGCGCCGATCAACCGGGATGTATAGGGGGAGCTCAAGGGGCTCAGGCTCCCACTGGGGAGCGTCGGTGTCCTGCTTGCAGGGAATCGGAATTCCTCGGGTCCGCGCCATCTTTGGCCCCTCCAAAGCACCTGGGCTGCTCTTGAGGTTCACGATAACACTGCTTGGGGTGCGCGCAAAAGAATCATATTTGCCCTCGTCGGTCAGAGATTGCACAGCCTTGTCCCGTTGGCCTTGGCCCCGCTGGAGACGGTCAGCAGGGGCCATGTGCCAGCACGCATGTTTCATCGGCGTGTTGCCGGAACGAGTTGAGGGGATCTCATGAGAAATCGACGAGCGTTTCGCAGGTGGAGATGAACATGCAACGGTACTAAAGAGAGTCGGAGGATTCGGCCAGCTTCTTCTCGGAAAGGTCGAGGGTCTGCTGGGCTTCTTTGAAGCTCGGATCCTGCTTGAGGACCTTGCGGCAGGTGTCCGCGGCATCCTTGTAGCGGCCCAGCTTGTAGAGCGACTGACCGAGCAGGACCTGATAGTTGATTCGGCGCGGGGCCAGGCGGATGCCTTGACGCAGATGCTTGATCGCCTCCTCCCAGTTGCCCTGTTCGAAGGCGACCTCGCCCAGGCCCGCCTGGGCATCGGCATTCTTCGGATCAAGCTCCCTGGCCTTGGAGAAGTTGACCGCTGCGGCGCTGATGTCGCCGCTTTGCAGCTTCTGGCGTCCGAGTTGGACGTAGGTGTCTATGCTTTCCTCGGCTTTCTTCTCCGTGGATTGTGGCTCGGCAGGAACCTCGGGGGGTTTCCTGGCGACCTCTTTGGCCCGACCCTTGTTGGTGACGCCTCTATCCTTGTTTTCGGGGACTTTCGGCGCCGCGGCGATCCGCCTGATCGGGTCCTTGACGGGCTCCGGGGCCTTCGGCAAAGCAGACTCCTTCGGCGCGGGGGCCGGGGGTTCCTTTGCAGGAGGTGGAACCGGGGGTTCCTTGGTCAGCGCGTGGATGGGCAAAAGTGGCCTGGCTTCAAGCGCGGGGTTAGCGGGGCTGGAAGGAGCTTCCTTGGGCGCGGGCGGCTTGACCTCCGTTGGTGCGGGCGGCTTGACCTCCTCCTTAGGCTTGGCCGGCTCGGGAGATGTCCACTTAGTAGCTTCCCCGGGAGGCGTCCTCCCGTCGTCACCACTACCAGCGTGATTTCGCAGCGAGACGAAGGCCACCGCTCCAATGGCTAGCAACATCGCCCCCGCAACCGCTGTGCCGACGACTATCGGCAACCTGCGAGATCGGTTAGCGAACGCTTGGTCGTCATGGTAGACGGGCGCGGACGTGGGCACGGCGGCGGCCACATCTGCGTCGAACCAGATGCTCTCGTGCTCGCCGGTCTGCCGAGCGGGCGGTTCCATGGCAGCGGCGGCATGCGCCATCTCATCGGCCATCAGCATCGGGGTCGGCCGGGTGGCGTCCTCGTCCTCTTCATCGTCCTCGGAGGCAGAAAATGCCGGGGCTTCCGTCGAAGCCACGGGCTCCGGAGGGCTCGCAGGAGCGTCTGCGTGCGCCTCCACGTTCAGCAACTGCTGGGCCGCTTCCTCCCAGGCCGCTGCCTCCTTGGCGATGGCGTCGGTGTCGAAGGCATGGAGGGTGGACATGGGAGCGGTCGGCTCGCGAGGCACTTCATGGGTGGGCGCGGCGCCCGGAACTGGCTTGCTGTCCGGCGCGGGCTGCATGATCCGCGTGGCAACATCTTTGGCCTGTCCAGCGGCTTTCTGGGCCTTTTTCTCTATGGCCTGTTCTGCCACGGCCTGTTCTGCCACGGCCTGCTCGGCTTTACGCCGGGTTGCTTCCTCTGCTGCCCTTTGTTTCGCCTCTTCTTCGGCCTTCTGTTGCCGCTCCGCTTTCTGTCTGGCAGCCTCCTCCGCCTTCCGCTCCGCCTCCTTCTTTGCCGCCAACTCCTCCGCCTTGCGCCTGGCTTCCTCTTCTTCTATACGCCGCCTGGTCGCTGCCTCCTCAGCCCTCCTCCGGTCTTCGTGTTCTGCTCGGCGTTTGGCTTCCTCATCCGCCTTGCGCCTGGCTTCCTCATCCGCCTTGCGCCTGGCTTCTTCTTCCGCCTTGCGCCTGAGCGCCTCCTCCTCGGCCGCTTCGGACGCGGCCCTATCGGCCAGCTCACGCGCCGCGATTTCCCGCGCCCGCTTGTCCGTCAATTCACCGGAGCCACTACCGGCGGCAGGCTTCAGACCCTCGGTCAAGCCCGCCGGCTTGGCCTCCACGCGGGTGGTGCGCTCATGCGTCCGCCGCTCTTGCTCCAGTTGGCGCCGCTCCTTGCGACTCAGCCTGGGG
>JBBRLA010000740.1:0-4002 GCA_038231615.1 Polyangia bacterium | reverse complement strand
GATCAGCGACCGCACGCTGTGCTTCTGGCGCGCGGTGTTCAAGGCGGAGGATCAGCAATGGGCAAGCCCACCGGCCTGGCGAAAGAACAGCGGCGCGCCCTGGATCGACTGAAAACGGTTCCTGGGCTCAAGAACTTCTATCTGGCCGGCGGCGGCGGCATCGCGTACCACCTGAAACATCGCCGGTCGCTCGATCTGGATCTGTTCAGCGCCCTTCGGGCTCGCATCGAGCATCATTTTCTCGTCGTCGGTTGAAGGTCGTCCGGGGAGACTGCCGGCTCGTCCGGCACAGACAGCCGACGAAATCTTTCACGCAGAGCATCGCGGAACTGCTCTAACTCGCTGGTGGTCAGCGGCTGCAGCATCAGCGGCAGGGGCTGGACTGGAAACTGGCCCAGCAGCCATGCCAATATGCCCGGATCAATCCCTGCATCCTTGCGCAGCGCCAGGGGCAGGTCCCTGTCCGGTGGGAAGCCTGCCCTCTCCAGGAACAGAAGGTCTACCAGATCCCGTGGCTCGGAGCGCGACAGGATGCAGGTCAGCTTGCTCGCCCGCAGATCCACCCATGGCTCGATGGCAATGCCTTCCAGCACGGGAGCAGGGGCGTCCAGGTCCGGGGCCGGCTCGTGGACCAGATCGACCTCCAGGTGCTCACCGCCGGGGAGCTTGAGCACGCCCCGCACAAATGAGCCCGCATCACGGGTCAGCTCGATCTGGACCCCGCACTCGCGCGCGATCTCCGGCAACGCACGGACCAGCGCGCGGTGATCATCGGCCTGATGAAAGAACAGGTCGATGTCTCGCGACAGCCGATGGGCCAGGTGGGCCCCGCTCAGCGCGGCGCCACCCCCGAGGTGGCAAGGTGCGTGTCGCTGGAACGCTCGTACGACGGCCAGCACGGGATCTGAAAGGACCCTCCGGTCAAAGGCGCTACGCAACGCGAGCCTCGCTGGGTGGCCAGACCGGGACCGCCAGACCCAACAAGTAGGCCCACATCGCGCGAGTCTTCCCCAGGTGCCGGATGAGTCGCGGCCACAACTGGCGGATCTCCGCCGGGCTGACGAAAAGCCAGACGTCCCGGGTGTTGGCCTCCCGCAACATCGCCCCCATCCAGTACGCCCTGACGTCGAGGTCATCCGCCCGGAGCAACCGCCGAAACTCGTCCACCGTCGTGTCCGACCACCACAGGAAATAGGGACGGGTCTGCCCCTTCAGAAGATCGGGCGAGGTCGGTGGCAGGCGAAAGGGCACGGTGTCCATCCCCTGCAACATATCATGCTGGTAGAGAGGTCCGCTCGTCCACGGCCCGCTTCAGCGCGCCGCTTGCCGTCAAAGGCCACGGCCACCTGCTGTGTGGGGCGTTCGAACGATGGATCGATAGTCCCAATCGAGTCGAGGAAGGACGGCGGCCAGGGACTGTCAGGACGCGAACGCTCTTCCGCTACAATCTGGGCCACCTCATCCTCTGTGGGGACCATACCAAAGACTGTACCGCCGCTTGTCCCAGTCCGCAACCAAGCGCATCCTCTGCTCAGGTAGGACGATGCTGAAGTCTTCCGACGTTCCGGATGGCATCGGCCAGCTCGGCCTCGAAGTGCTGGAATGCCGGTAGCCGGCGCAGCGCCTGGGCGCTGACGGCACCACCGATAAATGCGTACAGATCGTCGATCTGCTTGATCCCCATCTCGGCTACCACCCGACGCAGGATCTTCTTGGGATCCAGCTCGGCCTCCGGGTTCTTTGGCAACTCAGGTTCGGCGCGACCCCTGCGTAGCTTTCGGAAGACATCCCCGTCCGCCAGCATCCATGCCTCCAACTCGCGAACGGGGATGCAGGCGGCAATCGCCACCTCGGGGTAGCGCGCCCTGGCGGCTTCGATGGCGGGCTGACAGCAGGTTCGCCTCATCTGCTCCGGGTCGCCGTCGCCATCCGAATGGATCACGTAGAGCGTGCACTCCTCCCAACTCGCCTCGATCGCCGCCGGAATGGCTTGCTCGCGCCCTTTCGGGATGCCTGGGGGCGCATCCAGGGCCAGCGGCGCAGCCACCTCAGGCGGCTCTGGTAGGACCTTCATGCCGATCTCCCAGAGCAGGCGCTCGAGCAAGGGCATGAGAAAATAGTAGTCGGTGGGCCCTTCGGCGTAGAGCCCGGCGCGCAGGTAGATCATTCCACTCCCTCGGGAGAGGCGGTCTGGAGGAGCCGATCGATCTCGCGCATGGAGACCTGGGTCGCGCCGTGATCCTTCAGGGGCTGGGTGGAAACGGGGCGCATGCGCGTTTGCTTGAGTCCGTTCTGCCCGCGCACCATATCTGCGAACAGGAGCAGTGCCGGTTCGTCGTGGAGTGCCGCAAGTACCGTCGGAGAATGGCTGTTTAGCAGGATCTGCACCGGAATGTCGGAGTCTGCTGCCGTGGCCGAGCGCAACTTGCGCAGGAAGGCCCGCAGACGACCGGGAAAGATGCCGTTTTCAGGTTCCTCCAGGGCGATCATCGAGCCCGGCGGGGCCGTGCGCAAGAGCGCCAGGAACGCCAGGATGCGCAGGGTGCCATCGGAGAGGACGCGGGCGGGCAGGCGCAGGTCATCGGTGAGCTCGACCTCGATATGGAACTGGTCGTCTTGCGCCAGGATTTGCAAGGCCCTGGCCCCGGGAATCAGCGCGCACAGCTCCGCCTGCACCTGCGCGAACACCTCGGGTGCCAGGGACGCCAGGACGGTGGCCAGGTTGGACCCGTCGGGCGCGAGCATGGTGGCCGCGGCCCGTTCGCTGGGCGCACGAAGGCGCGAGGCGTCCACATGCAAGAAGCGCCACCCGGCGAATTCGCGGCTGACCGCATCGAGGATCGCATCGCGAGGCGCATAGCTCAGAACGGTCTTTCCTGACAAAAGGTGGTTCCCATAAAAATTGGCTGCGGGTTCGGTTTCCACCGGGCCCTCTTTAGGGCCGATGCCGAAGCGCCATCCCGTCGAGAACACATGTCCGTCCTGGGCGTAATGGGCCCGCGGTCGGTAGGTTGGATGCCTCGCGATCCAGGCGTCTTCGGATTCTGCCAGGGCCTGAAGCTGTTCGTCTTCGACCTTCAGTTCCTCCACGCCGGAGGGCAATTCCTGGCGGGCCAGGACCACCTCATAGCGAAACCTGCTCATGGGCTCAATGCCTGGCAGGAACAGCTCCACCGCGAAGCGCATGCGCGTCCCTGCACCCTCTCGGTCACGCGTGAACTGATCGCGCACACGACCGCGTCCCTGCTTCATGGCGGAGTACACGTCCATCGTGGCCAGCCGCGATTCGAGTTGCAGCGCATCGAACAAGTTCGACTTCCCCGCACTATTGGGTCCGACGATGGCTTGTAGGGGCTCCAGGTCCAGGGCGAAGCGCCGGAAGGACTTGAACCCATCGATTTCGATCCGAGTCAGCATCGGCTGTCTACTTCCGCTTCCTTTCAGACGAGCATAGCATCAATATGATCGGCGCCTCCAGACCCGGGATTCCGCTTCGATGCTGCGAATGGAGCGCTCCAGCGTCAGCAAGTGGGTGAAGCGGGTGCGCGAGACCATCTTCGATCAGACCCAGCGCAGCATGCAGGAGCGGCTGGGCCTGTCGGAGGAGGAGTTCAAGAGCCTGCTGAAACTCATCCGCAGCCATTTTGACCAGAGCATGGCCCGCCTGCTCCGGTAGGACCCTCTGATCGCCCCTCGGGCTCCACCTTGGCACGCGACTGCCAAGATTCGTGTCCAACGCTGGACAAGGCAGGGCAGCAAAACCCGCTTTTCGCGCGGACTTAGGACGGCCGAGAGGTCAGGAGACTGACCCTTTTCACCCCGTTCGGGGAGTCAGGGCAGCGCGTTCGCTTCCCCTGGCGTCCCGTCCAACGTTGGACGCGGCGGGGCAGCGCTCTTTACGCGGCTTGAGCTGGATTGGGCTTACGATGGCCTCCCGTCCAACGTTGGACGCGGCGGGGCAGCGAAACCCGCTTTTCGCGCGGACTTCGGGACGCCCGAGAG
>JBBRLA010000739.1:0-4014 GCA_038231615.1 Polyangia bacterium | reverse complement strand
GCTCTTCCAGGGTCCGCCTGGCGGCCGGCTTGGCTTCCTGCCTCCTTTGGCGAATCCCACCCGGAGAAGGTGCATCGATCGATCGATCGCGATCGCGATCGCGATCGATCGATATTCGTGCGCCGACCCGGGTGCGAACTCATGTTGTACGTTCATCCCATGGCCTACCAACCGATCGAGAACTACGGCGTCATAGGCGACCTCAACACCGTCGCCCTGGTGGGGATGGACGGGTGCATCGACTTCATGTGCGCCCCGCACTTCGACTCGCCCTCGGTGTTCGCCGCCCTGCTAGACGATGTCCGCGGTGGCAGCTTCCAGCTGGCCCCGAGGTTCGAGCAGGTCCGCCACAAGCAGCTCTACCTGCCCGACACCAATGTCCTTTTGTCGCGGTTCCTTTCCGATCAGGGAGTGGCCGAGGTCTCCGACTTCATGCCCATCGAAGAGATGGGCCACGCCCACAACGTCGTCCGCCGGGCCAAGACCATCCGTGGCGAAGTTTGCTACCGCATGGTCTGCCAGCCCCGCTACGACTACGGCCGGGCTTTACTGCGCATCGAGACCGGGCCCGACGACCGGGAGGTCCTGTTCCACTTCACCGGCACGCGAGATGGACAGGACCGGGCCTTCCGCCTGCGCGCCGAGGTGCCCCTCCAGATGAAGGACGGCGCCGCCATCGCCGACTTCACCCTGGCCGCGGGACAGTCCGCCGCCTTCGTCTTCGAGGAGGCCCGCCCCGGGGAACCCTCCCCCTGCGCCGCCCCGGACTACGTCGCGCATTCCTTCAAGCAGACGGTGAACTTCTGGCGCGCGTTCATCGTCAGGTCGACCTATCGCGGGCGCTGGCGCGAGATCGTCAACCGCTCCGCCCTGACGCTGAAGCTCTTGACCAGCAAGCCCTTTGGCTCTCTGGTGGCGGCCCCCACCTTCGGCCTGCCCGAGGTCATCGGCGGCCAGCGCAACTGGGACTACCGTTTCACCTGGATCCGCGACGCCTCGTTCACCCTCTACGGGCTGATCATCCTGGGCTACACCGAGGAGGCCGCCGCCTTCATGAACTGGATTGAGCAGCGATGCGCCGAACTGGCCGAAGGCGGCACCCTGCAAGTGGCTTATGGCATCGACGGCAGGCACCAGCTTACCGAGGAGACCCTGCCGCACTTCAGCGGCTACCGGGGCTCCGCGCCGGTACGCATCGGCAACGGCGCCTACGATCAACTCCAGCTGGATATCTATGGCGAGCTTCTGGACTCGGTGTACCTGTACGACAAGTACGGCTCGCCGATTTCTCACGACCTGTGGCGAAACCTTCTGCGCCTCTTGCAATGGGTGTGCGAAAACTGGCGGCGCCCCGACCAGGGCATCTGGGAGGTGCGGGGCGGCCCGCGGGAGTTCCTTTACTCGCGCCTCATGTGCTGGGTGGCCATCGACCGGGGCATCCGTCTGTCCCGCAAGCGCGGGCTGCCGGCGCCGCTGCACAAGTGGCACGACGTACGGGACGAGATCTACAACGACATTTTCCAGAACTTCTGGGACCCTCGGCGCCGGGCCTTCGTGCAGTACCGGGGTGCGACGGCGCTGGACGCCTCGGTGCTGCTGATGCCGCTGGTGCGCTTCATCGGCCCGCGGGACCCGCGCTGGCTGTCCACTCTGAAAGCCATCGAGGAGGACCTGGTCTGCGACTCCCTGGTGCGGCGCTACCGCCTGAACGATGGGCCGAACCGCGGGCCGAACGACAGCGCGGACGACGGCTTCACTGGAGAGGAAGGGACCTTCACCATGTGCTCCTTCTGGTACGTGGAGTGCCTGTCTCGATCGGGGGACCTGGAAAAGGCGCGTTTCTATTTTGAAAAGATGCTCGGCTACGCCAACCACCTGGGCCTCTACGCCGAGGAACTGGGGGAAAAGGGGGAACATCTGGGGAACTTTCCCCAGGCGTTCACCCACCTGGGGTTGATCAGCGCGGCCCACAACCTGGACCTGAACCTGTCCGCCGCGGACCACGCCTGACGGAGGGAAAAGGAGGGGGCTTTCGACAACCTTATCTGGCATGCGCCTGGCGTGGTCGGACCCATTGTGTCATCTTATTTATGAATGGATTCCGTCCATGCTGTCCGGGAGTCCGCACATGAGCGACCACGGCCCTGACACCGGCCACGATTTCTTGTACGATTTCTTGATCGTGGGCTCCGGCTTTGGCGGATCCGTCTCTGCCCTGCGCCTCAGCGAGAAGGGCTACCGGGTGGGGGTGCTGGAGATGGGCAAGAGGTGGCGCCCCGAGGAGTTCCCCGAAACCAACTGGAACCTGCGCAAGTTCTTGTGGATGCCACGGCTCTTCTGCCACGGCATCCAGCGGCTGACGCTGTTGAAGGACATCCTGATCCTCTCGGGCGTGGGCGTGGGCGGCGGCAGCCTGGTGTACGCCAACACTCTTTTGACTCCGCCCTACGAAGTCTTCGACGACCCCCGCTGGGCCGGGCTGTGCGACTGGAAGGCGGTGATGCCACGGCACTACCAGATTGCCAGCACGATGCTCGGCGCGGTCAAGAACCCCCGGCTCTTCCGCAGCGATGACCTGTTGCGCGAGTACGCCCGCGACCTGGGCCGGGAGGAGACGTTCCACGCCACCAACGTCGGGGTTTACTTCGGGCCGACCGCCGCCAGGGAAGAGGAAGGCCGGACCTTCCCCGACCCCTACTTCCACGGACAGGGGCCCGAGCGCACCGCCTGCGTGCACTGCGGCGGCTGCATGGTCGGCTGCCGCTTCGGCGCGAAGAACACGCTGGACCGGAACTACCTGTACCTGGCGGAGAAGAAGGGCGCCAAGGTCATCCCGGAGACCC
This sequence comes from Polyangia bacterium, assembly GCA_038231615.1. GTDB lineage: Bacteria > Myxococcota_A > Polyangia > Palsa-1104 > JAEUJZ01 > JBBRLA01. The sequence continues at coordinate 1,171 of JBBRLA010000739.1, read as the reverse complement.
GGGTCACGCTGATCGAGCGCCTGCCCCCCTCGGCAGAGTCCCCCGACGGGGGCTACCGGCTGCACATCGAGGACTCGACCCGGTTGTGGTTTCGGCGGCGGCGCACCCTGTCGGCCCGGCAGGTGGTGCTTTCGGGAGGGGTCATGGGCACGGTGCCGCTCCTTTTGCGCTGCCAGGAGCGCGGCACCCTGCCCGATCTCTCGCCGCAGCTTGGCAACTACGTGCGCACCAACAGCGAGGCCATCCTCGGGGTCACCGCCCGCGACTCCGGCGCCGACTTATCCCGGGGGGTGGCCATCACCTCGGGCATCTACGTCGACCAGAAGACCCACGTCGAGGTGGTCCGCTACCCCAAGGGGTCGGACGCCATGGGGATGCTCGCGACCCTTTTGACGGATGGCGGGCCGGGCCTGCCCCGTCCGCTGCGCTGGCTCCTTTCCTGCCTGCGCCACCCCTTGGACTTCCTACGGACGCTGTGGCCCTTCGGCTGGGCGCAGCGGACGGTGATCCTGCTGGTGATGCAGACCTTGCAGAACCACATGCGCATGCGCCTGTCCCGGCGCTGGCTCTTTCCCTTCTTGAAGAAGCTGACCACGGAGAACGACGACGCGCAGAAGAACCCGACCTACATCCCGGCGGCCAACGACGCCGCCCGGGCCCTGGCGAAAAAGATGAACGGCGTCCCGCAGAGTTCCCTGAACGAGGTCTTGCTGGACGTGCCGACGACCGCCCATATCCTGGGAGGCTGCCCGATGGGGCGGGATCGGCAGAGCGGGGTGATCGACGCCGGCGGGCGCGTCTTCGGCTACCGCGGCCTCTACGTCATCGACGGCTCGATGATCGGCGCCAACCTGGGGGTCAACCCCAGCCTGACCATCACCGCCCTGGCCGAGCATGCGATGAGTCAGGTCCCGCCCAGGTCAGACGAACCCCAGGACTGGCCGCGGGGGTAAGCCGGCCGCTCAGCGTTTGGGGAAGGCCGCACCGAACAGAGCCAGGACGGGCGGGTGCGTCTTTTGGATGGGCGGGCCGGGTAGATGGTGACCCATCACTTCGACCTCAACCGGGCCTACGGCCAAATCCTTTTCTCGATCTCGCGGATCACCGGGTTGCCCTTGGCATAAAGGGCGTGCGCCACCGCGTTGTCTGCCGCGGCGGCGTCCAGCAGGGC
>JBBRLA010000738.1:0-4019 GCA_038231615.1 Polyangia bacterium | reverse complement strand
GTCGCTCGACAGGATGCCGGCAAGCTCAACGGTTCCGACTGAATCCTTCGAGTCGGACGGGTCCTTCAACATCGGGTCAACCTCTTCCTTCGGCACGGGGTCGACCTGCTCCTTCGGCATTGCGACATGGATGGATTCTTCAGGGATTGGCCGAACAATTGGATAACCATCGGGCGACCTCTTTGTTCAGCTCGCCGATCATCCGGTTGGCTATTGTGCGCACAAGCACAGGACGCGCCACTCCCTCAGGAGCCCGATTTGCTCCTATCGGCCCGCTGGATCGGCCCATTTTGCCGGTTTTCTAGGACAAACGTGGTTCATTGTCGGGCCATTACCCGCTTTGCCGCGTACGCCACTGCGCGCCTGCACCGCGTGTTCCCGGTTACACTGCGAACCGATTTGCGCACTTGCTACACACCTCACGTTTCAAAGCACGGCGCTCCACTTCACTGCGCGCTAGCAAACTTCACGGGTTCGATCATTCGCGCTTCCAGTGCCTGTTTTTTGCCGATTTGCGCCACGCCCGTGCCCGGTCTACCTTTTGCTCGGTGCCCACCACGCTGGAGATCTTCGTCCCTCTGTCTGACATCCCCCTTGCCGGGGAAGCGGGCGCTGGCGCGGAGCCTGGCCTGGCCCCGGACCCGCTGACCGCCACGGCCCTTCATCGGGCGGCGCGGATCGCCGGTATCCCCGAGGCGGACCTTTTGGGCGGCCAGATCCTGCGCAAGGCGCTGGACGCCCGCAAGGGCTTCCCCCTGGGCTATCGGCTGGCGGTGCAACTCTTCCGCAAGCACGAGCAACCGACCGCCCTGCTATCAAGCCAGGCAAGCCAGGCCGGTGCCGGCCCGAGCGACTCCGCCGATCCCCAGGGCCTGCCGCCGCCCCGCCGCGCCCGCCCCGGCCTGCGGGTGGCCATTGTCGGCAGCGGCCCCGCGGGCACCTTCGCCGCCCTGCGCCTTTCCGCGGCAGGCGCCCAGGTGATCGTCCTGGAGCAGGGCAAGCCGGTCCAGCCCCGACGACGGGACTTGGCCCTTTTGACCCGGGGGCAGCTCAACCCCACCTCCAACTACTGCTTCGGCGAGGGCGGGGCCGGCACCTTTAGCGATGGCAAGCTCTACACTCGGACCAAGGACAAGGCCGCGGTGCGCGAGACCCTGCTTGTGCTGGTCCACCACGGCGCCGACCCGCAGATCGCGGTGGAGTCCCGGCCCCACATCGGCTCGAACCGCCTGCCGCAAATCCTTTCGGCCCTGCGCGAGGACCTCATCCGCCGCGGCGTCGAATACCTTTTCGAGGAGACGGTCAGCGACCTTTTGGTCTCGGCGATGCAACCCGACCGCCTGGCCGGCGTGCGCTGCGCCTCCGGGCGGGAGGTCGCCGCCGACGCGGTGGTCCTGTGCGTTGGCCACAGCGCCCGGCCGATGTACCAGATTCTGGTGCGCCGCGGGGTGGCCCTTGTCCCCAAGGCTTTTGCCGTGGGCGTCCGCATCGAACACCCGCAGCCGTTGATCGACGAGATCCAGTATGGCCGGGCCGCCGGGCACCCGGCCCTGCCGGCAGCATTTTACCACCTGACCGCCTCTTGCGCCGGGCGCGGCGTGTACAGCTTCTGCATGTGCCCCGGGGGCTGGGTGGTGCCCTCCTCCACCGAGGACCAGGGCATCTGCGTCAACGGCATGAGCCTGTCGCGCAGGGACTCGCCCTTCGCCAACAGCGCCCTGGTGGTCAGCGTCGAGCCGACGGACTTTGGGGCGATCCTGGCAAGCGCCGGGGGCGCGGGGGACGATCCCCTGGCCGGGGTGGCCTTTCAGCGCGAACTGGAGCAGCGCGCCTTTCGCCTGGGTGGCGGCGGCTTCGTGTCACCCGCGCAGCGACTTGACGACTTCCTTGCCGGCCGCCCGTCCAGCGAAGCGCTGCCGAGCACCTACCGGCCCCACGTGGTGCCCGGGGACCTGGGCGGCCTGCTCCCGGACTTCGTTTCAGGGCCCCTGCGCGAGGCAATCCGGCGCTTCCAGCGCACCATGCCGGGCTTCCTGACCCCGCGGGCGCAACTGGTCGGCGTGGAGACGCGGACCTCGGCGCCGGTGCGCATCCTGCGGGACGAATCGCGCCAGTCCCCCACGATGGTGGGCCTTTATCCCTGCGGCGAGGGCGCGGGCTATGCCGGCGGCATCGTCAGCGCCGCCATCGACGGCCTGCGGACGGCGGACGCGATCATCGCCTGATCGGCCGCGCTGTTTTGGCGGGGCCGATTGGTTTGACTCCACCCGGCGCAGCGACCAAACTGCCTACCATGGCGCAGCCTACGAAACAATCGCAGCACAACCCCCCGGCGAAGCCCCCGCGCTACGAGACCCTGTCCGGCATTCCGGTCAAGGCCGTCTACCGGCCCGAAGACGTGCGCCCTTATGAAGAGATCGGCGATCCGGGGCAGTTCCCCTACACCCGCGGCGTACACGAGACGATGTACCGGGGCAAACCCTGGACCATGCGCATGTTCGCCGGTTTCGGCAGCCCCGAAGACACCAACCGCCGCTTCCACTTCCTTTTGCAGCAGGGGCAGACCGGCCTGTCCACCGCCTTCGACATGCCGACCCTCATGGGCTACGACCCCGACCACGCCCGATCCCTGGGCGAGGTCGGCCGCGAGGGGGTCAGCGTGGCCTGCCTTTCCGACATGCGGCGCCTGTTCCACGGCATCCCCTTCGCCGACGTCTCCACCTCCATGACCATCAACGCCCCCGCGGTGTACCTGCTCTCGGCCTACATCGTCGCCGCCGAGGAACAGGGGGTGGGCCCGGAGAAGCTCCGCGGCACCTTGCAGAACGACATGCTCAAGGAATACATCGCCCAGAAAGAGTGGATCTCGCCCATTCGCCCGGCCATGCGCATCGTCCGCGACATGCTGGTCTACTGCACCGAGCACATGCCTTTATGGAACACCGTGTCCATCAGCGGCTACCACATCCGCGAGGCCGGGGCCACGGCGGTGCAGGAACTGGCCTTCACCCTGGCCGACGGCATCGGCTACGTGCAGCTCGGCATCGACGCCGGCCTAGACGTGGATAGCTTCGGCCCGCGCCTCTCGTACTTCTTCGACGTACACAACGACTTCTTCGAGGAGATCGCCAAGTTCCGCGCGGCCCGGCGCATCTGGGCCAAAACCATGCGCGAGCGCTTTCATGCGAAAAACCCACGCTCGTGGCTCCTGCGCACCCATGCGCAGACCGCCGGGGTCTCGTTGACCGCGCAGCAGCCCATGAACAACGTAGTGCGCACCACCTTGCAGGCGCTGGCCGCGGTGCTTGGCGGGACGCAATCGCTGCACACCAACTCCTTCGACGAGACCTACGCCCTGCCCACCGAGGAGGCGGCGACCCTGGCCCTGCGCACCCAGCAGGTCATCGCCGAGGAGTCCGGGGTGGCGCTGGTGGCCGACCCCCTGGGCGGCAGCTACTTCGTGGAAAAACTGACCGACGAAATGGAAGAACGGGCCATGGCCTACATCCACAAGATCGACGAGATGGGCGGCATCGTCCGCTCGATCGAGGAGGGCTACCCGCAGCGGGAGATAGCGAACTCGGCGTATCATTTCCAGCGCCAGGTGGACACCGGGGAGCGGTCCATCGTGGGAGTCAACAAGTACCAGACCGGGAAAGACAAGATCCCCACCCTGAAGATCGACGCCAAGGTGGAGAAGAACCAGATCGACGGGGTGCAAAGGTTCCGGCAGGGGCGGGACGCGGCGAAGGCCCAGGCGGGCCTTTTGGGGGTATACACCGCGGCGCGCGGGGACGACCCGCGGCAGCACAACCTGATGGTGGCGACCATCGAGGCGGTGCGCTGCGGCATCACCCTGGGCGAGGTGAGCGACGTGTTCCGCGAGGTCTTCGGGGAGCACCGCGACCCGGCCTATCTGTAGTCGGTCCCTCCCTGGCTGAGCAAGACCCACACGCGGCTCGGCGAGCGCCACGTCCAGGCCAGGCTGCGTGTTTTGGGCTTTCCCTCCTGGCAGATGC
>JBBRLA010000737.1:0-4030 GCA_038231615.1 Polyangia bacterium | reverse complement strand
CGCCGCGACCCAGGTCGGTGGTCAGGTGCCGGGGCCCGTCACCCTGATCGGGGACGCCGGTGACCCGGAACTGGGTTTGGGCAAAGTCCGGCCCCTCAGTACCGGCGAAGAGTGGCACGTAGTGGCAGCGGCTGCACCGGGCCTTGCCGAAGTACAGGTTGAACCCGGCGATGGCCTCGACGCTCATCGCCCCCGTGTCGCCTTGCAGGTAGCGGTCCACCGGAGCACGGGTCGCGGTCACTGGCGATGAAGCAGGCGATGGCCCGCTGCAGCGACGAGGCATCCAGGCCACCGTAGGCGTCTGCGAAGCGCTGCGGGTACTCCGGAATGGCGCGAAGATCGGACAGTGCCTTGTCACAGTATTGCCCATCTCCTTCGGGTTCTGGATCGGCTTCAGGGCCAGGTCCTCCAGGCTCGTGGCGCGGCCGTCCCAGAACTGCACGTGCTGGAAACGCACGTTGTAAATCGTCGGCGAGGCTCGCGGTAGATCGCCCCCATCCGGATCGGAGAGCGCCGCGCCCACCGGCAGTCCGTCCGTCATCGCCACCTGGGGCTGGTGGCAGGTCCCGCAGGCGATCTTGTGGTTTGCGGACAGGACCGGATCGAAGAAGATCAGGCGGCCCAGTTCGAGCCGCTCCGGGGTGGGCTGGTTGTCCACGGGGAGCGGAAAGGCCGCGTAGGGGATTTGATAAAGGTCCGTGCTGGGCGGCTGCGGCGCCTGCCCGCACGCGGAACCCGCTAGCAGCCCCACGACCCCGATGGCAGCAAGGCGGTGAGACGGGGAGACCTGGATAGACTGCATCGATCCTCCTGGCTAGAACTGGTAGGCCAGCGCGAAATCTACCAGCTGGGTCCCGCTGCCGGCCACCTCGGTGTGGCGGTAGGTGTAGTCGACCTTGACCGCGATCTCGAAGATCGGCTTGAAGGTCAGGCCAGTGACGTAGCCGCTGCGATCGAAGCCCGGCTGACGGGGCAAGCCAAAGGCGGCTGCCGGCACGTCGAGCTGGGTGTCGGTGCGATCGTAGCGGAAGAAGGCGACGAGCTGCGTTCCTGAGCGCAGTCGCAAGGAACGCAGAACGTCATACCCTCCTTCTACGTAGCCACCAATAAGCTGCCGCGCCACCGGGCCGGCCGCGGGGCTGATACGGAAGAGCGTGCGATTGAGCGGTTCGACGCCGCCGATGTAGATGTACGAGATCTGGCCGCGCAGCAAGATCCCGGCGCGGTTGAACCGTGCGTCCAGGGCACCGATGGTGACGGTGATGTCCCCCAGGTTGGGGTCGCCCTGGCTGGCGGGGGCAAAGAAGCCCGAGAGCCCCAGGTTGCTCCCCAGCAAGGGGGCCCAGTCAAGCCGCCCCGTCACCCCCAGGTCGTACACCTTTGGCAGGTTCCCCTGCACCCCGCCGCGGATGCCCGTGGCGGCGGAGAAGCCCTCGGCGCGCAGCCCGGGGGTGACGTACACTTGGTAGCGCAGGTCTCCCAGGGCCCCGTAGAAGCCGGCGACGAGCTGCTTCCAGGTGCTGGGGATGATGAAGGTGTCCACGTCCGGCCGCTCGACGCCATTGAAGGTCGAGGGCTCGTGGTACAGGTTGACCAGGTCCACCGGCACGATGGTCATGCCCGCGCGGACGTTGAACCAGCGCCGGATGGTGAAGTCGATGATCATCTGCTCGACGGCGATCTCGCCGTTCTTGTCGTTGGACGTGAAGGGGCGTTCCCATTCGATCTCGCTGAAATAGCGGATGTGTTCGGTGAAGTTATAGCCGAAGAACAGGATTGTGCGCCGCAGGTCGGCGATCGCCGGGCCGGAGCGATCCACCGGCGCGTTGAGCGTGGCCTCGCCGTAGCCGCCCACGGTGGCACCGTGCTGGGCAGCGGTTCGCGGGTCCAGCGACACGTCAATCTGGAACTCTCGGGGCAGGTTGAAGAGCGTGGACTTTATCGCCCGCCGGGGCTGGTCACCGACGAAATAGGGGGACTGGAGTGGGGCCGACTCGCTGCCCTCGGGCGCGGGGCCGGCCTCGGGAGGCAGCTCGATGACAGGTCCGGTCCCGGGGGCGGGTTTCTGGGCCGGTGCCACGATGGGTAGGCCCAGAATGAAAAGGACCGGCAGCAGACGCACGTGGCGCAAGGGACCTCCTCCTCAGCTCAGGTTGATCGGGGTCACCGATAGCTGCAGCGCCCTGCCGATCTGCCGGATGTCCAGGGCCAGGTCGGCGCACTCGCGCAGGAACATCGTCTTGTCCGTCACCGCCTCGATCGAGGGCAGGGCCCGCACCTGGCCCAGCAGTCGCTTCATCCTGTCGCCGATCCGCTGATCCAGCGCCGGGTCAGCGCCCTGCACCAGCGGCGATAAGGCGGCATACATCGCCATCAGGCCGACCAGATTGTTCTGTACCGATGGCAGCGCCGCGCCAGCATAGGGACTGATGATGCCATCGAACTTGTTCGCCATCTGAGCGGCGACGGCGGACATGCTTCCGATGAGGCCGGCTGCGGCCAGCACCCGGCCAGTATCGGGGACCGCCACGTGCAGCGCCCGCGCCGACTCGGTCAGCGTGTGGGCCAGCCGGGAAAGCTCCGCGGACGGCGCGAGGGGCATCGCGAAGAGGGCACGCTCCACCTGCCGTAGGCCGGTCGTGGCGAACGGATCATCTTGGTGGCCGTCGAGCTGGAAGTCCAGGTCCGGGGCCACCACCAGGAACACCGCGAGCCCGCGATCGTAGGCCGCACGGGCCTTCAGCCAGGACTGCCGGGCGGCGCTGATGTCAGGCTGGCCTCCATCGTCCGGCGCGGCCTGGTGTTGCAGTACCAGGCTGGTCTCGGCCACCGTGTCGGCCTGCGTACTGGCATAGTCCCGCACGGGACCCGTGGCGAGCGCGTCGGCGAGCGCCTTGCCAGTCCGGTCGTCGATGGCGCAGCCCGCCGCCAGCGAGAGCGTCAATATCATGATAATAAATTCATGAATTATCATTCATGATATAAAAATCATGAATTTCAGGACATGTCAACCCGGAAGGGCGACTGTGGAATATGCAGCCCGTCTGGGGATGTGGCACAATGCGTCAGCCAAGATGCCCGACGAGACCGAGGCCCAGCGAAGACTGCTCCTGGTTGAGGACGAGGACAAGGTCGCCCGCTCCGTCGCCAAAGGCCTGCGTGAGGAGGGGTACCACGTCACCATCGCCGGCACGGCGCGGAGCGCGGAGGCCCTGCTGGACAGGGCCTTCTCCGCAGAGGGTGCTGGGGAAGGCGGCAAGGGCTACGACCTGCTGATCGTCGACTGGATGCTGCCGGACGGCGACGGCCTGCTTTTGGCCCAGAGGTGCCGCGGGCATGGGACGACCGTGCCGATCCTGATGCTGACCGCCAAGGACGCCATCAGTGACCGGGTTACCGGGCTGGAGGCGGGCGCGGACGATTACCTGGTCAAGCCCTTCGCCTTCGCCGAGCTGGTGGCGCGGGTGCGGGCCCTTTTGCGGCGCAGCCAGGGCAAGGTCGCGTCCGTGCGGATCGGGGATGTCGAGATCGACCTGACGGAGCGCGTGGTTCGCCGAGGCGGACAGCCTGCAGCTCTCCCGCTTGCTGCGCAACCTCGTGGAGAACGCGCTGCGCGTCTCGGCCGAAGGGGAGGCAGTGGAAGTGGAAGTGCGTAGAGACGGTCCCAGGGTGATACTGGCCATCATGGATCGGGGGCCTGGGATACCCACTGCGATGCAAGAGCGCATCTTCGATCCGTTCGTGCGCCTGGACGAAGGCCGGGCCAGGTCGCAGGGTGGCACCGGCCTGGGCCTGCCCATCGCCCGGGAGATCGTCCGCGTCCATGGGGGAGACCTGACCTATCAGGATCGTATCGGTGGGGGGGCCGTCTTTACTGCGGTGATGCTCGACGAGCCACTGTCAGAAACGGGGTAGAACCTCCAAGGGCGCCGATCGAAGCACGGATAAGGTGCCGCAAACGGTGCAGGTTGTGCAACCTGGGTGATAAGGCACCCCCCTTCATCGCCAGGTAGGTCCTCCAGCCGCACCT
>JBBRLA010000736.1:0-4035 GCA_038231615.1 Polyangia bacterium | reverse complement strand
GGCCCTCTGCGGGCCGTTTCTGGCCCCGGCTCCGGCCTGGGCGCGGCGGGGCAAGGTAAGGGCATCGGCGGGCGAAAAGACCCCGGGGGCGCCGGTCCGTCCTCCCATGGCTGCGACGCCCGCAGGGCCCGGCACGCAGAGCGAGCCGCCGGCCAGCGAGACCATCGCCGTGCTCAAACTGCCGGTGCTGGGCATCACCCGGGAGGTCGAGGGTCTTTTGCGGATCTCTCTGCGCGAGGCCTTTCTCCACGGCGGCTTCAACGTGCTGACCGAGGCCGAGGCCGAGGCCAAGCTCTCGCCGGACCCATCGCTGACCTCGTGCCTTACCCGGAGCTGCTACAACCGGGTGGCCTGGGCGCTGGGGGTGCACCGGGTGGTCGAGGGTGAGATCGACCATCCCCAGCGTTCGACCTACACCGTGCGCCTGCAGATGCGCGACCTGACCACCGGCCGCGTCGCCTCCCCCGGGATCGATGAGCGCTGCGACATCTGTAGCACCGACGAGGCGCGGCAAATGGTGGTGCGGGCGGCGGAGCGGCTGGCCAAGAGCGCCCGGCGCACCCGTCCCGAGGAAGGGCAGCCGGACACCGGCATCCTGCGCATCGACAGCCAGCCGCTGGGCGCCGAGGTGGTGATCGACGAATCGCCACAGGAGGACCGGACGCCGGCGGCGTTCCTGCTCTCGGTGGGCGTGCACCGGCTGACGCTGCGGGCGCCGGGCTACCGGACCATCCGCCGGCCGGTGGAGATCGCCCCGGCGCAGCAGGTGGCGCTGAACCTGGAGCTTTCCTCCATTCCGCCGCGGCGCCCCTGGCTCACTGCACTGGCGGTGGTCTCGACGGTGGGGGCGGTCGGCCTGGGGGTTGGCTCGGGGGTGCTCTTCTATTACAACGACCGGCCGGCATACGACGCGGGCTGCATGCCGCCCCAGGCGCTGTGCCCCAACAAGCACGATACCCTGATCCCGGGGATCGCCACCGCAGTGGGCGCCGGCCTCCTTTTGATGGGCGCCGGCCTCGCTTTTTACTATGACAACGCCCCGCCGAAGCCGAAGCGCATCATCCTTTTTGACACCCCCAGAAAACGTTAGACAGCGATCTGCCCTTCCAGTCGCTGGGATAGGTCTTCCAGCGCCGCGGGGCCGAACTCGGGGGTGAAGAGGTAGGGTAGGTGGATCTGCGGCAGCGGCAGGTCCTTGCCCAGGCGCTCCATGTACTGCGCGTTCAGCGCGAAGCGCTGCTGCTGTAACCGCGCCGCTCCCAGAAGGGGCAAAAGAGGCCCCAGATCAGGCCCCCCGGCCTGGCTCAGCTCCGAAAGGGCCAGGCTGGAGATGCCCCCCGCAAAGCGCGGCGGATAAAGTCGGTTCACCACCAGCGGACCCAGGTTCAGCGAAAGCCCGCGCAGCGCCGTCGCCAGTTGCAGGGTCTCGGACACCGGCAGGTCCTCTGCCAGGGTCACCAGCAACGTCAGGCAGCGCGCCGGGTCGATGAGCAGATCGTGGCAGGCCCGCGCCGGCCCGGTCAGCGGCCCCTCGGGTACGGTGGAGAGGATCACCTCCGGGATGCGCAAAAGGGTGATGCTGTGACCGGTGGCCGGAGCGTCGAAGATCACCAGGTCGAAGCGCGGCCGGCTCTGGTCGGTGGTATGGAACCACACCTTGCCCAGCATCGAGTAATCCAGAAGCCCCGGGATGGCCCGGATGAAGGCCCGCACGATGTCCCGCTCGAACACCTGCTTGTACAGAAACGCCGAGTGCAACACCATCGTGCCGTACTCTCGCAGGGCGGCCTCCGGGGTCATGTTCACCGCCCACAGGTTCGGTCGCACCGGCTGGACCTCGGCGAACGAGCGATCCACCCCGAAAAGCTTCCCCAGGCGATCCTTGGACTTGGACTGCGCCAGCAGCACCCGCTTGCCTTGCCGGGCCGAAAGGAGCGCCAGAGCACACGCCAGCGTACTGCGTCCGACCCCCCCCTTGCCTGCGACGATGAGCAATCGACGGGACAGGAGCCCGCCCATTCCGTGGTCCGTGACGCTCAACTTGCGCCCGCCTCCCGGGCCGCGCCTTTCGCGTTTCCCCCTTCCAGGACCGATAGCGCCCGCGCCGCCGCCGCCGCCACCGTGGGAGAGCAGAGCAGCGCCAGGTGCCCGAGCCCGTCCACCCGCAGATCGGCCACCTGCGCATTTCCCGACGTCTCGCCCCCCGGGTCCAGGCGGGCCGATTCCCAGGGGATGACCATCTCGTCGGCGGTGGAGAAGATGGAAAGGTAGCGCACGCCCGTGGGGGGGCGGGGCGGTCCCAGGGCGGACACGAATGCGCTCTCCGCCCGAAGCTGCGGTGCCACCGGCCCCAGGCCGAAGCGGGCCAGGAGCGTACCCCGATGGGGCGTCCCGATGGTGACCAGGTTCGCCACCGCTTTTGGGCCGGGTCCCGCGGCAAGGGTTTCCAGGTAGTAGCGCGATACCAGGCCCCCAAGGCTGTGGGCGATGATGTCGATTTGCGCTCCGCCCTCCTTTTGCCGCACCCGCTCGATCATCTGGCCCAGGCGGGCGGCGCTGCGCTCCACCGACAGGAGCGAGAAGTAGGTGGTGGTGTAAAGCGGCCCGAGCCCCAGACGGCGCAGGTAACGGCCGAACCACACCCAGCTGGTGCTGTTCATCCCGTAACCGTGCACCAGCAACACCGGCCGCCGGGGCCCCACAAGGCCGGGGCCAGGGGATGACGCCGCCACCCGGCGAAGCAGATGCGGCCCCTGACGGAGCCACCCCAGCGGCCAGAGCAGAATGACGGCCACCGACACCAGAAACTCGCCGATGATGGCCTGAATGAAGCGCGGCGGCAGCGGCCGGTCTCCAAGCGAGTGCAGCAACACCCCGTAGCACAGGGCCACGAAGAGCGCCACCCCGCCCGCCACCAGCGCGAGCAGCTTGAGTACGGCGAAGAAAAAGGCGAGCAAGATCACAACCCCTTGACCGTAGCCAGGGCGCTGGGACCTGTCAACGCGCCGACGAAAGAAAGGCTGTCAAGCGGACGGCTACCGCAGCGGTGGTCCCTTGACTTGCCGGGCCCGCTCTGCAACATGATGAGGTGTCCCGCTTCCTCTGGATCTGCCTTGGCGGCGCCTGCGGCACGGGTGCTCGGTATCTGTTTTCCCTATGGGCCCTGTCGGCGCTGGGCCCAGCATTCCCCTACGGCACGCTGATGATCAATGCCCTTGGTTCGTTTTTGCTCAGCGCGATCATGGAGGTGGGCCTTTACTCCACGCTCTGGCCAGATACGCTGCGGCTGACGCTGACCACCGGGGTGATGGGTGGATTTACCACCTATTCCACTTTCAATTACGACACGTTGCGGTTCATCCAGGGCGGAGCTTGGCTCCTGGGCTGCCTGAACCTTGTCGGCACGGTGGCGGTGTGCCTCCTTTCGGGCGTGCTGGGTATGCAGGCCGTGCGCCTGGTTTGCCCGCGTTGAACGCTCTTTCGCCGCACCTGCTCAAAACTACGCACTCATTAGCCGCGCTATTGTCACCTGAAGATTCCGGGATATTATACAAGTCTCATACGAGGCCAAAAGCTGCCCGTCGGTGGCCCGTCGTGGGGGGGGCTCACGATGAGTCAGTTTAGTTTGTCGAGGAGGCAGCGACGGGGGGCAGAGGCAGAGAGGCTAGGGCACGTCGAGGATCGTCACGGTTTCCGTCTCACGGTCATACATCGCCATGGCCTCTTTCAGCGTCGGTGTGATCTTGATCTCGACCATGGACCCGTCAAGGTTCCACTCGACGAAACACCATCGAGAGTGCAGCCGGGCCACCTCGTAGAAGTAGCGCATGGTGGCCTGAAGCTGCACCCGTTGGCGCTTCCTTCGCGGCAAGAGCACGGGGTGGCCGTCCCTGTCTATGGCGAGGCAATCGACCGTCTTGAGCAAAAGCGGACGCAATCCAGGGTTGACGTGATTGCTCTGGAAATCGCTCGGAATTCGAGAGGCTTTCTTGAAGGCTGGACGTGCTTCGGGCATAGTGCCCTCCAACTTCGCCG
>JBBRLA010000735.1:0-4060 GCA_038231615.1 Polyangia bacterium | reverse complement strand
CCGAGCGCATCGACCTGGAGGTCATGCTCGGCTCATCGCTGGGGCCGGACGCGGTGATCCAGGCGGTGGGCTCGTTCTCGGTGGAGATCGTCCCGCTGCTGCGCCGGGGGGGCCCGCCCTCCCCGCCGCGGCTCCCGGGTCGGCCGCCGTCCCTGCCCCCCCGGTCTACGCCCCCGCCGCCCTCGTGGGAGGGCCTGCAAGGTCCGCCAGGATCGGGACACGACGATCGGAGCTTTCTGTCCGCGCAGCCCGACCGCGCCGATTGGCAGCGGGAACCCGGGCCCTTGGATGGACCCGGGACCACCGGCCCGGGGCCAGGCCAGGGGACGGGGCCGGGGCAGGGGACGGGGCCGGGAATAGACCCTCCGCAGGCCGCGCGCAGCGACGATGCCGATCGCCGGGATGCGCGCCGGGAGGCCCAGGGCGGAACCAATTCAGACGGTCCTTCCGGGGAGGCCCCGGCGACGCTAAAGAGCGTGGCGCAGACCGTCCGGGTGGACATCCGCAAGCTCGACCACCTGATGAACATCGTCGGTGAACTGGCCCTGGCCCGCACCGGCATCCAGACCATCCAGAATGAGATCAAGCGCGACCGCGAGAAGGCCGAGCTGGCCCGCTCCCTCCAGGACGAGCTGCGGGTGTTTTCGCGCAAGCTCGACGAGCTTCAGGCGGGCATCCTGGAGGTGCGCATGGTGCCGCTGGGGCAGGTCTTCGACAAACTCTCCCGGGTGGTGCGCAAGCTCTCCCGGGAGGCCAACAAGGAGATCCGCTTCGTGGTGTCCGGGGCCGACACGGAGCTGGACAAGCTGATCGTCGAGGAACTCTCCGACCCGCTGATGCACGTCATCCGCAACGCCATCGATCATGGGATCGAACGGGCGCAGGTGCGCCAGAGCGCCGGCAAGCCTGAGGCGGGCACGGTGGCCATCTCGGCGGAGCAGCGCGGCAACCACGTGGTGCTGGAGGTCGAGGACGACGGCGCCGGCATCGACGCCAGGGCGCTGGTCAACCGGGCCATCATCCGGGGCCTTCTGACCGAGGAGCAGGCCCGCGACCTGCCGCCCCACGAGGTGTACAATCTGATGTTCCTGCCGGGCTTGACCACCCGGGACGTGGCCGACGAGGTCTCCGGCCGCGGGGTGGGCATGGACGTGGTCAAGACCAACATCGCGCGCCTCTCGGGCATCATCGACGTGGCGTCGGAGACCGGGCAGGGCACCCGGCTGACCATCACCCTGCCGATCACCCTGGCCATCATCCAGGCCCTGGTCATCCGCTGCGCCGGGCGCACCTATGCCATCCCGCTGAACTCGGTGATGGAAAGCCTGATGCTGGACTACGATCAGGTCCGCACCATCGAGCGACGCGAGGTGATCTCCCTGCGGGACCAGACCCTGCCGCTCCTGCGCCTGGACGAGGTGTTCCACCTGCGGCGCCCGCCGGGGCAGCCGGCCCCGCAGAAGGGCTACGTGGTGGTGGTGGCACTGGCGCAGCACCGCCTGGGGTTGCTGGTGGACGATCTGCTGGGGCAGCAGGACATCGTCATCAAGTCGCTGGGGCGGGCCCTGCAGGGCATCCCGGGGATCGCCGGGGCCACGGAGCTGGGCGGGCAGCAGACGGCGCTGGTGCTGGACGTGCGCGCCCTGGCGGAAGAGGCGCTGCCGCGATCGGTGGAAGCGGCATGAGGGGCGAACAGCGTCACGGCCGCTTCGGCGCCCCGGTGTCCATGGCCACCGGCTTCGTCGAGGAAAGCTTTTCGCGAGAAAGCGGACAGCAGCGCGACGTTCTGACCTTTTCGGTGGGCGGCGAAGAGTACGCCCTGGGCATCGACTGCATCCGCGAGATCATCAAGAACCGCCCCATCACCGAGGTGCCGCGAGTACCGGCCTTCGTCGCCGGGATCATCGCGGTGCGGGGGGTGGTCATGCCGGTGATCGATCTAAGGCTGCGGCTGCGGCTGCTGGCGGCGCCCCTGTCGCAGAAGGCGCGCATTCTGGTGGTGACGCGCCCGGACCTGGTCGAGGGGCAGCTGGATAGCGTGCGCGAGCCCTTCGGGCTGATCGTCGATCGCGTCCACCAGGTGGTCAGCCTGTGGGAGCACGACATCGAGCCGCCGACGATGCTGGGAGGGCACGAGTCGGACTTCGTCTCGGGCATCGGGCGCATCCATGGGGGCGAAAGCCTGGAGCCCCGGCAGCCGGGGGGCCCCGGGCTGCTCCTGGCGCGACCGCGGCACATGCTGATCCTTTTGGATTTGCCGCGCGTGCTGACCTTCGAGCACGCCGGGTCGGTCAGCCACAACGAAGAGACCCGGCCCCTGGGCACCGGCCTTTCCGCCAACCGGGGGACCGCATCGTCATCGTCCCTTGGCCTTGGCCTCGGCCTCGGCCTCGGGTCCTTCGGCGGCGGGGCCCCGGGAAGGGAGAAGGGCCCATGAGCGCCGGCCATCGCCCCGGCCGCCTGCAGGTGGCCCTGGACCGGGAGCGCATCCTGCGCCGCGACGACCTGGTCCAGCTTTGCGGGTTCTGCGTGGGGGGCGAGGAATACGCCCTGGACATCATGCGGATCAAGGAGATCATCAACCCGCTGCCGATCACCCGGGTGCCCAAGGCGGCGCCCTTCGTCGAGGGGGTGGTCGAGCTGCGCGGGACCATCCTGCCCATCGTCGATATGCGCAAGCGCTTCGACGTACCGCCAAGGTCCGCCGAGGAGTCGCAGGACCCCGCGGTGCGCCGGGCGCGCAAATACCTGATCGTCCCCATCGAAGGACGGATCGTCGGGCTGATCGTGGACAAGGTCTCGGACGTGCTGCGGGTGTCGCGGGAGACCATCCGCCCGGCGCCGGCCCTGACCCAGAGCGACGCCGCCCGCTATTTCGCCGGAGTGTGCCACTATCGCGAGCGGATCTTGATGGTGCTCGATCTGGACGCCATCCTCTCCTCCACGGAGAAGATCAATCTGGCAGGCCTCTCCCATCCGTCCTCGCAGAACCTGAGAGAACCCGGAACCGGAAACGGGATACCGACATGACCCAGGAAAACATGCAAAACAAAAGCCTACCGGTAGAGCCGACCCTGGCCTCAATCAGCGCCGCGTTGAAGAAGACGGGCGATGAGGCGGAGCGGCTTTTGGCCGTCGCCCTCTTGCCGACCCCCAAAGTGGCGCAGGCGCAGGGCGGCATGGAGGCGCTGGAGTTGCTCATCGAGGCGATGGGCGACGAGAGCTATCGGGTGCGCAAGGAGGCCATCGCGGCCGTCCTGCGCTGGCCCGACATCATCCTGGTCACCGAGCGGGTGGTGACGGCGCTGGGCGAGCCGGACAACATCGGCAGGCGCAACGCCGCGGTCGAGGCGCTCACCCGCCTGGGCACCGTGGCCACCGCGCCGCTTCTGCGCGAGCTTGCGGCGGGTCCGGAGCATCGCAAGGTGCTCATGGATGTGCTCTCGGCGCTGCACGACCCCCGGGCGGTGCCCGCCCTGTGCGCCGGGCTTACCGACGAGAACCCCAACGTCCGGGCGGCCGCCGCGGAGGGGCTTTCGGGCTTCGACAAGGCGGACGCGGCACCGCCGCTCCTCTCGGTGCTGATGTCGGACAGCGAGCAGGAACTGCTGGTTGTGCTGGCCGCGCTGGAGGGGCTGAACCGCCATGGGGTGCCGCTGCCGCTTTCGCGCCTGCAACCGCTCCTTGAACGGGTGGTGCTGCGCCCGGCGGTGCTGCTGGCCCTGGGGCTGTCCCGGGACGCGGCGGCGCTGCCGCTTTTGATCGAAGGGTTGCTCGATCGCGGGCGAGGGGCGCGGGAGGCGGCCTTCTGCGGGATCATGGCCTTGCACCAGGGCCTTTTGGACCCCCAGGTGCAGGGCCGGGTCGAGCAGGCCCTTTCGGGGCTTTCGGAGCTGGCCGTCCGCTCGCTGATCCGGGCCCTGCTGGAGGCCAATCCCCCGGCACGGCAGGCAGCGGCGTTGATCCTCGGGTGGTCGGGCGAAAAGGACGCAGTGCGCCCGCTGATCCTGGCCCTGGGCGATGGCAGCCCCGAGGTGGCGCAGGCCGCCGGGCAGGCCCT
>JBBRLA010000734.1:0-4080 GCA_038231615.1 Polyangia bacterium | reverse complement strand
GGTACAGGCGGCGCTGAGGCCACACGAAACGATAAGCACGAACATGGATATTCTCATGATGCTCCTTCCAAAACTAAGGTTTGCCTATATTAACACGGCTTCATCACTGCCGGGTACAAATTTGTATGCGCTGCCAAAGCTTGTAGCGCTGCCAGATCGGCGCCGGACTTGTGATGCCGGAACTATTCCGGTATGATCTCGTGTTGGATGACCGTATTCAACGCTCGTCAGGGTATACTAGGGCGCCGATGGTCCTTGCCCTCGTCCTTGTCCAGGCTGCTGGCCTGGGCTTGCTTGGGGGCTGGTTCTTGTACCGGCGGCGCCAACCGGACGGACCCGCCGGTCGACACGACGCCCATCGTCGCCGTGCCCGCCCCGAGCGCGCACCTGGCCAAGGGCCCTCCTAAAGAGGTCATGCTCCACCCGATCAAGCTGTCGGACGTGGCCAAGGCGTCCGGGGTGGACTTTCAGCTCAAGCTGCCGGATAGCTCGTGGATCGACATTCAGCAGACCACCGGGCAGGGGGCCGCGTTCGTGGACCTGGACGCCGACGGTTGGGTAGACATCCTCCTCGTCGGTCCGCGGCCCCAGTTCTTCCGCAACCTGCACAACGGCCGCTTCCTCAAGACCGCCATCGGCCTTGCGGACCTGCCGGAAATTTCCTACATGGGCGTGGCGGTGGGAGACTACGATCGGGACGGTTTTCCGGATGTGTTCCTCAGTGCGTTCCACGGCGGCGTTCTGCTACACAACGAGCACGGCAAGCGCCTGCGCGAGGTCAACCAAGCTGCCGGCATCGACGTACACGCCGGGTGGACCAGCGCGGTGACCTTCGCCGATCTGGATCACGACGGGTGGCCGGACCTGCTGGTGGGTCACTACCTGGACTACGATCGCAAGAAGCACAAGATATGTCAGGCCCGCGGCGTGGATATCGAATGCGGCCCGCTGGCCTATGGGGCGGAGAAGCCCCAGGTCTTCCGCAACCTGGGCGGCGGCCACTTCCAGGATTTCACCAAGCCATGGGGGTTTGACAGTTCATCCGGCAAGAACCTTGGCGTGCTGGTCGCCGACCTGAACGGCGATGGGCAGGTGGAAGTCATCTTCGCCAACGATCAGGCACCGGGGGACTTGTTCGTCCGAAAGGGGCCGGGCTTCGAGAACCGGGGCGTGACCTCGGGGACGGCGTTCAACCGGCTGGGCGTGGTGCGGGCCGGCATGGGGATCGACGTGGCCGACTACGACCACGATGGTCGTCTGGACCTGGCGTTCACCGGCTTCATTTACCAGGGGGCCAACCTGCTGCACAACATCGGCCCGCTCCAGTACAAGGATGCCGCTGGGGATCGGGGCATCAAGGTCGCCACCTTTCCCTACGTCGGCTTCGGCATCCTTTTCGCGGATGTCGACAATGACGGCTGGCCCGAATTGATCATGGCCAACGGCCACGTGGACGCCAAGGCCAAGGAGGCATTCGACTCGGAGCTGAAGCAGCCGCTACAGATCATGTACAACCAGGAAGGGATGTTTTACGACATCTCCAAGAAGCTGGATGAGAAAACGGCCCACATCCTGGGGCGGGGCCTGGCCGCGGCGGATTACGATCACGACGGGCGAGTCGACTTGCTGGTGGTGGATGGCGATGGCGCCACCCTGCTCCTGCACAACGAGACGGAGCACCCGGGCCACTACCTGTCGATCGGGCTCAAGGAGCAACCCGACCCCGTGGGCTCCCCGGGCCGTTCGCTGGCCACGGGGGTCGGCATCGGGGCGACGATCACCGCGCGAATCGGCGGCCAGTCGCGGGTTTTCGCCCTGGTCGCCGGCGGCACCTATCTATCGGTCAGCGAGTCCCGCGTCCACATGGGCCTGGGAAAAGAGACCTCCGTCCCCGAAGTGGTCGTGGGCTGGCCTTCGGGGCGGCACGAACGCTTCGGGCCCTTCTCCGCCGATCAGCGGATCGAGGTACAGGAAGGGACCGGGCAGCCGGCGACGAAGGGAGCGCCATGAAGCGGGCCGCTCTGGCTTTGTCTGCGGCGGTCCTGGTTCTGTGCACCGGGGTACCCCTCGGGGTATGGTGCTATCGTACCCGCGACCTCGGCCCAAAGCCGGTGAAGACGCCGGAGTGGTCCACCTACCTGACCCGGGTCTCGACAGGCGAGCGCGCCGGTGACGACAGCCCCGACCGCTTTCCCGGCACCCCCAGTTCGCGCACCGGCAAGATCCCCCGGGAGCGGATGGCCGACACCCAGGTCTGCGGTCAGTCGGGCTGCCACCCGGACATCGTGAAGCAGTGGCAGCAATCCATGCACCACATGGCCTCGTTCACCAACCCGTTTTACCGCAAGTCGATCGAATACACCCGCGAACGGCAGGGGGACGCCGGGGTGCGCTGGTGCGCCGGGTGCCACGACCCGGTCCTGCTCTTCGCCAACGAGATCGACGGCAACATCACCGAGAAGACCCCCGGCGCTGACGCCGGCATCACCTGCCTTGTATGCCACGCCACGGTGGCCGTGCAGGACTTGACGGGCAACGGGCGCTACGTCCTCGACCTGCCGGATATCAGCTTCCTTCAGCCCGATCACCCCCTGCGCGGCCTGGTGGGCATTTTGCTCAAAATCTTTCCCCGGCCACACAAGCACGGCTTTCTCAAACCCCTGCACCGCCAGCCGGAGTTTTGCTCCAGTTGTCACAAGGTGAGCATCGGCATCGCCCAGAACCACTATCGCTGGCTGCGCGGGCAGGACCAGTACGGCGGCTGGCTCAACGGCGGCGCCTCGGGACGGGTGGCGCGATCGTACTATACGCCCAAGTCCCCACAGCGGTGCCAGGACTGCCACATGCCCCGGGTGCCATCAAAAGACGCCGGCAACCACGAGGGTTGGGTACATTCGCACACCTTCCCCGGGGCCAACACCGCGGTGCCCGCGCTGCTCGGCTACCCACAGCAGGCGGACCTTACCCAAGCCTTCCTTACCGGCAGCGTCCGGGTGGACATCATCGCCGCCAGCGAGGTCGCGCCAGGCAACGAGACCCGGCCCGGACAGTGGCTGCTGCCGCTGGATCGATCGCGCCTTCATTCCGGGCGCGAGGTGCGCCTGGACGTGGTGGTACGCAACCTGCGGGTCGGGCACGCCTTTCCCGAAGGCGTGGTCGACAACAAGGACGTATGGCTGGAGATCTCCGCGTCGGACCACCAGGGACGGCAGATATGGCACGACCGCTGCGACAAGGGGGGCAAAGACCGGGACCTGCCGCGCACGGCCCACATCTACGGGGCCCGCCTGCTGGATGCTGCCGGGCAGCGCATCGACAAGCGCAACATCAACGACTTCCGCAACACCCTGTTTCGCCGCACCATCGGGACCGGACAATCCGACGTGGTCCACTATCGCTTCCGCGTTCCCGAGGGCATAAGCGCACTCACCTTCGAGGCCAAGCTGCGCTATCGCAAGGTGCGCCCGGATTATGCCCGCTGGACCTTCGCCGGGCATCGCCAGCTCGGCGAGGCGGCCCCGCCCATGGGGGCCGCGGTGGACACCACCCACTTCGAGATCGACCCATCCATTGCAGTGCCCGAGATCCCCATCGTGGATGTGGCCGTGGATCGCCTCACCGTGCCGGTAGGGGACGGTCCGGCGCCGCAGCCGAAGCCGCAATCGGTGGCCCTGTCGGAGCGCCTGTATGACTACGGGGTGGCGTTTCTTTTGCATCAGGACTTCCCCAAGGCGCGGCACGTCTTCGATCTGCTCTTGAAGGAGGCGCCGGACTCGCCCGCGGGGCTTTTCGGCATGGCGCGGGTGGCGCTGCAGGAAGGCGATGACGAGGACGCGGTGGCGACGCTGACCCAGGTGCTGGCCCTTTTGCGCAAGGGCCCGGCCATGACCAAGGACCCGGGCGCCTACCCGCGGGCGCAGGCGCTTTTGGGTCAGGCGCTTTTGGGCAAGGGCGACTACGCCGGGGCCTTGCGTGCATTGAAGGAGGCGCTGCGCTTCTTCCCCGAGGACCGCTCCCTGCATTCGGACATCGGGTTCACCTACTTCCAGCAGGAGAGCTATGTCCCGGCCATCGCCTCCT
>JBBRLA010000733.1:0-4083 GCA_038231615.1 Polyangia bacterium | reverse complement strand
GCGCGAGGCCGTCCTGGATGTAGCCGCCGAGCTGTCTCTCGACGGCTCCCAGGCCAAGATCGTCTCGCGCGGCAGGGTCCTTCTGGGCGCGCGCTACGCCTTCCTGGTGATGTTCGCCGAGCCCCCCCTGAGCCACTTCGGCAACGGCAAAAGCGGGCATCCCGTCCTGCACCTGCCGCGCACCTACGTCGTGGTCCACGACGGCCTCTCCCAGCTCGACGCCGTCGCCCTCGACCCCTTCCCCGTCAACACCGGCCTCTTCGCCACCGTCCTGCGCGATTGCGTCACCGTGCGGGTGCCGCGCACTGCAGACGATCCCCGCGCCCGCGGCATGCCCGACCACCAGTCCCTCTCGTCCAGCTTCCTGGGCGTGCCGGTGCGCGTCCACGGTCAGCTCTGCGGCGCCCTCTACTTCACCGATCGCCTCGACGGCGGCGAGTTCTCCCTGGACGACGAGAAGCTCGCCGAGAGCTTCGCCGCCCACGCCGGGGTGGCCCTGGAGGGGGCGCGCCACATCGAGACCATCCACGCCGATCGCACCGAACTGGCCAATCTCCTCGAACGAGAGCAACTGGTCAGTTCCCAGCTCGGCCAGCTCCGCAACGCCCTGGAAGGGGAACGGGAGCTGCTCAAGTCCCTGGTGGACATCCCCCGCTCCCCCAACATCGACAGCGCCCTGCGCGGGGTGCTCCTGCACCTGGCCAAGGGCATCCAGGCCGACGTCGGATCGATCCTCCTGTGCCCCCCCGGCCTTGGCGGCGACAAACTCCCGGACCAGCTGGAGGTCCGCGCCTGCATGGAGCAGGGGCGCCAGATCGAGATCCCGGCCCACGAAAGCCTCATCGCCCCCTCGGCGGGCCTCTCCGGCAGAGTGATGCTGGCCCGTGACGTGCTCTACGTCCGCGACGTGGCCGAGGACGACGACGCCCTGGAACCGTACTTCCGCGGCCGGGGAGTGCGATCCCTGCTCGGGGCGCCTCTCAGCATCAAGGGGCGCCTCATCGGCGTGGTGCAGGTGGGCAGCTATGCCGTGCGCACCTTCGAAGAGTCGGAGATCAGCTTCCTTCATGACGCTGCTGACCTGACCGCCCTGTCCATCGCCCACGCCCGGCTGCACCAAGAGGTGACCCGATCGGCGCACCTGCTCCAGGCAGTGCTCGAGGCCGCCCCCATCGGCATCTCGGTCACCGTTCCCCCCGACGGCAGGACCGAACTGGCCAACGGCGTGATGCGCAACTTGGAGGCCGTCGGCGCCCGCTGCGGCACACCGACGGTGGGTGACGCGCCGATGCGGGCCCTGCGCGGCGAGACCGTCAGCCGGCGGGAGCACACCATCCTGGATGCGGCCACCGGGCAGGCCCTATCGGTGCGCACCTCCGCAGCCCCGGTGTTCGACGACGACGGCCTGGTGCAGGCGGCGGTGACCGTGGTGCAGGAGCTGACCGCCGAGAAAGAGCTGGAGCGCCTGCGCGAGCAGTTCGTCTCCCTGGTGGCCCATGACCTGCGCAACCCCCTGAACGCGGCGATGATGCACCTGGAACTCCTGCGCGAGCGCCTGGAGATGGGGCCCAAGGGGGACATGAAGGATGGGCCGCTCATCGCCGAGACCCTGAAAACCGCCGACGCCATCCACCGCTCGATGCTGCGGGTCAGTGACTTGGTCAGCGACCTCCTCGACTACTCCCGTCTGGAGGCCAGGCAGCTCACCATCTACAAGAACGAGGTGGCCCTGCGGCCCCTGGTGCGCGAACTCCTCGACGAGCTGCGCCCCATGCTGCAAGGGCGGCAGGTCGAGGTCGACATCGACGACGATCTACCGGCGCTCCGAGCGGACCGGCGGCGCCTGGCGCAGGTGCTCACCAACCTGCTCTCGAACGCCCTCAAGTACACCGCCCATGGGGTGCGCATGGGGCTGCGCGCCAGGGAGGCCAACCTGGGCGACCTGGGACTCGTCGGCGTCAACGAAGGCATCAGCAACGAAGGCAGCACCACCGCACCACCGGCCCGCTGGGTGCTGCTTACCGTGTGGGACCTGGGCGTCGGCATCCCCCCCGATGGGCGCCAGCGCCTCTTCGATCCCTTCTATCGACTGAGCCGCGATCAAGAATCCCGCGAGGGCACCGGCCTGGGTCTTTACATCAGCCGCGGACTGTGCGAGGCCCACAGCGGCAAGATCTGGATCGACGACGTGCCCGGCGGTTCCTTTAGCATGCTCTGGCCGGCCGTCTGAAGGTCATTCGGCGCCGCGCTCACTTCCCGGCGTTGATCACCTTGGTTCCCGTCGGTGGGGTGAAGCGGAAGCGGCCGTCGTCTATGCCGCCCTTCAGATTCATCTCGATGTTGCCGAACGTCAGGTGGTTCTGCCCCCCCTGCTGGTCGTACACCACGGTCTCCTTCACCAGGAAGCTCTTCGGGTCCACCACGAACGCCAGGTAGCGGTACTGTGTCGTCGCCACCTTGGGCACCAGCTTCAGCAGGATGTCCCCTGCAACGCCCAGCCCCTGGTCTATCACCGCGGCGCTTCGCGCTTCGCGATCGGTCACCGCGGCACTTCGCGCTTCGCGATCGGTCATCAGGCTGATGTCGAAGTCATTCAACAGCCGCCCCTTGCCAAACAGAAAACTCACCTGCGCCGGCAACTGCGACGAGCCAAGCGACTGCCGAAAGACCTGCTCGTCCTCCGGCTCATAGACCCAGAGCTGCGTCCCATCGGCGACGAAGAGCTTCTTGTCCGGCTTCTCGTAGTCCCAGCGCATCTTTCCCGGCTTCTTCAGCCATACCTCCCCGCTCGCCTGCCGCTTGCCCATCACCCCCTGCAAGCTCTGCGTGAAGCGGGCGTGCAGGTCGGCGGTCCCCTCGTAAAGCTTCTGCACCCGTCCAACAATCTGCGGGACCGACTGCTCGGTAGGCACCGGGGCGGCTTTCTCTTTCTGCGCCAGCGCCGGGGCGGCACAGAGCAGCAAGGACAGGGCGAATGCACGGACTTGCATGTTTCTTGGTCTCCAGGACGTTCGACGGACCAGCCTAACCGATCTTCACCTGGCGAGGCATCGGCCGCTCCCCATCAGTATGCGCCACGAGAGCGCCGATCATCTCCTATACTCTCGACATGACCCGGGTGCTCTTGGTCGAAGATGAACGTGCCATCGCCGAATCGCTGGAGTTCGCCCTCCGCCGCGACGGCTTCGAGGTGACCCATGCCCCCACCCTCGCCGCCGCCGCCGCCGCCCTTTCCGCCTGCGACCTGGTGGTGCTCGACCTGATGCTCCCCGACGGCTCGGGCTTCGATCTTTTGGCGCAGCTTCGCGGCGACGGCCGGCGCATCCCGGTGATCATTCTCTCCAGCCGCGACGAGGAAGCCGACCGAGTCGCCGGTCTGGAGGGCGGCGCCGACGACTACGTCATCAAACCCTTCTCCCCCAGGGAGGTGGTGGCCCGCATCCGCGCCGTCCTCCGACGGGCACAGCCGCAGGCCACTCCCGAGGCCGCCCACAATGGCAACCCATCGCACCCCGTCCGCTCCACCCCCTCGGGCACCCTGGCGGTGGCAGGCGACGGCCTGACTCTGGACGTCGAGACCCGCCGCACCTGCTACGACGGCGTCCCTGTCGACCTCACCCGCACCGAATTCGAGCTGCTCCGCGTCCTCTCCGCAGCCCCGGACAAGGTTTTCACCAGGCAGCAGCTCCTGGACCGCATCTTCGGCGAGGGCTACGCCGTCACCGACCGTACCGTCGACGCCCACGTGAAGGCCTTGCGCAAGAAGCTCAGCGCCGCCGGGGCCGACCCGGATCTTATCGAGACCGAACGAGGCGTCGGCTACCGCCTCAAAAACGCTTGAACAGAAGCACATGGCCGGGCAGATTTTGGCGTACCTCTCCCCCATGTCCTCGCATTCGCGAGGCCATGGGAGGTGCCCCCACGCTCCTTCGGTCACGTACAGTCTTGAGGTTCGGCCGGCCCCGATCAATTCGATACGTGAGATGAAACTGCTGAGAGAGAGCTGCCCTCTCCTTGTTTTGGTCCTCGACGGGAGGCCTAGGACAATTTCATCTCAATCGACCGAATAGAACTCTATCGTCG
>JBBRLA010000732.1:0-4092 GCA_038231615.1 Polyangia bacterium | reverse complement strand
TTCCGCGGCGCTTGCGGAGCTGCATGGCGCGGACCTCTACCTGGCGAGCTGCTGCCTTCTGGAGCGCCCCGGCGCCCTTCTGGCCTTCGAGCGGCACTTCCTGGCCGCGGTGCCGGCGTTCCTTTTGCGAATGGGCAAGCCTCCATCCTTCGCGGCGGAGGTGCAACAACGCCTGCGCGAGCGCCTTTTCGTGGGCCGGACCCCGCGCATCGCCGAATACGCGGGCCGCGGCGCGCTCCTGTCGTTTGTCCGGGTGATGGCGGTGCGCACCTCCCTCAATATGATCCGCGACGGCAGCGAGGGCGCGGGCCGCGGCGTCCAGGTGGACCACCTGCCCCTGGTCGCCGACGCCGACCCGGAGCTGTCCTACATCCGCGTCCGCTACCGCGAGGCCTTCGGGCAGGCGCTGCGAGACGCCTTTTCGGGCCTCTCGGAGGACCAGCGGGAGCTTCTGCACCTGTACTATGCCCGTGGGCTTTCCACCACCGCCATCGCCACCCGCTGCCAGGTGGTCCACACCACGGTGGTGCGCCGCTTGCAAGGGGTGCGGGCGCAGATCCTGCGCGAGACCCGGCGGCTCCTGCGCCAGCGCCTGCGGGTGACCCCGGAGGCGCTGGACAGCCTGATCCGGGTCATCGATCAAGACGTGCCGCTGAACCTGGACTCGTGCCTGGGCCGGTGCGACAAGACCCAGGCCTGAGCCTGGCTGCCCGGGACTCACCAGATCTTCCACCACTTCTGGGCGCGGGGCTGGCTGCCTTCGCGGGGGCCCTTGGGCGGGTCCGGGGCGGCCTGGCCCCTGTCGCCCATCTCGTCTATCGGCAGGACGTGATCTTCGCGCGCCGCGCCCGGCTGGGTGACGACGATCCCGTGCAGGCGGTTCTCTTGCAGTTCGCGGAAGCGGGAGGCCAGGGTGCGGATGAACATCCCCATCCACGGCTTCATCGAATTCATCTCCCGGTCCACCACCTCGCGGCTCACCACCACCACCGTCACCGGGGTCAGCGCCACCACGCTGGCGCTCCTCTGGGAAGAGGACAGGAGCGACATCTCCCCGAACACCGCCCCAGCCGAAAGCACTTGCAGCTGGACCCGCTTGCCGGCGATGGTCTTGTAGACCTCGCACTCGCCCGAGGTGATGATGTACGCCTCGTCGCCGGTCTCGCCTTCGCTCAGGATGGGATCGCCGGCGGCGAAACGCCGGGCGGGGAAGTTGCTGCCACCGCGCAGGAACTGCACCAGGTCGGCCTTCATGGCCTCGATGCTGGGGTAGCGGTCCTCGGGTTTTTGGGACATGGCGCGGTAAACGATGCGGACCAGTTCCCTGGGACGCAGGCTGTAGCCGCCCACCGACTGCTCTTTCAGGGGGGGAAAATTGCCCTTCTGCGCGAGCAGCACGGTCTCTCCCGCGCTCTTGGCCCGGTAGGGGACGTCCCCGGCGAGGATCTGGTAGAGCAGCGCGCCCATGGAAAAGATGTCCGAACGCTCGTCGAGCAGGTCGGTCTCGCCGCGGGCCTGCTCGGGGGACATGTAACCCGGGGTGCCAAAGACAAAGCCGCTGGTGGCGCTTTCCGGCAGTCTGGGCAGAGGGTCCTCGACGCGGCGCACGTCGTGCTGGGGGACCGGGTCTTCATCTGGGCCCGCCGGGCGCGGCCGCAGGAGCTGCGCGAAGCCCCAGTCCATCAGGTACACTTGGCCGAAGTCGCCCACCATGATGTTCTGCGCCTTGATGTCACAGTGGATCACCCCGTGGGTGTGGGCGAAGGACAGGGCGTCACAGACCTTGACGACGATCTCCAGCAGGGTAAGGAGCTGGTCGTAGACGAAGTCGATGTGCTGGTGCTCCTGGGCGTAGCTGTCCAAAAGGGTGGACAGGGTGTCCCCCTCGACCAGCTTCATCGAGAAGTAAAGCCGCCCCTCGGGGGAGAAGGCCAGGTCGTGGACCGGCACGATGTTGGGGTGGTCCAGCTGGCCGGTGATCTGGGCCTCGCGGATGAAGGCACGGACCAGGATCGGCTGCTCCCGGGCGCTTTCCAGGAGGGTCTTCACCGCCAAAGGGCGCTGGAGAACTTGATCGAAGGCCACGTCGACCTGCCCCATGCCGCCCCGGGCGATTTCGCCCCGGGCCAGCAGGCGCTCGGTGTGCGGCACGTGGAGGGCGCGGGTCAGGGCCTCGATCAGCTCGGCGTCGTTGTGCTCTGGCGGGGCGGGGGCTTGCCCAACCGTCGCGATGCCCGACAGGTCGCCGATGGACAGGTCGATGGGGTCGACCGCCGGGGCCGCTTCGCCGATGTGCTCGGTGGGCACCGGTTTCGCGGGGGCGTCGGACGCCTTCCCGGCGGGGCCCACTGGCGTCTCGACGGGGATGTGGGGGACGACCCGGGCCACGGAAGACTTGCCTCCCCGGCGTTTGCCGGTGGCGATGGACGCCTTGCCGCGGCCCTTGCCCGGCCGAGGGATGGGGGGTGGAATGGATGGGGAGTTCTGAGGCGACTTTGCGCCCTGTTCCTTCTTCGCCATGTGCTGCCGTGTACCGCTCGCTGCCGACTGTTCTGCCCAACATACCTTATCACGAGAACGGATTATAATGAACCATCAATAACACTTATGTCGCCCGGACGCGCCGGCAAGCGCATGCGGGGAGCTTTATGGGCTTCATGGGCTTCCGGGCCTTCAGGTTTGGGCGATTGTCGATGTCAGGGTCTCGAAGATCCCCGCCTGGCGGTCCTTGCGCACCTGGCCTGCGGGGAAGCAGCGGCCGTTCATGGCCACGTAGACCCCCCGGGGCAGCACTTGCACGAAGGACAGGGCGCTCCCCAGGTTGAAGAGTCCGTCGGAACTGCCGAAAGCGTAGGGCACCATCGCCCCGGTCAGCACGATGGTCTTGTCTTGGTCTTCATCTTGATCTTGATCTGGGCCTGGGCCTGGGTCTTTGGGGCCCTTGAATACCGCCTGGGCCAAGAGTTCAGCGGTCTCGACCATGGTATCGGTACCGTGGGTGATGATCAGGCGCCGTTCGGTCGCGTTCCGGCACTTTTCAGCGATGAGGGCACGGCCCTCCGCGGTCATTTCCAAACTGTCGATCATCATCAAGGTCTGCACCGTAACATCCAGCCGGCAGCGCCCCAGGTGCAGCATTTCCGGCACATGGGTGCCGCGGAAGTAGAGCGAGCCCGTCAGTTCGTTGTACTCCTTGTCGAAGGTGCCGCCGGTGACGAAGATGCGGATCGGGTCATTCATCATTTTCGCCATCATGACCATATAGGTCGGGCTGCGCTATGATTCCGCCATGCGTTTAGACGATGATGATCTCTCCAATGTCGAGGACCGCCGCGGCCAAGCGGGCTCAATCGGTCGCACTGGGATGCACCTCGGCATCGGGGGCACCGTGGTGGTGCTGGCGCTGAGCGTACTGTTCAAGCGCGATTTATTCTCGACCTTGGGCCTGAACACCAACTCCGGCCAGGTCGATCGCCCGGGTCCGTCGCGGCAGGGGCCCGGCGGCCAGGCCCGCGCCAATGCCGAGGAGCAGCTCAAGCACGTGGCGGTGGCCTCGTTCAACGACGCGCAGAAGGTATGGGCGGCGGAACTCCCCCAGCACCGCGTCGCCTACCGACCGGCGAAGCTGGTGCTCTTCTGGGACGAGACCCGCTCGGCCTGCGGCGCGGCCGGCGCCCAGATGGGCCCCTTTTACTGCCCCGGCGACGAGAAGGTGTACATCGACCTGGGCTTCTACCGCGAGCTGGCCACCCGCTTCGGCGCCCCCGGCGAGTTCGCCCAGGCCTACGTCATCGCCCACGAGGTCGGCCACCACATCCAGAACCTGCTCGGCACCGAGGCCCAGGTGCGCGACGCCCAGCGGCGCGGCCGCAACCCGGCGAACCAGAACCGCCTGTCGGTGCGCATGGAGCTTCAGGCCGACTGCTACGCCGGGGTGTGGGCCCACTCGACCGATGAGCGGCACCTTTTGGCGCGGGGCGACATCGAGCAAGGCCTGAACGCGGCGGCGGCGGTCGGCGACGATCGCATCCAGAAGGCCGCAACCGGGCGGGTCAGCCCCGAAAGCTTTACCCATGGTTCGGCCTCTCAGCG
>JBBRLA010000731.1:0-4095 GCA_038231615.1 Polyangia bacterium | reverse complement strand
GAGCCGGCGGCCTCGCCCGTGACCGACCCCGACCCCAAGGACTGAAGAATCACCTTTATGACCCGCGCGGTGGACTCACGATCGCAACCCCAGCACGTCCTGCATGTCATAGCCCCCCGGCGTCCGCCCGCTTACCCAAAGTGCCGCCCGCACCGCACCCCGGGCGAAGATCCCGCGATCAGTGGCCCGATGCGAGATCTCGACCCGCTCGCCGGGGCCGAAAAAGTACGCCGTGTGCTCGCCCACCACGTCGCCCCCCCGCAGCGCCATCACCCCGATCTCGCCATCCGTCCGCTGCCCGACCCCCTCTCGCCCGCTGCGCCGGGCCGCCTCGGCATCTAGCCCCCGCGCCTCGGCGACCGCCTGCTCCATCATCAGCGCCGTGCCCGAAGGTGCGTCCTGCTTCAACCGGTGGTGCAGCTCGACGATCTCCACGTCGTATTCGCCCAGCGCCAGGCTGACCCGGGGCAAAAGGCCCAAAAGTACGTTTACCCCCAGGGACATGTTCGCCGAACGCACCACCGGCACCCGCCCCGCCGCCGCCGCCACCGCCGCCAGCGCCGCCCCGTAAAGCCCGGTGGTGCCGATGACCAACGCCACCCCTCGTTCCGCCGCCGCCGCCGCCAGCGCCGCCGTGCCCCCAGGCGTGGTGAAGTCGATGAGCACGTCCGAGCGGCACAGCGCCTCGTCCCGATCGGCGGTCACTGCCACCTCCAGCGCCGCGCCCCCCTCGATCAGGCAGCCGGCATCCTGCCCCACAAGGGCGCTCCCCGGCGAGACCAGCGCCCCGCTCAACACCGCCCCACCGGCCCCGCACACCGCCTTGACGATCATCCGCCCCATTCGCCCGCCGGCCCCGGCCACCGCGATCCGCACCGTCATGAAATCAGTCCATACCCGGCCAGAATCCCTCGCAGGCGATCGCGGTTGGGGCCTTCCATCGGGTAGAGCGGGGGCCGCAGCGTCTCGTGCATGCGCCCCATCAGCGACAAGGCGGTTTTGGTCGGGATGGGGTTGCTTTCGATGAACATCGCGTCCGACAGGGGTAGGAACCGGTAGTGCAGCCGCCGCGCCGTGGCCAGGTCCCCAGCGCAGGTGGCGTCCCAGATCTGGGCGGTCAGCTCGGGGGCGACGTTGCCGACCACCGAGATGCAGCCCCGGGCGCCGACACAGTACAGGGGGAAATTCAATGCGTCCTCGCCACACAGCACCGACAGGCGATCGCCCACCAACCCGATGATCTGCTGGGCCCGCTGCACCGTACCGCTGGCCTCCTTGATCGCCACCACCAGGGGCAGCTCACACAGGCGCGCCACGGTCTCCGGCAAAAGGTCACAGCCGGTCCGTCCCGGCACATTATAAAGGACGATCGGCAGCCCGACCTGCGTCATCTCCTTGAAATGGCGGAACAGGCCCTCTTGCATGGGCTTGTTGTAGTAGGGGGTCACCAGCAGCAGCGCCTGAGCGCCCGCCGCCGCCGCCGCCCGGCCAAGTTCCAGCGAGTGCGCGGTATTGTTCGACCCCGCCCCGGCAATCACCTTTACCCGTCCCGCCGCCGCCTCGACCACCACCCGAATGACCCGCGCCTGCTCCGCCGCCGACAGGGTGGCCCCCTCGCCTGTCGTGCCGCAGGGGACCAGCCCATCGATGCCGCCGCGGATCTGCGCCTCGCACAGCTCCGAAAGGGCACGCTCGTCCACCTCGGCCTGCGGGCCGGGGCGCATCGGTGTCACCAGCGCGGTCATCGCGCCGCTCCAGTCGTGCCGGGAATCGAAGGTAGCGGACATCCGGTGCTCCTTGGTGGCGTGGCGATGAACCAAAGAGTAACGTGGATCGGGCACAACGCCACAATCCTTGCCTGCGCCCGCGCCTGCCGATGAGGGTCAGCGCGTCCGGCAGCCGGCCCGCCGACGCAGCTCGTGTCGCAGCACCGGCCAGTCCACGGGCTTCGCTATCAGGGCGGCGAAGCCGATGTCCAAAAGCAGCCGCGCCGCGTCCCGCCCCGCCAGGGTCGAGAGGGCCAGCACCGGCACCGCGGCCGTCCTCTCGTGCTGTCGCAGCGTGTCGAAGACCTCCAGCGCGTCGCAGCCGGTCATCAGCACGTCGAGCAAGATGACGTCGGGAGGAAAGCGCAACGCCTTGTGCACCCCGTCCAGGCCCGAGTAGGCCACATCGACCAGGTAGCCGTCGGCCCCCAGGATGCCCCGCGCCAGCTGCAAGAGATCGTCATCATCATCAATGATCAGCACCCGCGCCGGCAGCGCCAGGCTCGGTTCGTGGGGACGCATCCTCAGACGGGCGGATTCCGCCAGGGCGGCGACCGCCCGGGTGCGCAGGGATTCCGGCTGCGGCCCGTCTGCTCTCCTGCGGGCAGTCGGACCACTGGACTGACTCGGGGCACGGGGAGGCCGCCGTTCTTCGCGGCAAGTGAGTGGCTGATCCTGACTGGGTTCGTGATGAGAAAGCGAGTCCATGTTTCTCCGGGGGCGATCGCGGCCGGCAAAAAAAGCCGCTCTGTGCTTGCTTTGTTATGTAAGCAGATCTCGTGCCGTCTTATGAATTTGTAGCTTTCTGACGCTGGCCCCAAACCGCCGCAAGCCCCTGAGACCCGCAAAGTGGCACGCAATGCACGCAGGCACAAAAGCAGTGCGCCGCTTCTGCGCACCCGGGTTTGCTGAAACTCGCCCAAACCGCGCCAGAGGGTCGGCGGACCCAGCCGCTCGCCAGGCGTTGTCAGACGATCGGGGCCGAAAAGCCGTGCTAGGGTACCCGGATGGCCATCCCCCTCCCTGCACTGAACACCTCGTTCGGACATGGGCACCACGACAATGCCCGCCCCGAGGTCAGCTTCTACTTCGACATCGTCTGCCCCTACGCCTACCTGGCCTCGACGCAGCTTCCGGCGCTGGCCGAACGGGTCTCGGCCGTCATCAACTGGTGCCCGATCCTTTTGGGCGGGGTGCAAAAGGCGCTGAGTTCGGAGCCGAACACCGCCCCGCCGGCCCGCCTGGAGATGAACCGCCTGGACATCCAGCGCTGGGCGGAGCACCTGGGGGTGCCCCTTCACCCCCCCGCCGAGCACCCCCGGCGGACGGTGGAGGCCATGCGCCTGCTGTGCTTTGCCCCGGCAGTGGCCCGGCCCCAGTTGGCACAGGCCCTCTTCCGCGCCTACTGGGTCGAGGGGCGGGACCTTTCCAACGACGAAGTTTTGGCCGAGATCGCCGGGAGCATCGGCCTTTCGGCAGAGAAAGCGCGGATCGCCCTGCACAGCGCCCCCGTGCGCCAGGATCTGAAACGCCGCACTGACGCGGCGCAGGAGGCCGGGGTGTTCGGCGTGCCGACCTTCATCGTCGAGTCAGGCGGCGGCCCCAAGCTCTTCTTCGGGCAGGACCGGCTGCACTTCGTCGAGGCCGCCCTCCTTTTGCACCCCCTGGCCGGGCCCAGGCCCGAAAAGGACCCCTACCGCCGGCAGGTCCCCCCTCCCGATCCACAGATCGGCGAGACCGCGCCGGTGGCCAACGAGGCGCGGACCCTCACCTTCTTCTATGACTTTTCCAGCCCCTTTTCCTATCTGGCTTCCACCCAGATCGAGACCCTGGCGGCCCGACACGGGGCGATCATCAACTGGCACCCCATGGTGCTCGGCGGACTCTTCCGCAGCATCGGCACCCCGATGGTGCCGATCCACAGCTTCAGCGAGGCCAAGCGGCGGCACAGCAGGGACGACCTGGTCCGCTGGGCCCACTATTATGATCAGCCCTTTCATTGGCCCTCGCGCTTCCCGATGATGACCGTGACCGCCCTGCGCCTGGCGCTTTTGGCAGGCGACCGGCTGCCGGCGCTGTCCCAGGCCCTTTTCCGCACCTACTGGGTGGATGACGGCGACCTGAACGACCCGGTGACACTGGAGGACGCGCTGGTCCGGGCGGGGTTGTCCAAAAACCTGCTTGATCAGGTGGGCAGCCCCGCGGTGAAGCAGGCGCTCATCGACAACACCCAGAGCGCCCTGGCGCAAGGGGTCTTCGGTGCCCCGACTTTCCTGGTGCAGCCGCACCACGGGCCGCCGCAGCTCTTCTTCGGCCAGGATCGGCTGCT
>JBBRLA010000730.1:0-4100 GCA_038231615.1 Polyangia bacterium | reverse complement strand
TGATGACCGTCATCAGGCCGGCGAGGCCGCCCCCGACGACGATGTGGCGGGGATTGTCAGCAGCGATTGCGTTGGCCATGTCCGGTTGCTCCGAGAATTAGATGATCCTGCCAGCCCAGGTCCGTCACGATCAGGTCGGCACGGAGAGGATCTGGGTCCCTGGGCGAACGAAAGCGAAGAGGGCGCTCATGCCGGCGACAAGGAGGCCCAGGAACACGGCGCTGCACAAAAGCCCGCTCAGGCGCTGGGCCTTCTCACCGACAGTGAGGCCCCAGTGGACACCCATGTTCCACAGGCCGTTGGCGAAATGGAAACACGCTGCGGCGATGCCTATGACGTAGAGGGTGACCACGGGGAAGCCCAGGTGCATCGAGCTGAGATAGTCGCGCATGTAGGCGAAACTGACCAGCTTGCGGCCGTTGTCGTCAAGCCAGAGGCTGTTGCCCGGATCCAGGTAGGGCATGAGGCGGGTGTTGTAGACGTGGTAGGCGATGTAGAAAAAAAGCACAATGCCGGTCACGCGCTGGAGGGTGTAGAGCCAGTTGCGCAGGTGGCCCTGACTGGGGTTGTTGGGCCGGGCCCGGGAGGTGATGAAGAGGCCGTAGGCGGCGTGGAAGAGGAGGGGCAGGGCGATGAGGCCGACCTCGGCGAAGAGGGTCAGGGGGTTGGCCTGTAGTTCGCGGACAGCGGCGTCGAAGCGCTGCTGGCCTCTGGGGCCGACGGCCTTTAGGTTGGTGTAGAAGTGCTCCAGAAGGAACGCCCCCACCGGGACCAGGCCGGTCAGCGAGTGCAGCTTGCCAAGGAGGAAGTATTTCCGGAAAGAGCGTGCCGTCGGAGATAGGGCCATTCCCTGTGCGCTCACGGGTGTCCTTCGAGGTGCCTACGAAATGATCGAGAGAACTTATAGCAAGGATCTGCCCGCCGGGCCACTCCCATCACGTTTGTCCCAACCCCAGCCAGTCTCGCGGGCGCAGGTAGTCGTAGATCTCCGCCTCCCGGCTCCCGGGCGCAGGGGCGTATGAATATTCCCAGCGCACCAGCGGGGGCATTGACATCAAGATCGACTCCACCCGGCCATCGGTCTTCAGCCCGAACACCGTGCCCCGGTCGAAGAGCAGGTTGAATTCCACGTAGCGTCCGCGGCGGTACAACTGGAAGCTTCGCTCCCGTTCTCCGTGAGGTTCGTCGCGGCGGCGCTCGACGATCGGGGCGTAGGCCGGCAGGAAGGCGGCCCCCG
This sequence comes from Polyangia bacterium, assembly GCA_038231615.1. Classification (GTDB taxonomy): domain Bacteria; phylum Myxococcota_A; class Polyangia; order Palsa-1104; family JAEUJZ01; genus JBBRLA01. Next base: position 2,863 of record JBBRLA010000730.1, on the reverse strand, counting down.
CGTCGCGCCAGAAAGCGTGGGCCCGCGGCAGATCGTCCTTCAGATAATCGAAGAAGAGCCCCCCGACCCCCCGCGTCTCGCCCCGGTGCTTGAGGACAAAATACTCATCGCACCATGCCTTGAAGCGTGGGTAATGACCCGGGTCGTGGCGGTCGCACGCCTGCTTGAGCACCCGATGAAAGTGCACTACGTCCTCATGGAAGGGGTAGTAGGGCGTCAGGTCCGCCCCGCCGCCAAACCACGCCGCGCTGCCCCGGCACAGGAAGCGGAAGTTGGCATGCGTCGTCGGGATCATTGGGCTTCTCGGGTGCAGCACCAGCGACACCCCGGTGGCAAAAAAATCCAAGCCGTCGCCGGGCAGCGTGGCGGCGAAGTCCGCCGGCAGCTTGCCCTGGACCACCGAGGTGTTCACCCCCGCCTTCTCGAAGATCGCGCCCTCGGTCATCACCCCGGTTAATCCACCCCCGCCGCCGGGACGCTGCCATTCGTCGAAGCGGAAGCGGGCCAGCCCGTCCAGCCGCTCCAGCTCACGGCAAATCTCGGTCTGCCACGCCCGCACCTGCCTGCCTGCCTCTTCGCCAAGCCGATCGAGCTGATCGACATCCATCGGGGGGCCGCTTTCCTTTGACTCGGTGGCGCTTACGCTCATGAGCGGCATTATGTCACAGCGGCGCTGGTGGGGGTGCCCAAGGGCGCGGATGCCAGCGAGATGATAGAATGAGTAAAGGATTACGAAAGGCGAAGGACCGGTGGCGCTGCAGCCCTCCTCGATCACCGACTTTGACGACGGCCGCTACCAGGTTCTGCGGGAGCTGGGCCGGGGCGGCATGGGGGTGGTCTACGCCTGCACCGATACCCAGCTTTCCCGGCGCGTGGCCATAAAGACCCTACCCGATGAGCTTCGCTCGTCACAGCGGGTCCTCGACGCCTTCCTTCAGGAGGCGCGGGCGCTGGCCGCCCTGGACCATCCCAACCTGGTGCGCATCTTCGACGCCCGGCAGGAGCAGAACGGCAAGAAGCGCATCGCCTACCTAGTGATGGAGTTCGTCGAGGGGACCACCCTGGAGCACATGATCTACGACGGCCCCGCGCCCGCCGAAGGCGAGCCCTCGATCGCTCCCGGGATCTTGCCAACGCGCTTGCTCCTGTGCGCCCAGGTGGCCGACGCGCTGGCCTACTGCCACCAGCGGGGGATCATCCATCGGGACATCAAGCCGGCCAACATTTTGGTGACCCGCGAGGGGCAGGTGAAGCTGGTGGACTTCGGCCTGGCGCGCTCGCTGGAACTGCTGATGCAGAAGACCACGCGGGTCCGCGGCACCCCGGCCTACATGGCCCCCGAGCAGATCACCGGAGCGCCGCTGGGGCCCTACACGGACCTCTATGCTTTCGGCGTCAGCGTCTACGAGAGCGTCTGCGGGCGTACGCCCTTTATCGAAGGGGAGATGATCTACCATCAGGTGCATACCCCGCCGCCGCGCCCGATCTCGCTGGAGCACTGGCTGCCCCCGTTGCTCGACGAGCTGATCATGAGCTGCCTGGCCAAGGACCCCCTTTCGCGCCCGCAAAGCGCGGAAGCCCTGGCCGGTGCCCTGCGCGCGTTGGCCGGCGATCTGCGCAGGAGCGGTCTTCTTTCGGGGAATGGGATGTCGGGAGCAGAAGCGGCCCCAAGCGGGAGCTTTGGCGGAGTATCGGGAACGGGCGGGATGGCGAGGGTTGGCGGGTTGGCGGGGGGTGGCGGGGTGCCGGGCGAGAAGGGCCCCAGCCGGCCAATGTTCGTTTCTGGACGCAGCTACCTCGTCGCAATCCTTTTGGGCGTCATCCTGGCCTCGGCGGTCCTGGTGATCGCCATTGGCACATGGCACGGGCCGCGCGGCGAACCCCAGCCACCAGCCTCCGCGATCCGGGCCCCTGCGAACCCGGGTCCCAACGCCACCCACGAAGGCGATCGTCCCCAGCCGCCACCGTCCACTCTGTTGGGTGGGACCCCTGCAGGAAAGATCCCTTCTGGCGCTGGTCTCTCCAGCGTTACCAGCCTCCCCGGCGTCGCCGCCGGCTCCACGCCTCGCGGAGCCTCCCACAAGCCCAAGTCCTTCCCCTCTCGGCATCCCGGACAAGGCCCCCCTGCGCCGACAGACAGCGCGCTCCCGCAAGATCGGGTCTCGGCGGTCCCCAGGGAGCAGCCCGTCGAACGCGCCGTGACGAACGGCGAAGCGCCGAGCCACACCGCGGTCCCCCCAAGCACGCCGGCACCCATTCAGCCCATGGCCGCGCCGAAGCCAGAGCAGCCCGTAGCGAAACCGAGTCCCACCCAGGCCAAGCCAGCGCAACCCGAGCCGGGCCAGCCCATCCCAGCCCAGCCCACGCGCAAGCCCGAAGTTCCCGTACTCTCCTTCTGAGCCTCGAAGAAGTGGAGCATCCCATGCCCGATGCCAATTGTCACCTTCAGCCCAGTTCCCTACCCCGTCATCACCTCTATTCCCTGCCACGTCATCAGCCCCGTCCCCAACCCAATCATCAGCCCCGATCCCAACCCCATCGCTGGCCCCATCTCGCGGCCCTCATCCTCTGCGCCGCCGCCCTCCGTGCATCCTCCATCGCGTGGGCAACTCCCTTCACCCTGCCGGCCCAGCGCCTGTCGGTTGACCTCAGCTTCAATTATGAACAGGCCGGTTCCCAATGGACGATCACCCAGCACCACGACCCCTTCCCCCTGGGCGGACACTTCTCGTCGTCTGCCGTGCAACTTGGCGTCCGCTACGGCATCCTCGACAGCTTGGAGGTCCAGGTCCGCACCTCCTACAAGATCGTGACCTACACCGCCAGCCCGGTCCACCTGTTCACCTCTGTCGGGCAGAACCCG
>JBBRLA010000729.1:0-4108 GCA_038231615.1 Polyangia bacterium | reverse complement strand
CTCCCAGCGCAGGCCGACGTTGATCACCAGCCCGGGGACCGGCCCCACGCTCCAGCTATCGCGCAGGTAGGCCGCAAAATGGTAGGTCCGGGTGACCGCCCGGAAAGAGGAGTAGCAATAGCGCCCCGGCGTTTCGCAGGGCACGCCGGTGTCCCCGAAAGGGTTGTGCATCTGCAAAAGGCCGTAGCCGCGGTTGATCCGCAGCCCCGTGCCGGTGGCGTCGGTGTCGTAGGCCAGCCGGCCGCTGAAGGGATCGCGGGGATCGAAGTCGGTGCCGCTAATCTGGCGGGTGTTGTCGCTGCTCAGTCCCTCGAAATCGAAGCCCAGCTTCACCGCATGGCTGCCGAGCCCTTGCACGAAGGCGGTGGCGGAGGTCTGCAGGACGTGCCGCTCCAGCACTTGTTGGGGCACGTACTCCCCGAAGCCACCTCGCAGATAATCGGTCACCGGGCAGGGGTTGAAGCGCAGCGGCTCGAGAACGCCGGTCTTGGGGTCCAGGACGCTGACCCTCTGCCGCTGGCACGGGCCCCCCCCCTCGAAGTCCGAAAGGGAGTAGGGATCGTTGGGAGAGGCGCGGTAGTGCACCTGCTGCCGGTCGGCAGCGTCGGGCGCCTGTGAAAGCCCCTGGTAGTGGAAGCCGTAGCGCGTTTCCAGCTCCAGCTTGCGGGAGAGCAGCTTGCCGAGGTACGAGAGGGTCAGGTCGTGGACCTGCTGCTCCTGCGCGAAATGAGCGGCGGACAGATCATCCCGGTAGGTGCTGTAGCCGTCGCGCTGCTCCAGCGTCCCGATGTAGCCCAGGGTCAACTCGTGATCTTTTGCCACACGGAGCTGGAGCTTCCCGATCCAGTTGTGCAGGTGGGACTGTTCGGACAGTTCCTGGGTGGCAGAGCCGACCTCCGAGGTGCGCAAGGCCAGGGCGCTGGGGGCCTCGCAGAAGATCGGGTCAGACAGGTAGCTCGGGCAGCGGTAGCCCGGGTCGATCTGCGCGCCGAGGGTGCCCTGGCCGCCGGGGCCCGAGGCGAAGCGGGGGCGCCCGAGGTCGGCCGTCAGGGTGCGCACCACCCGCCGGATGCGGGTGGTCGTGGTGGTCGGGACGTAGCCGACGTAGAACCACAGGCGATCGCGAAGAATCGGGCCGCCCAGTTCAAAGCCGGCGTCCCACTGGTTGGCCTGGCCGGCCTGGGTGGCCAGCGCCTCTCCCAGCCGCGCCACCGGCAGCGGTGCGAGCTGCAGGGGCGCCGTGGAGCCGAAGAGGCTGCCGTGGAACTGGTTGCCGCCGCTCCGGGTCAGCACCGAGACCACGCCGCCGGTGGCCCGCCCATACTCCGCCTGGTATCCGCCGGTGAGGACGCGGATCTCGCGGATGAAGTTCTGGTGAAGCTGGGTCGCGAGCACGCCGGTGGACGGGCTGGCGGTCTCCAGGCCGTCGATGAGGATGCTGTTCTCATTGCCGCTGGCCCCGGCGAAGGAGACCCCCACCTCGCCGCCCCGCACCTGCCGCGGCGCCACATCAACGGCGCCGGGGGCCAGGCTGATCGCGCTCTCGAAGGTCCGCCCGCGCCAGGCGGAGTTCTGCAAAACCTCCTGGGATATCTCGATGCCGCTGGCGGGACTGGCGGTGTCCAGGGTGGGCGCCCGCTCGCGGATGACGTGGACCGTGGCGGCCCGCTCCAGCGGCATGCGCACCGGCACGCTCAGGGTCGTACCCTGGGCCAGGTGAATTCCCGGACGCTCCACCACGACGTCATTGAAGTAGTAGCGGGCGACATAGTGATCGCCGGGGGGGATCTCGGTGATCCGGTAGCGGCCGTATGCATCGGTGAATTCGGTCCGGTCGCCCTGGAGCGCCGGCCCGCTGCAAACGACGGTCACCCCGGCAAGCGGGCGTCCCTCGCGCTGGGTCACCACCTGTCCCGTGATGGCGCTCAGGCCCAGTTGGGCCCCGGCTGGCCCGGACACCGCGAGCACCAGGGAGAGCGGCAGTGCGAAGAATGGATATTTCCCCACTTTGCCATTATAACACGCCCGGCCCGAAAGATTCACAGCCGTCGGCAGCCTCGGGCGCGTTGATCTTTTTTTGCTGGCCCGCGCGATTTCCTGCGAAACCGGAGCGGCTCGCGCCGTCTTGTGGCCATGAACAAGCAGCAAGCAAACGCTTACGGTTCGACAAACCTGAAGCTTCTTTTTTTCACCTTGGCGCTGGTGTGCGGCGTGGCGGGCGCATCCGGGCAGGCCCGGAGCGATGAGGGGGCCTGTGTTGGGGCCTGTTCCGGGCCATGGACCGGGCTGTCCCGCGTCTGGGTCGGGGCGCGGCCCTACGTGGGATTGGGCAAGGTCGGCGTCCCCGAGGCGGCCCCGGTCAGTTTCGGCGCGCTCGGCGAGCTGGGGGCCGAGGTCATCACCTCATCCGGGTTCCTCATCGGCGCGGAACTCGCGCCGGCAGCCTACGATGGCGCGGGGCTGCACCTGGGCGGACGGCTCGTGCTGGGCTACGGCGGCGAGGCCCTGGGCGTCAGCATTGGCCTGGGTTCGAACCCCTCGGGCGCCCTTCGCGTGGGCCGCTTTGACCGGACCTATGCGACGCTGCGGCTCACCTGGTCCGTCGATCCACCGACGACCTTGCCCGCCGCGATCGATCTGACGATCAGCACCCCGCTGGGCCGCAAGGTCCGGGCCCAGGCGGACCTCGGCGCCTGGTATGGCAACGGGATCGGTGTCTATGCCACCGGCAGCGTCCAGTATGTGCTGTGCAAGTCCAGGGCTTTGGGGCTGCGCGGCACCAGTTTGCTGAAGGCTGGCGCCGGGGTGAGCTGGGTACAGTTCTCCCTGGGCCCGATGTTTACCCTGGGCTACGAAAGGAGGTTCTAGATGGGCCGCATGCTGCTCCTTTCTTGCCTGTCTTGCCTGGCCGGCTGCGGCCTCTTTTCGGGATTCTCCGACGAGCCGCCCCTTGTGGCCGGCTGCAATCCGCTGGGGGGAGGCGAAGGCGAGGACTGCCTGCTCCCCTTCCCTTCCTCCCATTACCTGGTCCCGGTCGCCGGCCCAGGGCCCGCGGTGCCGCGGATCGAAATGCCGCCCGCGGCGCTCTCGATCTTCCGCACCGGGGAGCCGCTCCTTTTGCAGCGCCTCAACGGCCGCGACGGATTCAGTCCGGCGACGCCCCTTCTGGCCTACTTCCCGCCGCCACTGTTCTCGGGCGCCACGCTGGACACATCCCTTTTGCCCGGCCCGGACCACATCGACGCCTCGATTCGCGGCGACAGCCCGGTGTTGCTCCTGCGCTACGATGACGGGGCCCCGGTCCCCCTGTTCGCCGAGCCGGACGGGAACGCCGACCCGCGGGCGGGCGAGCGCCAGGCCCTGGTGATCCGTCCGGTGGTCCGCCTGCGCCCTCACACCCGCTACGTCGTGGCGCTGCGGGGCCTGCGCTGGGACGACGGCAGCAGCGTGGCGCCGCTCTCGGGCTTCGCCGCCCTGCGGGACGACTCCCTGGCATCCGGCTCTCCGCGCGCTGGGGAGCGGGGGCGCATGCAGGAGGTGTTTCGCTTCCTTTTGACACAGGGCATCCCAAAGGGCAGCTTGCAGCTCGCCTGGGACTTCACCACCGCCAGCGATGAACCCGTCATCGGACGCATGCTGCGCATGCGCGACCAAGCGGCCCGCTACCCGTTGGGCGGCGTCCCGCAGATCACCGTCCTGCGCGTCGATGAACGCCCGCTGCCCGGGGTGCTCCGCCGCATCGTCGGGACGTTCTCGGTCCCCTCGTTCCTCACCGAGGACACCGCCGGGCGGCTGAACCTGGCAAAGGACGGCGAGCCCCGCATCCGTGGCGTGGGACAGTTCCCCCTGGTGATCCACGTCCCCGAGTGCCAATCCTCCCCACCCGGGCCGCTGCCGATCGTGCTCTATGGACACGGCACCTTCGCCACCGCCGAGAGAGAAATGGCAACCGACTACCAGCGGGAGATCATCAACCGCCTGTGCGTGGTCCAGGTGGGCACCGACTGGCTCGGGCGGGCCGAGGCCGACCTGGCCCTCTCGCTGCAAACCTTCCTCTCGGACTTCAACGCCATCGCCTACCAGACCGAACGCCTGCAGCAGGCCCATG
>JBBRLA010000728.1:0-4115 GCA_038231615.1 Polyangia bacterium | reverse complement strand
TCCTGCACGAGAGCATGCCCGAAGAGGTGCGCAAGCCGATCCTGGAAGTCCAGGTGCGCTCGCAGACCGCGCACCACGGCGGGGCGACCCGCCGCGCGGTTGCGGAAGACCCGGACCCCAGCGAGGACGAGTAGGTCTCCACCGTGCCTGCCGCTCCGCCGCGACCCCACCCACCAGAACCCCACCCTGGTCATCGTCAACGACCGCGCAGAAGTTAGAAGAGCCGGTTCTTGGTTTGGAAGAGCCGGCATCATGCAAAGGAAGAGGCGGCTCTTGCTGGGGAAGAGGCGGCTCTTGCTGGGGAAGAGGCGGCTCTTGCTGGGGAAGAGCCGTCTCTTGCTGGGGAAGAGCCGTCTCTTGCTGGGGAAGAGCCGTCTCTTGCTGGGGAAGAGCCGTCTCTTGATTTCGCAAAGACCTCCCATCGATCGATATGACCGTCACTGTGCCGACTGAAGATTCTTCTGCCGCGGGTGAAGATTCTTCTGCCGCGGCAAGAGGCTCTCTTGATCTGGCAAACAATTTTCCATCGAACGGCATGACCGTCAGGGTGCTGGCTCTTCATTTCGCTACCGCGGGTGAAGGTTTCTCTGCCGGACAAGAGGCGGTTCTTTATCTCGCTGTGTCAGTATCATGCACAGGAAGAGCTGCTCTTGGCGCCAAGGCGCAAGGACTTGCCCGCGCCGGGCGGCCGATGTACTGGACCCGGTCGATGGGGAGGATACGCAGCACTGGCGCGGGCTCTGTGGCAGCCTCTACCGCGTTGGCGAGAAAATTGAACTGCATGAAGGCCATCATCAGCGTGGAGATAACGCCGGCATCAAACCCGAGGTCCAGCAGCGCCGCCGCCAGTTCTTCAAACGCCCCATCGAAGCCGCTTTTGATGCGGAACAGATATCCAGTGATAGGGGGGCTTTGTGGCTTCGCCAGCAGGATGAGCGTCAGGCCGCGATGACCTGCGCGGTGGCGCCTTTCCCCATCGCTGAGCCGGGGCCTCATTGAAGCCCGATGGCTGGCGCTTGGGCTGCCTGCCGGCGCGGGGACGGCGATCTTCGCTCTGGGGCGAACCGCCGGGTGGATCGCCCACGTGCTGGAGCAACGCCAGATGGGCCTGCTTTTGCGACCCAGGCCGCGCTACACCGGCCCTTGAAAAGGGAAGCATGCCGCGGCCGATGATGCTATACCGGGGCCAAGGAGGTTCTGTGATGGTGCACAAGCTGATTCATCGTGCGGAGGGTCGCGAGGGTTCCGAGCAGGGCTGGCTGCGTCTGTACCACTCGTTCAGCAAGGCAGATTTCACCAACCCACAGATGGTGGGGTTCGGCGCGCTCCGCCGGCTGGACGATGGCGTCCTGGAGGCCGGGGGCAGCGGGCGCGAGGCGCGGCCGGGTGCGCCGATGGACGTGCTGGAAGTGCAGCTTTACGGTCAGGTCGAACACCGGGTGGAGGGCGGGGCGCACCTCGTGGTCAGCGCGACCCCGGAGTCGAATGACGCCACCGTGCGTTACGCCGGGCCCGCCACCGCGTACCTGGACAAAAATACCTCGCACGCGGATCGCGCGGAGCACCTGCAACTGTGGATCGAACCTCAGGTCGATTTGCCGCGGCACGCCCATCACAAGATCGCCCTGCGCCGTGCCGATCGCCACAATCGGCTTCAGATCTTCGCCGGGCCTGAAGGGGAAAAGGGGCAGCTTCGCCTGCGCCGGGAGGCGTACGCCTCCCTGGCCAGCCTGGATGCAGGCGCGCAGGTGCGGTACCCGCTGCACGGCACCGGCAACGGGGTCTACGTCTTCGTCATCGATGGCGGGGCGACCGTTGCCGATGAGCAGCTTTCCCGGCGGGATGCCATCGGCATCACCGGCGCCGCGTACATCGACGTGGTGGGACGCTCGCGCACGGAGGTGCTGCTGATCGAGGTGCCGATGTAACGACGTCGTTCCGCTGATTGATTCAGCGGGAGCGAGGGGCGCTTACCAGCCGATCTTCTTGCCCTTGAGCTGCTGATCGAGCCACGGCCCGAGCGGGGCGAAGTAGTCGTTCATGGCCCGGGTCGAAAGCGGCTCGCCGGTGGCCTCGCGGATGACTTGGTTGAAGGGGCGGGTGGCGCCGATGGACAGGATGCGCCGGAGGAAGTCCCCGACCTCCTTGTGGCCGTAGTAGTTGCACGAATGGGGGTCCTGCCGCAGGATCTTGCGGCAGATGTGGTCGTGTAGCTGGTACTTGATCACCGTGGACAGCGCGTAGTTGTTGTACTGCGCCGGCGTGTCGTTGATGTGCGTCTTGGAGCACGCGTCGCAGCCGTCCTGGGGCCGGCTCGTGGGGGGCGCGATGCCCTGGTAGCGGGCCGTGTAGTCCCACCAGCGCGTCTGCCACTTCGCGGCGGGCAGGTCCTGGCCGTACAGGTCATGCTCGAAGTGCGACATGGTGCCGGCGGACCAGGCGATAAACGGGATGGCCGACTCCAGCGCCTCGTCCAGCAGCAGCGCCTGTTGATCGGACTTGTGGTCTTTGGGCAGAATGCCCACCGCCTTGAGGTATGGTTCCTGGGACGCGGCGATGGCCGCCAGGTCACCCACGGCTTCGTGCATCGCCCGGCTCAATCCCGAGCGCAGCACCGGCGGCACCTCGGGGCGGGCGTAGGACAGAAAGTAGTAGGCGTGGCCCAGCTCGTGGTGGGCGGTGCGGAACCAGTGGGCGTCGGGCTTGACGCTCATCAGCGAGCGGATGTCGCGATCCAGGTCCATGTGCCAGCACGAGGCGTGGGAATTCTTCTTCCGCTTGCCGCCCGCGGGCACCGGGTACAGGTCGGAGCGTTCCCAGAAGGTCTGGGGGAGTTTTTCAAAACCCATCGATACATAGAAGCGTTCGGCGGTCTGCACCACCCACTCCGGGGTCTTTCCGGCAAAGGCCGGGGACAGGTCCACCGCGCCGGGGACCACGCCGGACCACTCCTGCGACCAGCGGTTGTTGATCCAGTGGGCCGGGATCAGCCGCGGCACCGGCTGGTGGTAGCGCGCCGCCAGGGTCTCGCGCACCCAGGCGTGCAGCTTCTCGTAGAGCGGCCGGGTATCGCGGAGGAACCCGTCGAGCAGCGCCATCATTTCGGCGTCGCTCATGTCGTAGTCGGCCACTTGGAGGGCGAAGTAGGAGGCGTGGCCCATCTCCCGGGCGACCTGGTTGCGCAGCTTCTGCAACTCGGCGAGTCCGGGGCGCAGGGGGCGGCCCACTTCCTTGGATGCCTCCCAGGCGCGCTGTCGTCGGGCCAGGTCGCTGGATTGGTTCAGCACGTCGTCGATGTCGTTGGCCGAGACGGGTTTTCCGTCGAGATGAAAGACGAAGCCGTCCAGGAGCGAGGACTGCCGGGACTCGGTGGCCACCCGGGCCTTGACCACCTCGGGGAGGGTGCCGGGGCCCTCGGCCGCGCCCAGCAGGATCTTGTCGAGTTGCCGGGCGACGATCGGCGGCAGTTCCTTGCGTCGCGCTAGCAGGGCGCGGCAGGTCTCGATGATGCGGCTGTCACCGGTGAACACGGCCAGCGCGGTGTTGGCCCCGGTGCGTTCGCCCTCGTGGGCGGGGGACACGTCGGTGGACGCAGCCCACTGTGCCTCTTGCGACACGCGCACCAGACCAAGATATAAAGAATCGAAGAAGCGCAGGAAATCGGCGGCGACCTGGGCCGGCGGGCCCTTTATCGGGACCGCCGGAGCCGTGGGGACGACCGCCGGGGGGGCGGCCTGCGCGGCGGTTGCGAGAAAGAAAAACGCAAGGCAGAGGACCACAAGGCGTGTATGCATCGGCGCACCATATCCTGCCATGGCCACTCGATCTAGTGGCCCGTGTCGGATCTTGTGCCCTTCCGGTCGCGACGCCGGGCCGGTCTCATGTCGCGCGGCATTGACAGCGACCGTCAAGGGGCGCTATCGATGATGAGTGACGATGATGCAGGCCAAGTCCCTGGCGCCGCTCCTGCTCGTCCTCCTTGTGGGAGCTTTCTTGGCAGGCTGCAAGACCCCGATTGCCGGGCAGTGCACGCTGGAACCCGGACACCTGTGCATCACCGTCAAGGGCCCGTCGCCGCCGATGCCGTCGTCTACCAGCTATGCCATTCGGGTCCG
>JBBRLA010000727.1:0-4116 GCA_038231615.1 Polyangia bacterium | reverse complement strand
CTTTTCTTCGGTGAGACCCTGCTGCTGGTGCTGGTGGCCGTGCTCAGCGCCCGGCTGCGCATCCGCTGGGGCTTCGAGCCCGACGACAACCCCAGCCTGGCGGCGTGGCCCTACTGGATCGACGTGTTCTTCGCCGGCCTGTCGATCCCGGTGGCGGTGCAGATCTCACTATACTACATCGGCCTCTACGAGAGGAAGACCCCGGTAGTGGGGCCGCCGCTCCTGGTGCGGCTGGTGCTGGCGCATCTTCTGGCCGGGGTGGCGCTGGCGTTGGTATATTACCTCATGCCCCGGTACCGGGCGCAGCGCCTGGCCCTGGGCATGGCCATGGCCATCTCCTGTTGGCTGCTCTTTTCCCTGCGCTACCACGCCGAGGAGTTCCTCAAGGCCGGTCCGTGGCGCCGGCGGGTGCTGGTCATGGGCACCGGGCGCATGGGGCAGTGGCTGGGCCGTGAGACGATGAAGCACGCCGGGGCCGGCTTCGACCTGGCCGGCTGGCTTTCCCTGGACAGCCCGGTGGTGGGGGCGACGCTGCGGGGGCGGCCGGTGCACGGCGGCTTCGCCGACGTGGGCGAGGTGGTGCGCCGGCAGCGCATCGACGACGTGGTCTTCGCCCCCGACGAACGCCGCGGCACCGACGCGGCGATGCGGCTCCTCATGAACGTGAAGCTGCACGGCACCCCGGTGTGGTCGATGCAGCAGTTCACCGAGATGCTGCTCCACTGCCTCCCGGTGGAACTTTTGACCCCCTCGGCCATCGTCTTCGACCCCGGCTTTCAGCAAACCCGCATCGGTGCCGCTACCAAGCGCGGCCTCGATGTGACCGTCAGCGTCCTGGCCCTCCTGCTCTCGGCACCGATCCTGCTCTTGACCGCCCTTTTCATCAAACTCGACAGCCCCGGGCCGATCTTGTACCGGCAGCTCCGGGTGGGCAAGGGCGGGCGGCTCTTCACCATTTACAAGTTCCGCTCGATGCGGGTGCAGGCGCCCGACGAACCGCAGCGGCTGACCGAGAAGAACGACGATCGCATCACCCGCGTGGGGCGCTTCATCCGCCTGCACCGCATCGATGAGATCCCACAGTTCATCAACGTACTGCTCTCCAATATGAGCCTGGTGGGGCCCCGCCCCGAGGTCCTCTACTCCGTCGAGGAACTGCGCCGGACGGTGCCCTTCTATGATCAGCGCCACGCCATCAAGCCGGGCATCACCAGCCTGGGACAGGTGCGCTTCGGGGCGGCGACCACCACGGATGAGGCCAAGGAGCGGTTGAAGTATGATCTATACTATCAGAAAAACATCTCCCTGGTCTTTGACTTGTCCATCCTCCTGGATACGGTGAAGGTGGTCGTGCTGAAGATGGGGGCCCGATGAGGTCCGACCGTCGGGACATTCGTCATGCCGTGAAGATTTTTCCCTGATCCTGCCCTTGCTCTCGGCGAGAACGCGCTAGAATTCGCGCATGCCTGCGCCTCAGCTCCATCTGACCTTCGGGGACCTTGTCCAGCACAACAGCGGGGTCCCCCTGCGCCTGCGTCGCGCTTGCGCCGCCGAGCCCGGCTACACCCGCCTGGGTTCCATTTTTCACGATTTGCCTTACTATTACGCCCCCATGCTCTTCGAGGCGGTGCGCTATGGGCTGGGCGCCCCCGCGCTCAACGAGCCATGGGGCTACCGGGTCCACTCGGTGCGCCCCGACCGCCTAGTCGCCTCCTACATCCGCGCCGCCCGGCAAACCGAGGGCCTGACCGATGACGAGCGCCTGGCCCTGTGTGGGGGCCTTTTGTCTCACTGTGGCCTGGATCTGGCCTTGCACCCCCTGGTGAACTACTGCGCCCGCAGGGACACGACCAAGCACGGCGGCCACGAGAGCAGCCACCACCGCATCACCGAGAAGTACCACGCCCTGTTCTTCCACCTGGAACGCTTCGGCGAGGATCTTCTGGGGACGCCGGCCTTCGCTGAACGCACACGGGTGACCAAGCTGGGTGGGGCCCTGTCCTCGCGGGTCGAGCCGGCAATCCTGCGCTTCATGACCGATGCCTTCTCCGGGGCCTACGGCGGGGCGCCCTCGACCCGGCGGTGGGCCCGGTGGGTGCGCAACTTCAAGCAGTTCGGCCTTCTGGTCAGCGTCCCCGCGGCGGCGCGCAACAGCAAGCGCACCAGCACCGAGGTGATGCGCCAGCGCTACTACGAGAACGAGGTCTTCGACTTCCGCGACTTCTTCGCCGCGGCGGAGCGGCGCATGGCCCACCTGGGCACCCTGGGCTACGAATATTTCCAGGCCAACGACTTCTCCCCCGAGGCCGAGGCCGTCTTCTGTGACGCCGCCGGGATCGACGACCTGGCGGAGCCGACCCCGGTGGACATCCCCGATCTGCCGCTGCTCCAAGCCGTGCGCGGGGGGGTGCGCAAACGCCACGCAGCGGTGAAGGAACGCCGCGCCCCCGGCTTCCTGCGCCTGCCCGCGTCGTTCTTCCGCATCCCCAGACGACGCAAAAAGACCAGTGCCGGCGCTCCCCTGGAAGTCCCAGGCTAACAATTGATGCAAACTGGCGTTCAATGAATTCTACCACTCATAACTGAGGCCGGCCTTGATCTGGGTGCCGGCGGCCACCGAACGACCTTGACGGGCCGTGTCCGCCCCAAGGCTGGCACCCAGCCCGTGCCAGATGCGCCCAAACACCTCGCCGCCGAGGACCGTGTAGGAGACCCCGGGCCCGAGGCCGGTGGCGTCGCGGGCGGCCTCTTCCTGGCTGGCGAAGGACTGAAGGGCGGAAAGGTGGATGCTGAACCAGAAGCGATCGATGAATCGCCATGGGAGCTTCATCCCAAGTTGCACGCGATAGGCGAAGGCGTCGGCGTAGCCGGTGTGCAGAAAGTAGCCGGTCTCGACGATCAGGGAGTGCAAGAGCGGCCAGCCGGGGACGCCGCCGAAGGAGGCACCCAGGGACAGGCATCCCTCCACGTCCCACTCGCCATCGCCGGTGGGCAGGGAGTTGGCGATGAGCTGAGCGTTCGGGTCGGCCCCCGGACCGGCGCTCGGGTGGGGGTCCCCTGTGGGTGCGCCCACGATGACCCCGAAGGAAAGGTGCACCGGGTGGGTCAACAGGCCAGTCCACAGACCGAAGCGCCAGTCGCCCATGCCCTGGGTGTAGCCTTGTCCCTGGATGTGGTTGCGTCGGTAGAGGGTGCCGTCCACGGTGGCAGTAAGCCAGCGGGTGATGAGGCCCACCTCGCCGTAAAGGGAGGCCACCTGCTGATCGTAGGGCAGGATTGGCACGACCTGGAAGTCGGGGGCATACAAAGAGTCGGTGGCGATGCGGTAGTAGCTGACGCCGACATAGAAGTGGCCCTGGTCGCGCTGGAAGGGGCCGGCGGCGGCGGGCACGGGCCAAATCATCGCGAGCGTCAGAAGGAGAAGCCAAAAGCCCTTCACCGGGCGTCTACCATCTGCGCGCGGGCCACCTCCAAGCCGTAGGACAGGCAGTATACAAAAGCATAGCGCCGCTCGCCCGGATCGCCAACCGGGTAGGACTGCTGGCCCGAGTATGCGGTGAGCGGCCCGAGCGCCAGATCGCTTCGGGTGGCGTCGATCGTGGTGCCCAGGCTCTCCTGCGAGGTGAGCACCACGACCGGGCCGGGGACCTGGCTGACCTCGAAAAGATCGCTGAAACGCAGCTCGACGTGGCCGTCATCGCCCCGGAACAGGGCGGCATCACCGACTGCCAGGTGGCCCGCCCGGCCGCCGAAATGCCCGTCGGCAAAAATGCCGAAAGGGACCCCGTACAGGTCCGCCCCGCGAAGGTCCGAGGGGCCGGCGAAAGCGCTCGGCGAGCCGCGCTCGGAGAGAGGGCGCTCGTCGACGAAATCCGCCTTGCAGCCCACGGAGGGCGGCCCCAGCAGGATCAGGAGGGCGATCGCGCGTGACGTGGCCATGGATTTTATCATAATAGCAATGCATGCGGGTCTGCCAGGGCGCGGTTCCCGAAAGTCGGGGCTGACGCTGACGCACGCTGGCGCCGAAGTAGCCGCTGGCGCACCGTGACCCTGACGAACCGGCTTCTCCGTCAGCATCAGCATCAACGATCACATCAACGCCGACTCCAGATTCGG
>JBBRLA010000726.1:0-4133 GCA_038231615.1 Polyangia bacterium | reverse complement strand
CCAGGGCGGTGATGGCACCGCACAGGCTGCGTTCCCCCTGGGTGGGTTCACTGTCGTAGGTGGGGTGGGCCACCGGCACCAACTGCTGGAAGGGCGTCCTGCGGAACGGCTTTTTGGCGGCGATGGGCCCGACCGGCTCGTCGGCCGGGATTTCGGTACCGGGTGAGTCGCCGACGATGTCGGAGGACGGCTTGTCGGCCGCCGGGGCCTCGGTACCGGGCGAGTTGCTGACGATGTCGGAGACTGGCTCGTCATCAAGACCCGGCTCGTCATCAAGACCCGGCTCGTCGACAATGTCAGAGGCCGGCTCGTCGACAATGTCAAAGGCCGGCTCGTCATCAAGACCCGGCTCGTCGACAATGTCAAAGGCCGGCTCGTCGACAATGTCAAAGGCCGGCTCGTCGTCGAAGATCAACTTTTCGGCGGTCCCGGGCTTCGCGCCGGTGGCCGGTGCCTCTTCCTTCTTGTTGCGCAGGTCCAGTTTCTCGGAGGCGCCCTCGTCCGGCGGCGCATCGGGTTGCGCGGGGCGGACCCACGTGCGCCGTTCTTCCTGGCTGCTCTGCTCCCCCACGGCGGCCTGCACCAGGGCCTTCATCTGCTCCATCTGCTGGTGGAACATCTCCTGCACGACCGCGAGCAGCCGGGCATCCCGGCTGTCTTTGGGGACTTGCTCGTTGAAGGCCCGCAGCGCCCGCCGGCATGCCTCCTTGTCGGGCTGCTTGTCCCGGAAGGCCGCTACGGCCACCGCTATCGCCCGGGTCATCGCCCCCCGGACCCCACCGCCGATGGCCAGTGAGGACAGCGCCTCCAATGTGCATCCCGGGTCCACCACCCCTTCGTCTGCCGCCACCTCGCCGACCTGGGCGACCCTGGCGAGCATCTTCAGGTTGGCGGCACCGGGATAGCTCAGGTGCCTGGGCAGGTGGCCGGCGACCTGCAAGTGCATCTGCAGCAACGCCGGCTTCTCCAGGGGGAAATAGGTCGCCAGGAAGCCTTCCGGCGTCCGGTACGGGGTCTGTTCCAGCAACCCGCTGACAAAGAGCGTCAGGGCCGCCCGCGCCGGCTCTTGCAGGCTGTGGAATTCCTTGGCACTCTGCTGCTGGCGCAGCCGCACGATCTGCTCGCCCTGCTCGACGGTCCCTTCCCGCACCCCCTGGAAGGCCACGAACCGGGCCCGGGCCTGATCCAGTTCTTCATCCGGGCTGGCTGTGCCCTGGTCGATTCCCGCTGCGCTCATCGAGCGCACCTTCGGCGCGGGGTCTCACCGCTTGCTGGAAGGGGGTCTATTTTTCCGACTGTCGGTCCTGATCTCTCTCTCACGGGGTTTCTCCTTATGGGTGGTTTTACACCCAGGGAGGTCCCGGTCAGTCGGCATCTTCAAATCAGCGGCGGTGTCGGTCATTGGGTCCAAGGTGGTGACACTTAATATGCGCCGATCTGGAAGTCAAGCGAATTCTTCGGGTCAGAACCAAGAGTCGTACTTGCTTCCGATCGGCGTCGCCGGGACTCGTCCTGCCGGTGTGGGATAGCGAAACGCCGTCGCGACCTTCGAGGAGTTCAGCGAACGGACCTTCCTCATCGCTGGTTACGTCGCCCGATTCGTTTGATCCATGATCCACGCGACTCTGGTTAGCGTTTGTGCTGTCGGAGCGATGACGATGTCAATGTCGTTCGTGGTCCGAGGAACGCCGTGATAAGTGCTCGCGAACGACCCGGCCACCATTGAGGGAATGCTCGCTTGGTCGAGGAATTCGACGCCGGCGCTCAAGGGTCGAGCAGCGGACGCCCCCGATAGGCGGCCTGGTAGAGAGGGTCCCCAAGGAGAAGGCGGAAGAGGGCGAGGTCTACCTCGCGATCACCGTAGTCGGGGTGGCGAGCACGGATTCCGGCCTTGGTGATCGAGCGGGCATCGTCGCACATCTCGATGGCCCGGAGGAGGCGTGCCTCGGCGCCCAGGCGCCGATAGACCTGAATCTGGACCTGATGCGAGACGGGATCAGTATCCAGGGGAATCACGAAGAAAAGCTAGCATGCTTCTTCGGAGAAAGAAAAGCTGGGATGGGGACGGTCTTCGGGGTGCCACCATTGCACCTCGGCCTATCTACGCCAACCCTTTGTCTTTCAGAACCGTGAGGTATCGTGGGTACCCGGCCGGGTCCAGGTCGTGCATCGCCTGGCTGAGGCTGAGCCCGGCCCAGGCGAGGTTGAGGTCCGCCGCTTCCAGAGGACGCGCGTAGGGCACGATGGTCGTGGGGTCAAAGAGGTAGTATCCCTGATAACCTTCATCGGCACGTTCTCCACCGCATCTCTTGCCCGGTCTCACCCGGTAGAGTATATGTATGTGTATACTACGACTCGCGGAGCAGACATGGCCCGGACCAAGCGCGCACAGGTCTTGATGGAGCCTGAGGAATACGACCGCTTGGAGGAGATTGCCAAGCAGCAGGGTGTCTCTGTCGCTGAACTCATCCGGGAGGCGGTCAGCGAGCGATTCTTCAATACCCCTCAAAGGCGCCAGCAGATCGTCGAAGAGATCTTCTCGATGGGGCTGCCCACCGAAGACTGGTCCGCCACGGAGTTGGAGATCGGCAAGGCCCACGATGGCTGTCTTCCTTGACACCAACATTTTCCTCTACGCCGCCGGCGCACCACATCCGCAGAAGGAGCCCTGCGTCCGTGTCCTGAGGCAACTCGCCGACGGCAGGCTGGTGGGGAATACGAGCACGGAGGTGGTCCAGGAGATCATCTATGTGCTGGATCGCCGACAGCGCCGGCAGGACGGCATCGCCCTGGCGCGTCGAGTCGTGTCCCTCTTCGCCGACCTGTTGCCAGTACGGCAGGTCGAGATGGTCCGGGCCTGTGACCTCCTCGATCGGAAGAGCGCCCTCTCTGTGCGAGATGCTGTCCATGCGGCGACCATGCTGAACCATGGGCTGACCACCATCATCAGCGCGGACCAGCACTTCGACCTGCTTCAAGAAGAGGGCATCCGGCGGGTCGATCCATTGTCGATGAGCTGAGACCTTCATTGAAGAGGTTGATCAGATGCTCGACGTCCAGCCGATGTCAGCGAGGCAAAGGCCCTCGTCCGTGAATGGACGGCTGTGCTTCCGGCAGACGGCCGATCTGGAAGTCAAGCGAATTCTTCGGGTCAGGACCAGGAATCGTACTTGGCGAAGGTCATGAAGAAGTTGGCCCGGCCCTGGGTCGCCGAGCGTACTGCCGTCGAGTAGCCGAAAAGCGAGCGCAGCGGCAACTGGGCCAAAATGTTGCGCTTGTTCCCGCGCATTCCCACGTCCAGGATCTGCGAGCGCCGCTGGTTCAGATCGCCCAGCACGTCCCCGACAAACTCGTCGGGCACTACCACCTCCAGCTGCATGATCGGCTCCAGAAGCGCCGTCCCCGCCGCCTGGCAGGCCTTGATGAGGGCCCGCGACCCGGCAATGCGCCAGCCCACGTCCGAGGCCACCTCCAGCCGCGGTTCAACGCCCACCAGCACCGCCTCCACGTCCTCCAGCTTGTTGCCGCCGGGGCCGGAACTCATCGCCTCGCGCAGGCCGATAAGCGCCGCCTCCACGCACCCGGCCATGGCGCGTTGCAGCGGCGGGGCCATGTCTGCCAGCGGCGGCGGCACCGCCACCCGCACCAGGGACCCGCTGCCCCGGGGCCGCGGCAACACCCGCACCGTGGCCTGCCCGAAAAGGGTCTCGTCTTCGGTGTTGCGCTCGAATACGTGAGTCGCCTCGCCGGGGCCCACCACCGTCTCGTGGTACACCACCTGCGGCCGGCCCATGCGCACCGCCACATTGTACTCCCGCTCCAGGCGGTCGCGGATGATCTCCAGGTGCAGCTCGCCCATCCCCGACACCAGGGTCTGCCCGGTCTCCGGGTCGTCGCGCACCCGGAAGGTCGGGTCCTCATCGACCATCTTGGCCAGCGCCGCCTGCATCTTCTCGGCGTCGGCGGTGGTATTGGCCTCCACCGCCTGGGAGATCACCGGCTCGTAGGTGTCGATGCGCTCCAGCACGATGGGCGCCTGCGGACTGCACAGGGTGTCCCCGGTGGCCGAGTCCTTCAGGCCCACCGCCATCACGATCATGCCGGCGGTGGCCCGATCCAGCTTCTCGCGGGTG
>JBBRLA010000725.1:0-4137 GCA_038231615.1 Polyangia bacterium | reverse complement strand
GGTGAACTATGACTCGTTCCGCATCGAGGAAGGGATCACCGACGCGTATGCGCAGATGGTGCGCTACATGATGGACCGGTACTACACGAAGGTGTCGCGCTACACGACGAGCACGTTTTTGCGCATGAAGCTGGGGGACGCGCTTCTTTCGCGGGGGGTGGCGCCGCACATCTTTGATAATTCGCAAGAGGCGCGGGACTTCGTGGCGGAGGAATAGGGGGCGGACGTCCCGAACGTCCGCGGGTACTGAAGGAGCAGCGGGGAGCGACCCTCGCCAGCGACGGTATTACCCGCGCAAGCTCGGGCCGCTGCCACTACACCAAAGCGCGGCCTTACTCGGGCAGCGGAATCGGCGGCTCGGCGATCAGCACGAAGGCCGGCGCCTGGTTGCGAGGCCCGGCGATCCGAGAAAGAAGCACACATGGCCCCTGTACAACGCGGCGATGTGCTACGAAGGTATAGTCGTCATGATTACCACTCTTGAGATCCAGGGACTACGTGGCCTCTCACGAGGCAAGCTGGAGGGACTCGCTCCGCTGACCATCCTTGTTGGGCCGAATGGCTGCGGAAAGTCCACGTTGCTCGAAGCCGTGGGGGTTGCCTGCGGCGGCCCGTCGGCCAGGGCCGCCTTCGCTGCGCTGGCCTGCCGGGAGTGGCTCGGAATCGAGGGGATGCGCTACTGGTTCGATGCCAAAAAGGGCGCAAGCGTGATCGCCGGCCTCGACCGGTTCGGGGGAGAAGATCGTCCCTATTTTTCTTCGTCGAAGCTGACTCGACCGGCAAATTATTTGCGGATCGACTGGAACTTGTCCGAACTCGTGGAAGGCGACCCGGAGGTCCAGGATGGGGTAGGACAGATCGCTATCGATGAAGACGGTTCAATCACTTCGGACACCGGCGCCGCGCCCTTTCTGCCGTTCACCCTTCAGACTGGCTTCGTCGACCGACCGGCGGGGGCGTTGCGCCGCTTCAGCGCCGTCCGGTCCTCCAGCGCCCTACGAGACGCGCTGGCCGCGATCAAGCTCTCTCCCTGGTACGACGACTTCCTCGGCTACCTCCGAGTGCTGCGTCCCGATCTGCAATCCATCGAGAGCATCGCCGTGGGCGATCGCGACGAACCATTCATGTTCCAGAACCATCCCCGGAGGGGCTACCCCGTGGCATACGCGGGGGATGGCTTTCGTCGCGCGCTTCTCCTTGCCGCCGCGCTGGCGGAAGTGAAGGGCGCAGGCGTGGCCGCCATGGACGAGCCCGAGGCATTCGCCCACCCGGCCCTCTTCGCCGCTCTCACCCAACTCATTCGCCACGCCGTGGCCGATGGGACGCAGGTCTTCTTCAGCACGCACAGCCTGGAGTTCATCGCGGCTGTCCTGCGCGAGTTTGAAGCGGAGCCGGACAAGGTCGCGGTGGTCGGTCTCTCGTTGCACGAAGGGGTGCTCGACCCCGTGGTCATCTCCGGTCTCGACGCCTATCAACGAGTGGTGGAGTTGAGCCACGACCTGAGGCTCTGACCATGGCGGCCAGGCTGAACCGGATCATGGTCTGCGAAGGCAAGGACGATCTCGCCGCCCTGCGGGCGCTGCTGCGAGCGGAAGGGGCGATAGAGGTCAAGGGGATCAAGGGCGTGCCCCTTTCTCTGTCGTCCCTGCGCTTCGAGCACAAGGACGTCCTCCTTCATGTCGAGTCCGTCGTGGGAAAGTCCAAGTTGACGGAACGGGCAGTCCTTCTCTCGGAAGGATCGGCGTCGGAGCGGCCGGACATGGTGGCGGTGTGCTTCGACCCGGACGGTGATTCGGAGGCGAAGGAGTTTGCCTTTTTCAAGAGCGACTTCAAGGAGAGCGCCCTGAAGTCGCGACGGGCGGGAGAGCTGACCTCGACCGATGGGCGCCTGAGCTTCCGCATCAACAGGCGAGACGTCACGGTGCTGCCGGCCCCCTGGCGCACCCCATCGGATGTGGCTTTCGACGGCCTGCCCACCGATGAGCACAACCTGGAGAGGGTGCTCATCTCCGGCATCCTCGACAGCGCCCTCGCCCCCAAACTCGTGACCTGGGCGCAGGACGCCACCGCGCAGATTCATGCGCTCATTGGCAAACACGGCTGGAAGCGGGCCTTCCGCATCTGGAGCGCGGCGCTCCACCCCGACTCGGAGTCGTTCGTCGACCGGCTGATGCAGGATCCGGCGCTGAGCCCTGCCTGCCTGGCCGCACTGCATCGAACCAGGACAGCAGCGGCGCTCCGCATCTTGCTCGGCTAATCGTTTCCCCCTCCCCCTGGCATTCTCCCCTGCCGTGCCTAGAACCAGGGGATGGCGACGGCAACAAAGCATCTAACTAAGCCTGCCGGCGAGGTCACCGACATTCAAAAAGCCAAGTCCCTGAACACGCTTCAACGAATGGGCCTCGCGAGGACGAAGAAACGATGACGACGGCGGCGGCGAGACGAAGGCACGGCAGCGGAGCAGTAGAGCAACTTCCGTCGGGGCGGTGGCGCTACAGACTGTTCCTGTCCGATGGGACGCGCCGATCGTCGCCGAGGTGGCGCCGGGGATCGCCTACGACAAGGAGCGGAACCTCCTGTTCCTGAACTTCGAGGGGATGGAGGTGCGCAACGCCCGGGACATCGAGGCGGTGCGTCAGGCGGTGGAAAGCGAGTGTCGGGCCATCGGGCGCAAGGTGGCGGTGGTGGTGAACTATGACTCGTTCCGCATCGAGGAAGGGATCACCGACGCGTATGCGCAGATGGTGCGCTACATGATGGACCGGTACTACACGAAGGTGTCGCGCTACACACGAGCACGTTTTTGCGCACGAAGCTGCCCTTGCCGTCGTGCTTCTTCTTGGGTCCGTTTTGGATCGCATCGGCAGAGGCGGCGGGTTTCCGCGTGCCATACAGAGCGCGGCGCTTTTCGAGGGCCTCGCAGAGCGGGATGAGCGCCTGGTTGCGGTACATGCGCGGCAAAAGCTCCTTCTGCACCCACTCTGGGTGATCCCAGTCGTCTTCGGAAAGGCCCTCTCGCCAGAGCTGCTCCTCGGCGACCACCCGCTGCACCAGCGCAATCACCGGCTTGACCGCCGCGGCCTGCTCCTTGACGTAGCTGTTCTGTGCCCGATGGAGCCAGGACTCCAGGGTGTGGATCACCTCCAGCCACAGGAGCGCCCGTTCCTGGTGTCCGCAAAGCCTGTCGGCCAGGCGCTCTGCGCCGGGGAAGAGATCGGGGTCGAGCCGCAGCGCGTGGACCAGAAGGAAGACCAGCGAGCGGGTGTCGCCCACCATATAGTGGCTCAGGAGCGGCCCCTCCCCGGGGAGAAGGTCCAGAAAAGGCAGTGTCTCGGCGGCGGACCGGGCCACCCGCAGGAACGCCATGATGAAACCCCGGCGCTGGGTGTCAGGATTGTTCGGATCTCGCTTCATGTACATGGGCAAGGAGGTAAGCGCCACCCAAGACAAGTCAAGGGATGCGCAAAGGAGGTGTTTGGATGCGCAAAGTGGTGGGGAGGACATGTGCGAGTGGTGGGGAGGACATGTGCGAGTTGTGGGAGGGGACATGTGCGAGTTGTGGGGAGGACATGTGCGAGTTGTGCCGATCATCCCGCTGGTGGTGACCTTCGCCCCGGGGAAAAAGGGCCTCAGCACCGAGCAGTTCGTGCTGGAACCGCTGGGAGAACCTGTCCTTTGCCTGCGCTACCGCCACTTCTGCGTCGCCGCCATGTCAGCGGCCCGCTTTCTGCGCGACGGCAATCCGAGCCGCTGACGCGCTCATGTGTGTCTCCTCAGGCGCTCGTAGAACCCACACGCGCCCGTCTGTATCGCACCCGAAAAAGAAGCTGTCGTCAGAGGTTCTTCTTGAGCCAGACGTCCATGGCATCGGAGACATTGACCGACTGGAAGTCCACCACGTAGGTCACCGTGCCGCCCTTGAGCGCAAAGACCTGCTTGCCCTTGCCGCCCCAGCGGAAGACGATCTTCTTGATGGTCTTGGTCACCCGTTTCTTGCCGCTCTCACCGGCACGGCAGATGCCCTCGATGCGGTCGTACATCCCCGAGCACTGGCCGTTGATAGACGCCTGGGCCTCGGCCATCTGCTTTTGCGCCTTGGGGTCCAGAAAGGACTTCTTGTCCCACTCATAGGTGATC
>JBBRLA010000724.1:0-4141 GCA_038231615.1 Polyangia bacterium | reverse complement strand
GTACCGCCAGGCCCAGCAAATAAGCCCACATGGCGCGACTCTTGCCCAGGTACCGCATGAGCTGCGGCCAAAGTTGGCGGATCTCCGCCGGGCTGACGAAGAGCCAGACATCCCGCGTGTTGGCTTCGCGCAGGAGCGCGCCCATCCAGTACGCCCTGACATCCAGGTCATTCGATCGGAGCATGTCCCGGAACTGGCTCACCCTCAGGTCTGTCCACCACAGGAAATAGGGACGGGTCTCGCCCTTCAGCAGATCCGGCGATGTCGGCGGTAGGCGAAAGGGGGCGGCATCCATCTATTGCAAGATATCACGTCCCCCGAAAGGCCGACTCGTCGATTCCCTCATTCCGGGACCGATAGCAAGGCAGGGTCTCTTGCATGGAGGGCAGTTCGTCTTGGGCGGCCTCCGCCATGCTGGCGCGGATACGCAGGGCACGATTTGAAGGCTGGCCGTTCGACTGAAATGCCTACCCGACAGTGTGGTTTATTGGCGACATTTTCCTACATAGACGCTTGACCTGCTGGAAGTCCGCGATGTGACCGCCAGCCGATCTGCGTCCACTCCAGCACTACACCATCGAGCGCGAGAACCCTCCGTGCTGGCACAGCGGCGGGCGGACCTTCATCTTGGCAGAGGCCTGCCGCAGCCGCGGGTCCGTCGAGCGGCTCATGCCCACGATGGCCTCGGCGATTTGCAGCCCCGCCACTTCGGTAAAGCGTCGGCCGTGCAGCGAGCCCACCCGGTCGCGGATGTACTCCCAGACCTTGGGGTTGCGCAACATAAAGACAAACACCAGCTCCGCCAGGTTGAACAGATCATCGGGCACGCAGTTGAGATCCTGTCCCATCAGCATCAACGTCGAGCCCTTGTGCCGCACCATGCGCCCGGCGCGGGTGAAGGCGTCCCACGCCGCGTCCAGCTTCTCCAACAAGTTGACCTCGTCCACCACGATGATGCGCTGAAACTCCCCATGCTCCGCGCTGGGGATCATGATCCCATGCAAGAGCCCCACCAGGATCGGCAGCACCCGCCGCTGGCTGACATAGGGCCCGCCCAGGTACACCACCGTCCCCACCCCCGGCCCGAACAGGTCCCACATCCCCGGCCCCCCCGGCGGGCTGGCGATCTCGGCCAGCCAGTTCAACTTCGTGTGCGCCGCCAGCTTCATCGTCGAGTTCAAATCCTTGGCGTGGTCCACGAAGCGGCGCATCCGCCCGATCTCCAGATCCTTGCCCTGATCCTGCATCTCATCGAGCATTCTTTGCACATAACGCACATCCGTGTCGCCCCCCAGCGCCCCCTCCAGCCCCGGCTGCCCCAACTGCGCGAGCTGGACCTTCAGCTCCATCACCTCCAGGCCCAGGTCCTGATAGGGCAGGAGCCGCGGCATCAGTTCGGGCAATAGGGTCCTGGGCACCACCATGCGCAGACGCTCGATGCCCTTGCCCGAGACGCCCAGCCGCTTCATTAATAGATCCAGGTCAGCCGGCTTGGGGTTCTTCTTCAACCCATCCAAAAGTTGCGGCAGACGATCCTGCTCCTCGATATGCATGAAGACAAAGGCGCTCGGCAGGATCTCGGCCGAGGTCATGGGGGGTTGGGCCTCCTGGGAGACCTCGCCGATGACGGTGGAGAGCACGGTCTTGCCGCCGCCCTGGGAGCCGGCCACCAGGATCAGGCGGCCGGTGTCGCGGGCCAGGGACACCGGCTTGGCCATCGAGTCGTCGATCCAGCCGAGGTGGGAATGATACAGAGGGACCTCATCGCTGCCCATGTAGATCTGGCGAGCGGTGAAGTCGGTCAGGAAGGTCTCCGTCTGGGTCTGCTCCTGGAAGCGCAGGGTGCGGAGCTGCTCGGCGTGCAGGAAGCTCTTCTCGTGGGCTTTGAGGATGTGCTTGCAGGTCAGAAGCGCATCCTCCACGCGGCGCCGCACCGCGGCCAGGGTGTCGGGATTCAACCCCTCGTGCCAGTCCTTGGGGCGGCGGGAGATGTGGCCCAAAAAGTGACGGAGTTGTAGGCGGGCGTCGTCGAAGAGCTGGGCGCACAGGACGACCTCCAGCTCGCGAGGATCGTCATAGCGGTAGGGGTCTAAAAAGGGGAAGCGCGGGGTCATCTTCTAAGGAAGTATGACCGCCGCAAAGGGATGCGCCAGGGGAAATTGCGAGTTCTATTGCTTGGTCTTGTCGCCTTCTGCGGGGGCTGGCAGCGTCGGCGTGGCGGGCGTGGTCGAAGCGACCAGGCGGGCGGCCTCCTGCTTGCGCACGTCCTCGCGCTGGCGAGCGTTGGCGGTGCGGGTGGCCTGCGCGATGGCGGACGGCACCTTGCGGATGGCCGTCGCCTGCCGCAGCATCACCGACATGTCCCCGTCGGCAGCGATGACCGAGGCCCCGACCCGCAGGCCCTGATCCACGGCATCGGCGACCCGGCCCAGCACCACGCTCTCGTTGGCCAACAGGACCTCCTTGATCCAGTCGACCTGCTCCAGGGCGCCGCGGATGCGCAGGATCAGGGCGATGTCTTTGCCGACCGCGAGCGGGTCCACTTGCAGGAACTCGGCCTTCTTGCCCGCGCTCTGGATGGTCTTGATCATCGCCAGCCCCCCGTCGCAGATCTGGGTCGAGTTGAAGGGCAAGTCGATCTTGACGGCCTTGGTCTCCACGCCATCCATCAGAAAGCGCAGCCGCACCGCGCCGTTGATGCCGGACCAGAAGGTCTCGGGCTGGGTGGTCAGGCCGGCGGCGACCTGGTCTCCCGCTCGCTTGGCCGCCTGCTCGGCGGTGATCGGCGGCGTGGGCTGGGGCGGCGGCTCCAGGGGCGCGGCCCGCGGCTGGTCGCCGTCATAAATGATATGGAGGGGCAGGTGCCCAGTCATGAAGTCATTGATGGCGGGGTTGTTGTAGTCCGACGGGATGAAGGTGTCGGCCAGGGGGTTGCCGTCAGCAGGAAGGCTGGTGACGGCCGCGCCGGAGTGATGGACCTTGGGCGTCGTCCCGCCGGGTGGAGGGTTTTGCGGCATGCTCATGAGAGGTTCCTTTCGCCTGGTGAGGGCCGTTGTCACGGCCGGCCCTCGTGATGAATAGCCCGTGACAGTGCGCGGGCAGGCGATCAGCGGGAGTGGGGGACGACATGGGCCTTACTTAGATCATCTAATAGAAGAGATCAATGGGTGGCGAATCAGGCGCGGTGTTTTTTTGTCGATTGTCCCTGGGCAGCCGGATGCGGGTGCTTACAACCGCCCTCCCATACTGGCCGGTCCCCTCAGGTCAGGCGACTGAGGTACGATGGCCCTCAAAAGGAAGCCATGGCAACGAAACGACGGGTTCTGGAGATTCTCAGTCTGAAGGAACTGCAAGACATCGCGGCCTCCTGTGAACTGGAAGTGAGCGATCGTCGGGCGCGGGACCCCCTGATCGAGGCGGCGGCGCATTCCCGCAAGGTGTCGCTACCCGATGTCCTCGGCGGCTACGCGCGGGACCGGCTCAAGGAGATCTGCCGCGCCCTCGGGCTCGAAGACCACGGCAAGGAGAAGGCCCCGATCGTCGCACGCATCCTCGGCGCCTCCGCGGACCAGGGCAGTCTGAAGCTCCCCTTTGTCGATGTCCCGCCGGAGAAGCCAACCGAGCCCAAGAAGACAGCGAAGGAACCAGCAGGCAAGCGAGCCGGCGAGAACGCCCAGGGAGGCGACCTCGGTTTTGAAGCCAAGCTCTGGCTGACCGCCGACAAGCTGCGCAACAACATGGACGCGGCCGAGTACAAGCACGTCGTCCTCGGCCTGATCTTCCTCAAGTACATCTCCGATGCGTTCGAGGAGATGCACGGGAAGCTGGTCGCCGGCCTGGGCGACTACGCCGGCTCCGACCCCGAAGATGCCGACGAGTACAAGGCGGAGAACGTGTTCTGGGTGCCCAGGGAGGCCCGCTGGGCGCACCTGCAAGGCAGCGCCAAGCAGCCCACCATTGGCAAGGTCGTCGACGATGCCATGGTGGCCATCGAGCGCGACAACCCCCGGCTCAAGGGCGTCCTGCCCAAGGACTACGCCCGCCCGGCGCTGGACAAGCATCGCCTCGGCGAGATCATCGACCTCATCGGCACCATCGGTCTGGGCAGCGCCCAGCACCGCAGCAAGGACATCCTGGGCCG
>JBBRLA010000723.1:0-4146 GCA_038231615.1 Polyangia bacterium | reverse complement strand
GGTGGCTACACCAGCAGGCGCTTTAGCATGGACCGATGCGGTCCTTGAGGATCATGTGAAATAAATTGCCTGTTTGCCCGGCGCGGATCTCCCGGATCGGGCGGTGAGTCAATGCAGCGACCTGCCGGGCGAGAACGCGCACTCCCCGCGCGTCCAGATCAAGCGCCGAGAGGGTAACCAGACCCTGGTCCAGATCGCCCGATAGCCGCAGCCCACCCGACGACTCCACCACGGCGATGCCGTCCGTCCGCGCGGCAGCCATGCGACCGAGCGCCTCGGCCAGATCGGCCAGCCGCCACGCCTGGGACAGCGCAAACGGCCCCCGCGGATATCGTCGCACCACCACCACGATCCCGAGCGACGCCGCAGTCAGCGCCACCGCCGCGGCCAGATACCACAAGGGCCACATCCAGCCGGCCCGCGACGCCGCAGCGGCCAGCACCCACGAGATCACCAGCGCGAACACCTGCGCCTCCGATAACCCCAACACCTGCCAGCGAGCCGCATCACCGCGCGTCAACTCCAGGCCGAAGCGCAGCACGCCGTACAGACCCAGCGACAGCGCGGTCAGCTCTCCGGGCTGGTGCGGACGCACCGCCACCACGCAGGCAAACGAAATGACGAGTAATAAGCCACCCGATTCAAGGAGCTGCACCGGGTACAGCCTGACCCCGACCAGATAGGGCGCAAACCCGGCCTCGGCGTGCGCCGGACCATACACAATGCCGCGGCGATGCGGACGCCCATGGCAACAACCCACGCGCAGGCACCCGAGTCGCCCGCACAACAGGAACGCCATGATCCCCACCGCCGCCAGATCCACCCCCGACCCCACCCGCGCTCCCACCAGCGCCAGCGCGGCAGCGGTCCCCCAAAGCGCGGCCAGAAGCATCTCGTACATCACAATGCGCTCCCGCCCGGTTACCACCCGCGCCACGGTCAGCGCCAGCAGAAACGAGAGCTGCGGCACCACCACGGCCAGGATCGCCGCCTCCGCGGTGATCCCGATCACGCTTACCCCTGCCAGCACCGTCACGACCACCGCCCCGACGACCACCCCGATCACGCCGCAGGCGGCGTAGCTGTTCAGCCGATTTCCCAGATGCAGGCGGGCGCATGAGTCGAGCATGTGAGCTTCGTCATTTCGAGATGTTTTTCGCATGCGATCGCGCCTTGACCACGCCGCAGGTGGAAGAGGATACTATGCCTCGTTCCCGCGCGGCGGGTTCGTTGAGGATCAATATGCCCGAGCACAAGCCCGTCGGTCTTGCCCCCGCGAGGAGAGCGGCGGAAAGCGACGAATCCTCGACAGAGGAGCGCGTCGGCACCGGCTCCGCTGCGCTGCCCGCCGGCTACTTGCAACACTATGGCATCTCCTCCACCAAGCAGGGCGCCGCCAGGGGCCAGGGGCCAGCGCGCTCCCTGCCCCCCGGCTACCTCGATCACTACGGCATCCACTCGGACCGGCCAAAAGCTCCGGTGACCCTCAGCCGGAGTACCGAGGGGCTCACGGTCCAACGCAAGGCGGACGGATCCGCGGCGCCGGACGCTCAGCCCGATCAAGGCAAGGGCGATGCGGGGACGATGCTTGCCGAGGACTCCGGCGCCCCCCAGCCCGGGCAGTTGCGCCGGGGCGAGTTCCTGGCCCAGCTCAAGCAGGCCGTCACCGAAGCCGCGACCGCCGCCCTGGATCCGATCTGGTCGGCAGCAGGCTGCCCGTATATCGAACGCTGGTTCGCCGAGCACGCCAACACCGATGCCGCCTCGATCGACAAGATGGCCCGGCGCTACTCCGGCGTGGCGTCGCCTCGCAGCGCCATCGACTATATCGCCCCCATCTGCGCCCGACTGCGCGCCGGGATCGTTCGCTGGCGCAGCGGCGAGGACGTCTCCGCCGAACTGACGGCCGCCGGGGTCTCCGGGGCCGCGGTCCCTCCACCTGCCGCGGCCACCGCAGCCGCCGCGCCGTCGAAAGACGGGGTGGTCCAGACCCAGGCCGCGCCCGGCGCCACCCCGGGCGAACCGGGAAGCCCGGCCCGGATGCGCGCCGAACTGGGCGCCGGCACTGCGCTTGACCCCGGCACCTCCGCGCGCATGGGCGATGCGTTTGGGCACGATTTTGCCGATGTGCGGGTCCACACCGACGCCGATGCCGGCGCGCGGGCGAGTTCGCTGGGCGCGCGCGCCTTTACCGTCGGCGAGCATGTGGCCTTTGCCCCGGGCCTGTACCAGCCCGGCAGCCCCACGGGCGATGCGCTGCTGGCCCATGAGCTGGCCCACGTGGTGCAACAGCGGGGCGCCCCCGCCGAGGGTGCGGCCTTGCGCAAGAAAGATGCATCCGCGCTGGGAGATGAAGCGCACGAGGTCGAGGCCGACCAGGCTGCCGAATCCGTGCTGACACGCCTCTACGCCGGCGGTCGCAGCGCGGTCGGCCGCATCGCCGGCCGCGTCGCACCGGCCCTGCGCAGCCCCTTGCAGCTGCAGCGCTGCGACGGCGCCAAGGCCCCTGCGCCCAAACCGACCCCGTCCGCCGCCAGCGGGTCCAAGGATCTCATGGCCGGCACCCAGGCGCCGGATGCCACGCAAAAGGGTGAGATCGACACCCTCCTCGACCCCACCCACAGCACTGCCACTACCGCGTCCAAGCCCTTCATCCCCAAGGACTTTGACAAGGACATGCGCGCCGCCATCCAGACCTGGACCAACGACAGCTACAACAATTATTCGGCGCTCGACAAAGGGGGCAAGGACGTCCAGCAGCTGGACATGCCCCAGGTGCGCAAGACCGGCAAAGCCGCCCAGAACGCAGTCAACGACAAGTGGGGCGCGTATATCAAGGGCGCCGCCCCGGATGCGGATACCGCCACCTCGGACCCCGCCTTCGATGTCAGCAGCGCCGGGGTGCTGCACCAGCAGGAAGAGACCATCGATCCACTGCCCAAGGCCGGCAAGGACGACATGGTCGCCGGCCTCATCGAGTACGCGATGCGGCAAGCGAGCGGTGGAAAGCCGGTGGCCAAGGCCCACAACCTCAACCCCGATACCCACGATCCGACCCGGGCCGCCGATGTTAAGGCCAGGCAGGACTTCATCAAGTCGTTCATGAGCAACGTGGACAACTACAAGAAGCTGGTCGAAATCCAGCGCATGTGGCCGGGTGAGGAACACCCCTGGGACAACACCGTCTACATTCAGCTCAAACGATGGAAAGACCCCAAGTTGGAGGCCCAGGCCAAGGCGGATCCCACGCTCAAAGACGTGCACCTGCGGCAGGGCTATTGGGCGTCCTTTCAAACGCTCATCCACGAGTATATCCACGCCTGCGTCCACGCCAACTTCCGTCGCGCCGAGGGGCAGGGCCAAAAAAACCAGGTTCTGTCCGAAGGCGGCGACGATTGGCTGGTCACCAAGCTGTGGCCCGATGTGGCCGCCAAGATCCCGGGCGACGACGCCCTGCGCGAGAGGGTCGAGGGCAAGAAATACCCCTACCGATCCGAGGTCATCCCGCCCCTGAACCGCTATGATGAGTGGAAAGACGTCGATGCGTTCATCAAGAAGATGGGCACGAACGGGGAAGCCAACTTCGTGGCCGCGTACTTCCTGGGCCATGTGGAACTGCTGGGTCTCGGCAAGTGGACCGACAAGATGGCCGCCGCCGCGGATACCTATGACGTGGTGGTCGACGACTTCCCGGTCTCGCTGGTGGCGGACAAGACCTTCGTGGACGAGGCCACGATCCGATCGGCCAACGGGCTCGGCCCAACGGATAACTTGAAGAAGGGGACGGCCAAGGTCCCGGGGGTCAGCTATCATTCCTGCGTGCCCAGCGACAACCTGACGATCATCGCGCAGCAGCATGGCGTGACCGAGGACGCCCTCAAGAAGGCCAACAACCATGTCAGCGACTGGAACAAGCTCTACGATGGTCAACAAATCCTCATACCGAAACATTGAACATGCGCGCTACAAGACTCATCTTGGTTGTGCTGCTCGGTTGCACCGGCAAGCTCCACAACACCGGCAGCCCGCCTGACAGGAGCCGCTCCATGGACAACACGACCCAGCCCATGGCGAAAACGGCGGGAGAATGCTCCGCCCGACTTCGCCACATCCTAGTTGAGGGTGATCTGTCGCAGGGCGAGGGGC
>JBBRLA010000722.1:0-4155 GCA_038231615.1 Polyangia bacterium | reverse complement strand
CGATCGATGAACCGCGGCGCCTCCGGCGCTTCGCGATCGATGAACCGCGGCGCCTCCGGCGCTTCGCGATCGATGAACCGCGGCGCCTCCGGCGCTTCGCGATCGATGAACCGCGGCGCCTCCGGCGCTTCGCGATCGATCAAGGTCGCCGTCTCGGCGTTGCTCCAGGCCGGGCTCATGACAGCCGCGGTTTTGTCTCAAGGCTGCGGCATGGGCACCGACGCGACCGGCAGCAACGCCGCCGCCCTGATCACCAGCGGCATGCCCCGCTGCGACGCCTCCCTGCTGCACCCGCGGATCGAGGTCAGCAACAGCGCCGCCCTCCCCGGCCAGACCATCGTCTACGTCGACGGCGTGATGGCCTGCGTGGACGAGAGCGCCAAGGTCGACCTGATCCTCGGGCAGATCGAAGGCCGCGCGGACGCCAGGATCATCGTCCGCAAGTAGTCGTCGCACACCTGTATATTGCCGCTTTCGCCCCGCTTGGCCTACACTCCCGCACCGATCGCAGCACCTTTTGACCAACCACCAAGGAGAATCGGATGCGGACTCGTCTCATTGTGCCTGCCCTCCTCGCCCTGCTCACCTCTTCGTCTGGCGCCGCCCTGGCCGCCGATGACCCCACCGCAGGCAAGTTCACCCTGGAGGAAGCCACCAAGGGCCTTGCAGGCAGCGGCAAGCTGACTGCCGTCATCGACACGTCCATGGGCAGCTTCAACTGCGAACTGTTCGACAAGGAGGCCCCCCTGACCGTCGCCAACTTCGTCGGCCTGGCCCGCGGCCTGCGGCCCTTCAAGGACCCCAAGGGCAGCGAGTGGATCAAGCGGTCGTTCTACGACGGCCTGAACTTCCACCGCGTCATCCCCGGCTTCATGATCCAGGGCGGCGACGTCCTGGGCAACGGCACCGGCGAGCCGGGCTACACCATCGCCGACGAGAAGAATGTCCCCCACGACTTCAGCAAGGGTGGGATGCTGGCCATGGCCAACCGCGGCCCCAACACCGCCGGTTCGCAGTTCTTCATCACCGAGGGAGCGACACCCTTTCTCAACGACACACCCCGCGGCCACTACCAGATCTTCGGCGAGTGCCAGGACGCGGCCCTGGTGAAGAAGATCGCCGCCGTTCCCCGCAACGGCAGCGACAAGCCGGACCAGGAGGTGAAGATCACCAAGGTGACAATCAAGCGCGGCGGGGCCGGCAAGGGCGGCGCCAAGAAGCCGCCCAAGAGCGGCTAACCCGAACCGTCCGCTGCACGTCGGAGGCCCCGGTTTTCAGTTCAGCACGCACCGGTGGCCCGATCCCCGGAGGGTAAGGCCGGGTGAGGCTATCGGCGGCCCCGGTTTTCAGTTCAGCACGCACCGGGGCAGCACCGCGACGCTGTCGCTGCCTCGGGATACCACCCGCAGCCGGCCGTCGATCCCCAGCGAAGGCAAGAGCCGCGGCCGGTCTGCTGCCACCACCTCCGGCAGCGGCCCCCCTGCCGCCCCCGGCGCATACTTGCCATACGCCGCGTCGTCCTTCGCCGCCCGAGCCGTCCGAGCCAGCTCGCACGAAAGATACCGCCGCCCCACCCCCGCCGGCATCTTGCCCAGGTCCACCGACGGCGCCGCCACGGTGGCCTTCATCTCCAGCCGGATCTCCCGCGCGGCGTAGATCTCCATTCCCTGCACCAGTGCGGTCTCGATGGGCGACGCCAGGAGCTGCGCGAAACGCAGGTGCGAGGACGCCTCCGCCAGCAAGGCAGCCCCGGATGAAGCAGCGAGCCCCTGCCCTGCCCCGGCCTGCCCGAGCTGGTGGCGCCGCAAGAGCAGCGTGGCGATCTGCGCCTCCGCCCGGCCCTTGGTGTCCGCCCCGTCCCAGGGCAGAAGGGCCGCGCTGGCCTCCTCGTAGCGCCGCTGCAACGCCAGAAGTTGCGTGGCCGAGGGTGGGGCCGGGCTCTGGAAGAGCCGCAGCGCCTCTCCGTCCGCCAGGGCCAGGGCGAAGCGGGCCTGTCCGGGCACCTTCCCGTACCGCGGGCCCATGTCCTTTAGCGCATTCCACGCCGCCTCCGCCCCGGGGTAAAGGTTCAGCAGCGCCAGCGCCAGCCCGACCAGCGCGTCGTCGCCCCGCTCGCCCCGATCTACCCGCCCGACGCAGCGCGAGAGCGCCTGGCTGAGCGCCGCCTTCTGCTTCGCCCCGTCGGCCCCGCTCCGGCCCAACAAAAGCGGCAGCAAAAGCGGCGTGCACGCCTGCTCCCGCAAGTACTTGTCCACCGCCGGGTACAGGTACGCCGGCACCCCGGTCTGCCCGGCCGCCGCCACCTGAGCCACCAGCACCACCGCCCCCGCATCCTCCGGCGAGAGGCCGCTCTGCGGCACCAGGCGCGTCACCTGCTCCAGCGCCTCGGTGCGGTCCTTGGACTCCCGCGCGGGGGGCTTCCCCGGCAGCCCGAGCAGGGTCCCCAGCGCCCGCGCCAGGTTCACCAGCGTCACCCGTTCGCCCCCTGGCCCAGGCCCCGCCCCCGGCAGCTCCCGCGCCGCCCAGGTGCTCCCCGGCCCCTCGGACAGGAAGTACGCGCAATCCACGGCCTGCTTCGGCAGCTTCCCCACGTCATCGGCGCTCTTCAAGAGCAGCCCGCAGGCATCCCGCAGGGGCTGGTCGGTGGCAATCCCGGGCTTCCCCTTGCCCTGGCGCCGCCACCCCGCCGCCGCCTTGCGCATCGCCGCCGGCACACCCGTCCCGCCGAGGCCCTGCCCCAGCCCTTGGTAGATCCGCAGCGCCAGCCCCTCCCGCGCCGCCCGGCGCAGAAACGACGACGCCAGCGCCCCCGACGCCCCGCCGTCCCGTTCGATGGCGTAGAGGTCCTTCCCGGCGGCCTCATTCCCCGAAAGGACCTGCGCCCCCACGGCGAAGGTGCGAATCACCTTGGTGGGCGCCTGCTTCAGCAACCCCTGCGCCGCCTTCACCGCCTCGGGGTAGCGCCCGCGCGCGAGCAGGAGTTGCACTTCCACCAGGCCTCGGTCGGTCGCCTTGAGCTGCGCGATCCGCGAGGGGGCGGCGGCAACCGAATAGGCGCCGATCTGCCCAAGTTTTAGCGAAAGTTCCGCCGTGACCTCCAGCTCGTCCTGTGCCACCCCAAGGAGCTGCGAGAGCGCCGCCACATACAGTTCCGCCAGCCGCCCGGCCTGCGGCCCGGAGTAGCCGGCCAACATCACATATGCATCCAGCAGCAACCGGTCGCCCCGGCCGGCACGGTCCTTGTCGTCCATGGCCTCCAGGCTGTTGACGATCGACACCACGTAGGGCCCGGCAGTGCCGTGGGCCTGCTCCAGGAAGAGCGCCGCTTCCAGGCGGTCCAGATAAAGCGGCAGCGGCTGCTCACCGCGGTCGATGCTCCCCACGGTCCCGCTGAGGGGGCGCATCCGCGACTCGGCGGTGGGTTTGCCTGCAGGCGGTGACTCCGCGGCATGGGCCACAAGGGGCCGGAGCGAAAGACAGAAGATCAGAACGACAATCAGCAGCTTCATGGGTTCCTCGGGCGTCATTTCGGGCAAGTGATGTTGGCTTTTTTCCGGCAGCTTTTCCGACTTCGGGGTCGTCGCGGACTTTTTCTTCCGGCTCTCGAGTCGAAGCGATACAGAGTAGCGTCAGTTGATGAAAAGTCATTTCAGAAATTCAGGAAGAAGCACCTGGCCGGAGCAGATTTTGGCGCACGCCCACAGCGACCGAGGGAGCGTACTACTGTACGTGACCGAGGAAGCGTGGGGGCACCTCCCGCGGCTGAGCGCATGCGAAGCCGTGGGGGAGACGTACGCCAAAAGCTGCCCGGCCAGGTGCTTCTGTTACTTCGGCCCCTCGGGGTCGCGCGCTGTCTGCCGGGCCTTGCGCTCCGCCTCGCGGCGCACCGACTCGCGATCGTAGGCCCTGATGATCGCCGCCACCAGTGGGTGCCGCACCACGTCCACGTCCGAGAAGAAGCAGAACTCGATCCCCGGAATCCCCAAAAGCAGCCGCTGCGCCTCCAGCAGGCCGCTCTGCGTCCTGGGCGGCAAATCCACCTGCGTCGTGTCCCCCGTGATCACCGCCTTGGAGTCATACCCCAGCCGCGTCAGGAACATCTTCATCTGCTCGCTGGTGGTGTTCTGCGCTTCGTCCAAAATCACGAAGCTGTCG
>JBBRLA010000721.1:0-4164 GCA_038231615.1 Polyangia bacterium | reverse complement strand
TTGCGCCACGAGCACAACAGTGCGCAACTGCAGGAGAGATGAAGGAAAAGGCCCTTCGGAGTCGGGCTACAGGGCCAGGCTCCAAACCACCTCAAGCGGCTTGGGCCAAAAGCCCTGGTCGTGAGCGTTGAGGAAAAGGCGCGTACTGGATACGTCAGGTGAGAATCAAGAAGGTGAACGGTAAGTAAACCACTGGAAGCGTCGAAAAGTTATGGACGATGCCAAAATTGGGGCCTGCTCGCTGCTCCAAGACGAGCTCAGGAG
This sequence comes from Polyangia bacterium, assembly GCA_038231615.1. Lineage (GTDB taxonomy): Bacteria > Myxococcota_A > Polyangia > Palsa-1104 > JAEUJZ01 > JBBRLA01. Next base: position 3,900 of record JBBRLA010000721.1, on the reverse strand, counting down.
AATCCTGTGTACTGCCTGAGTGGCATCCGGCGTAGAGGTGGCACGATCGAGCATTTTGGAGCTTATTCGGCAGCTTTGAGGACGAAGGGATAGGAGACGACTACGATCCCGCCCTGCGGCTTGGGGAACTCCCAGCGACGCACCGCGCCGGCGATGCACTGCTCGACGTTCGGGTTGCCCATGGTCGAGGACTGCACGATGCTGCTGATCACCCCGCCCGTCGCCGCGATGGTGAACTGCACCATCACGCGGCCCTGCAGCGCCGTGTTCTTGGTCAACTCCTTCTCGTAGCAGAACTTCACCTCGTTGATGTGCCGCCGGATGATGCGCCGGATCAGCTCCTTGTCCAGCGACCCCTTGACCTCCGCGGTCCCCGGCACCACGTCCGGCGCCACGGTCTTGTGGCCGCCCAGGTTTCCGACCCCCTTGCCGTACTTCCCGCCGCCGGGATTGCCGCTGCCCCGGCCGATGGTGCCCAGGTTGCCCATCCCGATGGTCGCATCGCCCGTGCCGCCGCCGCCGCGGTCGGTGCCAACGAGCCCGAAGCTGCCGCCGCCGAACGCCTCGCCCACCTGCGTTCCCACCAGACCGCCGAGTACGTCGTCTGCCTGGTTCCCCAGGGCCGAGTCGCGGCCGAAGATCGAGGCCATCCCCGGCGTCTTCGCCGCGTTCAGGATGCCCAGGACGCCCGCGTTCTTCGCCGCGTCCGCCGCCATTGCCTTGGCCAGCGCCGGGTCGACGTTCTCCTTGGGCCCCTTGAGAGCGAACAGGTTCTTCTGCTTCTCGGTGTCTTTCTTCCCCATCTTGCCTTCTTTTTCCTTCGCCCGCTGCCCGCCGTCGTTCTCCTTGTTCTTCTTCAGCCAGTCCGGGATCTCGTCCTGCTTCTGCTCCTCCGGCTTCACCAGGAACTTCGCCATCCGCTGATCATTCATGAAGGCGTCCAGCGAGAGCGACCTGGGGTCCGGCGGCACCGAGAAGATGAGCAAGAGGAAGAGCGCCACCGCGCCGAACACCCCGCCGGTGTAGCTCTGGGTGCCCCAGTCGATGGCCAAGGGCACCGGGTAGCGCCGCGGGCGCGGCACCGAGTTGATGTTGAAGGTGTTGTCCCCGTAGCGCAGGTTGATCCGCGCCCCCTGGGGCACCGCCATGGCGAACGCGCCGGCGGGCGAACTGGTCGGCCGCGCCTGTCCCGAGGCGGAGATCTCCGAGAGCGAGTGGCTCCTGCCGCCCACCTCGACGTCGCCGCTCATGTTGGCCGAGAAGAGGAACTCGTAATCGCTGCCGGTGGAGCGCACCAGGGGGAAGTTCTCGACCGGCAGGCCCTCGCCCGGGGCGTGGAAGGTCACGCCACGGCCCGGCCCGATGGAGAACTGGTTCTCCCTTCGCTCCTCCACCAGACGGAAGAGCCCCAGCACGAGTGCCCCCACCCCATAGATGAGCAGCGTCGCGCCGGCCACGTCGCGGCCCGCGCCATCCCGCGGCATGACGAAGTCCCCGTACGCCTTGCCCGCCAGGTCCCACGCCTCCCGCCTGGCGCTCAGCGCCGCCACCTGCGCATAGCTCACGACAAAGAGAATGAAAAGGCCCAGAAGCGACGCCGCGGCGGAGCCCAGGATGGCCTTGGTGACCGGGGTGATCTGCCCGCCCTGCGGGTTGGAAAGGTGACGCACCTCCAGCACCGCGTCCTCGAACATCGCGGTGACCTCCACGGCGGTGGAGCCGTCGCGCATCTCGACCTGCTCGGCGATGTGGGGGGGCACCTGGGCCGGCGGCGGGGGCGGCGCGTAGGCGGCCGGCTGCCGCGGCGCGAAAGGCGACGGCACGGCGGCAGGCGCGGCGTAGGCTGGCGGCGCGGTGTAGGCTGGCGGCGCGGCGATCGGCGCTGGGGGCTCTACGATCTTCTGCACCGCGACCGGCGGGGCGATCGGCGGCGGGCCCTGCTGCGGCAGCGGCAGCCCCATCGAGGTGGGGCGCGGCCCGGTCATAGGGCGCACTACGTCCGGGATCTCGATGGCCCCGGTGACCTCCGCCACCTCGTCCATGGTAATCACCAGGCGCACATCGCCGATGAGAACCTCGTCTCCCGAGGATAGCTTGGCCTTGTTGACCCGGTTGCCGTTAACGAAGGTGCCCTTGGTCGAACCCAGGTCCACCACCGTTACGTCTTTGGCGGGGGAGACCTCGATCACCGCGTGCATGCGGCTGACCGACTCGTCATCGAGCTGCAGGTGGGAAGATGTGAGCTTTCCGATTTTGATGATGTCCTGGGTCAACGTCTCGGTGCGGACCAGGGTCTGGCCCTTGAACACCTGAATCGTCAACGGAACACTGACGCCGCTGGGCATGGTCTCCTCCTGATCGCGAAGCGCCGAAGCGCCGCGGTCAAGAAAACAGACAGCGGTTAGTTCGTAAAGTTCCGTACTTTTTTATGACTGAAATATAGAAGATGGAAACCGCTTTGGGCGCGCAAGGTTAGCCGATGAATTTCGTAATGAGGACAACCCCCGTCGAGGTGAGCATCTGTGTGTGGGTCTGCGTCAATCTGGAAGGGGACCGCTGAAGGCAGACGAGATTCGTTGCTCGTATTACTTAATTGGTGGGGTCAGCGGCGGCTGGGCGATCGGCCGGGGCAGGGGAGGTGGGTTCGGCGGCGGGGCCGGCAGGGGCCGGCTTCGGCAGGGCCGCGACCGGGGCGACGGCGGGCTCGGGGGAATCCGGCAAGGTCATGGTGTCGTAGATCGCGCCGGCGCGATACTTCAGGGTGACCCAGTAGGTGATCGAGAGGGCGAAGGACAAAGTGACCATCAGCGCGCTGAGGAAGAAGGTCCAGCGGGTCTGGGCCACCAGGGATACTTTTTTCATCGACTGACTCCGGCGATTTCGAGAGAGGAGAGGGAGGGGTTTGGGCCGCATCTCGGGCGGTGTCGTCTTGCGCTCGCGCTCCTTCTGGATCAGCGTGCGGGCCGAGACGGCAGAACGGCCCCTGCCAAGGCGGCCGGGGACGCGGGTGAACCAAGGGGGATCGAACATCGTCTTGGCGGAGTCCGATTCGGCGGCCCGGGGAAAGAGCACGTTCGGCTGGTTCGAAGCCCCCGGTTCCGGCCCTTCCTGTGGATCGAGCACCAGTTCGGGAAGTTTCCCCGGACGCAAGCGCAAAAAACCCGCGAGTCCCGCCGATCGACCCCTGCCGGCCACCACGACCGCCGAGGTCAGGGGCAGCATGCCCGCGATTTGTTCTTGCGCCATGGTCCCTGAATCCAGCAAGCCCCGTGCCCACGCCGCGCTGGAACGGGCTCCAATGTCTTCGCGGGGTTAGGCCCCGCGGTCGCAGCTTTTGCCTGGGCCCCGGCCGATTATTGTCACCGAAGGTGCCGAAGATCGTCACCGAGTACGTCCGATCGCCTTCCGCAGCCCTCGCGTCTTCCATCGATCCCGGGCGCCCTGTGGAACGGTTCGTACGCATCTTCTTGAGCAAAGAGGATGGATCGCTCCGCGCGGCGGGTCAAACGAGATCGACCGGGCGATCAGGAAGATGGGTGCGCAATTCTTGCCGGATTGATCGAAGGCGCGAAGTCGCGAAGGATCGGGCCTGGATTTACCGTAAGGGCGGGACTGGCGGGCCCGCCTTGGCCGGCTGTGCCGCAGGGGTCGGGGCCGTCTCAGCATCCGATGTCGCCTTGGCAGGAGCCGGTGTCGCCTTGGCAGGAGCCGGTGTCGCCTTGGCCTGAGCCGGTGCCGTCGCAGGGGCCGGCGCCGCCAGGGGAACCGGTCCTCCCTTGGCCTTGGCCTTGGCCTCGGCCTGTGCCGCAGCCGGGGCCGGCGCTGGTGCCACCGCCCCGGTGGCGGTCGGGGTCCCGGAAATCAGCTGGAACTCGACCCGACGGTTCTTCGCCCGCCCCG
>JBBRLA010000720.1:0-4168 GCA_038231615.1 Polyangia bacterium | reverse complement strand
GAGGACGAGACTCCAGCATGTTCAGGGGTGATTGTACTCTTTATGGGAAATTGTACTCTTTACAGGAGCCCGCTGCCGCGGGAACCTCATGACGATGACACGAGAATCTGCTCCAAACGATCGGGTCCAGGCCGGTCCGCTCCCCCGCATCAGCCCGGAACGGATGGCCGAGGAGTTGGCCGCGCACGGCAGAAGCCCCATTACCTGGCTCATCGGCGCCGGATTCAGCCACAGCGCCGGCCTGCCCCTTTCCAGCGAGGTCTGGCAACTCCTAGCGATCTCGTGGCTGAAGCGGCGTCGCGGCCAGCCCGGACAGGCCGGCTCGCAAGGGCCCGAGGCGATGCCCGGGATCGCCGAAAGCAGCCGTCCCCGGCAGTCCCCCCTGGTTTCGCTTTTCCAGCGCGCCAGGGACGTCCTGCCCTTCGTGTTTCAGCCCGGCGGGGTGATCCTTTCCGGGTCGGTGTCGCGGCGTGCGGCCATCGCCCCCGCCCCAGGCGTCCCCGAAGAGATCGACACCGAGGCGGCACAGCTCAGGGACGAACTCTTGCGGGCCCTGTCCGAGCTGCGCGACCGGGCCGGCCCGGCGCAGCGGGCGGCGCTGTCCCCGGGGCGGGACGAGGATGCCACCTACCAGGCGGTGTTCGACCTGGCGGCACCGACCCCCGAGGCGCGGCGGGCGTTCCTTTCGGCGCTCCTGTCTTCGCGGTGCCGCGGCCCGAACCTGGCCCACCTTCTGCTCGGCCGGTTCCTCGGCGAGGACCGCGGGCCGCGGACGCACACCGTGTTCACGGTGAATTTCGACGATCTCTTGTTGGAGTCGCTGCTCTGGCAGCGCAAGCAGGCCCGGGTGTTTGGCGATCAGGGCGGTGCCAACGGGCCGGGCGATCGGCCGCAGCTGTGTCCCTCGGGGCCGCAGATCGTCCACCTGCACGGGCGCGGCGCCGGCTACCTGGGTGGCTTCGGTGGGGCCCGTCCCGGCGAGAGCGCGGACCTCTTCGAGAGCTTCCACGAGCACCTGCGCGAGTCGTCCCTCATCGTTTGCGGCCACGGCGGCGGAGACGAGCGCATCCTCTTTGCCTTGCGGCGCTGGCTGAAGAGCGGCGACCTGTCGGGCCCGCTCTACTGGGTGGTGCACGACGAGGCGCAGGCCGACCTCATCACCTTTCGCCTGGGCAGCGGGCCCGCCGTGCGAGAGCGGGTGCGGCTGGTGGTGTCCCCCGGGGGCGGCCTCCTCTCGGCAGACGAGCTGATGATGGAGCTTTGCGGGGCGCTTTTGCCCGCATCGTCGTCCTCGGGTTTGTCCTTGGGCCACGGGCAGCCCGGCGGCGGCGTGCTGGACGCCCTGGCCGATCTGGCCCGCAACAACGGCAGGCGCTTGCACGGGGCGCTGGCGCAACTGGCCCACGACTTCCCTGGCAGGGACCCGGTGGCGGCGCACCTGCGCGCGGTGCACGACGCTCAACTGTACCGGTCCTCGGGGCAAGAGGACCGGCTGTCCACCTCGGCGGCCACCCTGGCGGCGGCGGGGGCCCCGGCGGCGGCGGAGCGGCGCGGGCACCTGCTGGCGGCGGCGGAACTGGCCCGGAGCGCGGATGTGCCGGCGTGGCGGGCGCAGGTGCGCATGGCCGAGATGCGCGAGCATTTTTCCCGCGGGGAGATCGCCGAGGCGCAGGTGGCGGCGGAGGCGGCGCGGATGGCCGCGGAAGAGGGGCCGGCGGGACTTCTGCGTTGCCAGACCCTGGGGCTCTGCGGCGAACTTGCCCTGTGGCTTGGGCGCCTGGACCTCGGGCGCGAGCGGCTTGGCAGGCTCCTGCGCGACGAGGGCGGGTACTGTCCGGCGGAGTGGCGGGCCGAGGCGCGGGCCCAGCTTCTGTCCGCGGTGCTGCGCAAAAGCCACGCCAGCCGTCCCCGGGACGTCAGCCTGCTGGAGGAGGCGCGGACGCTCCTGGACCTGCGCATCGACACCCCGGCGGCGGCGGTGCACACCCTGATCTACGAGGCCGAGGTGTATTTTCTGCACGGCGACCTGCGCCGCGCCGTCCTGGTCTACGAGACCGCCGACGAAGTGGCCGGCAGGCACGTCCGCGCCATCGCCGCCACCGGCCTTTACACTGCCGGGGGGCTGCTTTCGTTTTCTGGCGCGCCGGGGGACGGCCTGGCCTTTGCCGGCCCGGCCCCGGGGGAAGTCGAAAGCGAGGTCAGCCTGCTCCTCTCGGCGCGACAGGCCCGTTTCGGGCTCCTTGTGTGCCGCGTCGCCGCGTCGCGGGACGCCGGGGGCCTGCCCGATGGGTATCTGGAGGACGTGGACCACTTCATCCAGATCCACGTCGGGCCGGACGGTGAGGGGCAGTGGATGGCCGCGGCCTTGCTAAACGAGGCCGCCGTCGCCGAACCCGGCCAGCTCCGCCGGGCGGAAGAACATGCCGAGGCGGCACGGCTCCTGCTCGGACCAAGGACGCCCCCCTTTCGAGCGGCGCGGACCCTGCGCACCATCGCCACCATTGCCCTTGTGGCGGGGCGGCTCGACGACGCCGAGCGCCACGCCAGGGCGGCGGCGCGACACGCCCGGGCCACCGAGCAGTACGACGAGGAAGGGCGCCTGGATCTGCTGCTGTCCCAGATCTTCGTCGAGCGGGGCCGGCGCGCAGCCGAGGACGAACGGCAGCTGGCGTTCCGCCGGGCGGTGGCCCACGGCGAGGCTGCCTGGCTGCGCGGGCTGGAGCTGGGCTCGACCTTCCTGACCGAGGACGCCGACGATCTCCTGTCCAGCCTGCGCTCGACCCCCCACCAGATCGCCGAGGACGTGACCCCGGTCCCCGGCTGATTTGCGCTGGGCGGCTTATGAAAGCCCTTGCACGGCGATTTTCTGGCGCCACACTTCAAACCGTGGAGTTCTGATTCCACGTTTCGACATTCTCAAGGAGCGACCATGTCTTTGTATGTTCCAAATTCAGATGGCCAGGGCGGCCAGATCAAAGGGGTCAAGCTGACCGAGTTGGAGGCCGAGCAGACCGCCGACGAGATGGCCCAGGCCGGGCTGTGCGCGAAAGTTGTCCACGACAAGAATTCCTGGTCGGCGCTGAAAGGTTTTGTCGCCCAGCTCCATACCGACCTGTCCGGCGAGATCCCGATCATCGACTCGAACCTGCTGATCGATCGGGTTGGCAAGATCATCAACGCCACCCAGGGTTGCATCGCGCCACAGGATGCCCAGGCGGTTTCTGCCAGCAAGCCTGGCGATCCGGTCCCCACCCAGACCGGTCTGTGCCCCGCGGGGTCGGCCGCGGGCACCATCCGCCGGATGAACCTCGCCGAGGCGTACAATGCCAAGGTGGATGGGCCGGTGCTGGAAGCCCGCAGCAAGGTGCTGAATTCCTCATTTGCCTTCCGGCTTGTCCTGACCGATGCCACCAACCAGGCCAATAGCATCATCGTTCCCCTCTCCCAGGCGGTCGTCGCCGACGCCCGCCAGGTGTGGAACGTGGTCAAGGCCGTGCTCCCGGCAAATGGCGTCCTGGCGGCCCTGGCCGGTCCGCTCGGCACCTACTTCCTGCCGGGGATCCAACAGGCGCAAGACACGAAAAAGAAGCTCAACAAGACCCGGGTCGCGACCAGCCAGAAGGTGACCGCCGCCGTGGGCCAGCAGGCACGAATCGCGGCGCGAGCCGAGGTTACCCAGCAGGTGGGTGACAGCCTCAAGGCACTGCTCGGGCCCGCCCAGACCCGGTAGACCAGGTAGACCCATCCGCGGGCCCGCCTGACCCGCCAGGTCGGGCGGGCCCCGGCTCTTTCCTGGGAGGGCCGCCGGGAGCCGGAGTTGTGCGGCGGAGACCTACGGACCGTGCGAAAGGAACTGCGAAGGCAATATATCGATTACGGATGGGAACGGGAGGAAGGGGACGGTTCGCAATTTCTCAGTTTCGACCGAAGAGCAACGAGCAACTTTCCCTGCCAACCCCCGAAAATCCCCCTGTGCCACGCCACGCCCGTCCCGTCTGCCGAAAGCTCCTGGACCAGCCATCGGGCGTACCTGGGGCTCGCTCCGGCTCCCCCGTGGCTCGGGGTCGAGAAGGCCCTGGCCCAGGGCGGGTTTGATTCTTCGGCCCGCGGCCGGTCGAATTTTCACTCCTTTGTCATGGGTTCCCCGCCTCTTCGGGGTCATTCAGCT
>JBBRLA010000719.1:0-4169 GCA_038231615.1 Polyangia bacterium | reverse complement strand
GTCTGCGAGCCGCCGATATAGGGACGGTCCTTGGCCGGGATCAGCGGCGCCGATCCCAGCTTCCTGACCAGAAGTGCCAGGAAGGTGCCACCCAGCCCGATGAGCGCAGAAAGATCCAGCCAGCTAAGACCCGGCCCGTCAGGAAGCAACTGCGGCATCACCAGCCAGTACATGTCCACGTAGTGCATCACCACCAAGATCACCGCGGCCACCGCCATGATCGTCGGCGACCGCTTGGCGTTGCGGGAGATAGTGACGAAGAAGGGGATCGCGAAGTGCCCGAAGACCAAAAGCAGGCTAATCGCCGGCCAGCCGCCGTCCCAGCGCCGCTGGAACCACTCGGTCTCCTCTGGGATGTTGGCATACCAGATAAGGAAGAACTGTGAGAAGGCGATGTACGTCCAGAAGACGATGAAGCCGAAGATCAGCTTCCCCAGATCATGGTAATGCTCGATGGTGATTACGTTGCGCAAAAGGCCCGCCCGCCGCAGCAAAAGGGCGATGATCACGATGACCGACATCGAACTCAGCGTCGTCCCGGCGAAAAGGTACACCCCGAAGATCGTCGAGTACCAGGTCGGGCTCAGCGACATCAGCCAGTCGAAGCCGGCGAAAGTCAGGGTCAGCGCGAAGAGGATGGTGGCCACGGGGCTCAGCTTGCGTAGGGAGATCAGGATGAACGGGTCGCCGGTCTGGTCCAGGGCCAGGGAGCGCCGGTAGTAGATCGACCCGAACACGCCCCAGACAATCAGGTAGATCGCGGCGCGGATCAGGAAGAAGGGCACGTTCAGGTAGCCCGCCTTGGCCAGCACCGTAGGGTTATGGACCTCATGGCTGGCCCACGGGTAGAGCGTCGAGCTGCCTAGGGCCAGGGACACGCCGATAGGCAAAAAGAGCAGCCCCATCACCGGCAGCGTCGAACCCATGGTCTCGGCGATGCGGCGCACGGTGACGCTCCAGTAAGCGCCCACCAGGTGCTGTAACACCGCGAAGAAGAGCCCGCCCAGGGCCAGGGTGATGACGAAGAAGTAGGCCGTGAGGTACGAGAAGAGGGCCTGCGGACGCGTCCCCTCGCTCAGGAACCCCACTGCCGAGAGCCCCAGGCCGATAAGACCGGCGGCGCCGAAGGCCAGGGTCAACCTGCTGGCCGTGTCCTTGTTCAGGTAGAGCGACCCCATCTCGGTCGGGCGATCGATGGACCGCGGCGCCTGCGGCGCTTCGCGATCGTTGTGGGCGACGCTCATTTCAAATTGCTCCGCAATTCCGGGGGAACATCCGCCAGCGTCGCGCCCTGGCTGCGCTGAAGGGCGCGGACATAGGCGACGATGGCCCAGCGGTCCTCTATCGGGACCTGGTAAGAGTACGATGGCATCGTGCGGACGCCATGGGTGATGGTGTCGAAAAGCTGCCCCACCGGCAGTTGCCGGATGCGGTCCTCGTGATATGAGGGCGGCCGGATGATCTGCCCCGCCGCCCGCTGGATGACGATCCCCTGCCCCGACCCGGTGCGATCGTGGCACGGCGCGCAGAAGATGTTGAAACGCTGCTGCCCCCGGGTCATCAGTTCAGGGGTCACCGCCATCGGGAATTCAGTGACAAACTGCCCGTTTTCATCCTTGCCCTGGTAGAAGCGGTCGTTCCCCAGGGGAGCGTGGGCCGGCACCGTGCCCTCGACCTCCGGACGCATGGTTCGCCGGTCCTCGAAGAACTCGTTCTCCCGCTGTGACCGCCCCTTGTCCTGGGTAAACATGTTCCGTTGCAGGTGGACCGGCGGCTCGCCGGAGGTCCCTCCGCGGCACCCGGCAAGGCCCGCAAAGGGACCCCCGACGCAAAGGGCCAGGAGCAGCCCGACTCTCAACTTAGCCATGGACGGACTCCGCATCGTCATGGATGATCGCGATCTCGGTGCCCCCGGCCTCGGCCAGCACCTTGCGCACCCGCGCCTCGTCCCACTTTGGGTCGGTGGCCTGGATAGAGAGGATGAAGCCGTCGTCGGTGGCCCTGGCGAAGCGCGGGTGGGTGAAAAGCGGGTGGTACAGGCGCGGCAAGCCATTCATGGCCAGCATGCCCAGCACCGCGCAGAACGACGCCAGGAGCACAGTCAGCTCAAAGGCGACGGGCACCCACGACTGGTACGAGAAGAAGGGCTTGCCGCCGACGCGCACCGGATAGTCAATGCCGTTCATCCAGGCCTGCATCAGCACGGCGCTGGCGGTGCCGGTCAGGCCCCCGGCCAGCACCAGCCAGGGCAGCTTGGATTGAGGCAGTCCCATCGCCCGGTCCATGCCGTGGATTGGGAAGGGGGTGTGGGTATCGATGGCGGTGAAGCCAGCCGCGCGGATCGCCTTCACCGCTTCCAGCAGTGCGTGGGGGCTCGCATACTCCGCCACCGCCCCGAAGATCGTGCTGGCGTCCACATCGTGGGCCAGCGTGGTGTCCACCGACGACATCAGGCAGCCTCCTTGGTCCCGTGGGGATTGGCATAAGGCGACACGCCCTTGATCTCCGCGATGGCGATCATCGGCAAGAAGCGGAGGAAGAGCAGGAAGCAGGTGAAGAACAGGCCGAAAGTCCCAAGATACATCGACACGTCGAAGTAGGTCGGGCGGAAGTAGCCCCAGGATGAGGGTAAGAAGTCCCGGTGCAGCGACGTCACGATGATGACGAAGCGTTCGAACCACATGCCGATGTTCACAAAGATCGACAGGACGAACATCGCCGCGATAGACCGCCGAATCTTGCGTATCCAGAAGAGCTGCGGCAAAAAGACGTTGCAGCTCAGCATGGTCCAGTAGGCCCACCAGTAGGGACCGAAGGCGCGATTGATGAAGGCGAAGCGCTCGTAGCCGTTGCCGCCGTACCAGGCGATGAAGAACTCCATCGCGTAGGAGTAGCCGACCATACTGCTGGTCACCAGCATGATCTTATTCATGTTCTCCAGCACCCGCATGGTGACCAAGTGCTTGAAGCCGAAGAACTGCCGCGCCAGGATCATCAGCGTCATCACCAAGCCGAAGCCCGAGAACACCGCGCCGGCGACGAAGTAGGGCGGGAAGATGGTGGTGTGCCAGCCGGGTATCACCGAGGTGGCGAAGTCGAAGGACACGATCGAGTGTACCGAGAGCACCAGCGGCGTCGAAAGGCCAGCCAGGAGGATGTAGGCCTTCTCGTAGTGCTGCCAGTGACGGTTCGAGCCGCGCCAGCCCACCGCCAGCACTCCATAGATCATGGCGCGGGCCTTGGTCTTGGCCCGGTCACGCAGCGTCGCCAGGTCGGGGATCAGGCCAACGAACCAGAACATCAGCGACACGGTGAAGTAGGTCGTGATGGCAAACTCGTCCCACAGGAGCGGCGAGCGGAACTGCGGCCACGCCTCCATCTGGTTGGGTAGAGGCAGGCACCAGTAGATGACCCATGGCCGCCCGGTGTGGAAGGTCGGGAAGATCAAGGCGCAGATCACGGCGAAGATAGTCATCGCCTCAGCGAAGCGGTTGATCGACGTGCGCCACTTCTGGCGGAACAAGAACAAGATCGCCGAGATCAGGGTGCCTGCGTGGCCGATGCCGATCCACCACACGAAGTTGGTGATGTCCCAGGCCCAGCCGACTGGCTTGTTGTTGCCCCAGATGCCAATGCCCTTGTAGAGCAGATAGGTTACGGTTAAAAGGAAGTTCCCCAACAAGGCCAGCGAGATGCCGAAGGCGATGATCCAGCCGATGGGGGTTTTTCTGACCTCGTTCTCCACCGGGCCGCAGATCGCGGCGGTGATGTCATGCAGGGTGGGGTTGCCCGCCAGCAAAGGCTCGGGCGTGAGCACGCTTGCTGTGCCGATGACGGCGCTACTCATGGCTCGCAAGCTCCGGATTCAGGTTGCGGATACGCGCCAGATAGGAAGTGCGCGGCTTGACGTCCAGCTCGGCGAGCATCTCGTAGTTGCGCTGGCTCTTCTTGATCCGGGACACGCGGCTGTTCGGGTCGGTGATGTCACCGAATACGATGGCCTCCGCGGGGCACACCTGCACGCAGGCCGGGGTGATGACCCCATCCATCACCGCGTCGTGCCCCTGCAGCTTGGCGTCCCGTTGCGCCCCGCGGATGCGCTGCACGCAGTAGGTGCATTTCTCCATCACGCCGCGGGAGCGCAGGGTGACGTCGGGGTTGTACTTGAG
>JBBRLA010000718.1:0-4171 GCA_038231615.1 Polyangia bacterium | reverse complement strand
TTCCGGGAAAGCGGCGAGCCGCGGCGACCGTGGGCCGATCTGGTCGAGGAGGCGGAGGCAATCGAGGAGGAGCGGGCGCGGGCCATCGAGGAGACGTACGGCGGCACGGAGATCGCCTGGCAGGCCGCGGCGGAGCTCGCCGCGCGGCTGACACTACCGGTGGAGGCGGTGGCGCGCTACCTGCGGCGGAAGGCGGCGGCGCTTCCGGACGATCGGTACGCCATCCCGCATCCGGCGGAGGCGAAGAAGAGCGGCCCGGCGCTGACCCGGGAGGAGGGCGGGGCGCAGCCGGCACGGGACGCGGAGGAGGCGGAGGCGATCTTTGCCGCCAGCGAGACGTTCTGCGTGGTGGTGCCGCGAGCGGCGGTGGCGGACCCGGGGGGATCGCGGCGCTGGGTGGTGATCCCGGGGGCGGGGGAAGTGCTGGCGGAGGTACTGGAGGGGCGGCGGCGGCCGGCCGGGCCTCCAGCGGACCTGCTCGTGCTGTGCCTGGATTCGCCCGATGTTTCGCGGCACCTGCGGCCGGTGGTGGCGGCGCTCTTCCGGCGGCTGGAGGAGGGGGTTTTGCCGGACTGGCGGCTGGTGGTGGCCAGCGATGATGTGCCCGGGACCACGGCGGCGCTTTCGGCCCTGGGGGTGCGTCCGGGCGGGCGCTACGGCGGGGTGCCGAGACCCATCACGCCACCTACGGAGGAGGCCATGAGCCATGCCGGGGTTCACGTACCTGCTCTTTGGGACAAAGCAGCCGGGACCCGGGGGGGTAAGGGGGACGATCAGGTAATTTGGCGCGGCTGCCGGGAGGCATTGATGATGCAGAGGATGTGGAGGATGAACCCGGGCACGATCAGGCAGAAGTAGCCCATGATGGTGAACATCATCCACAAAATGCCCGAGGGGACCCGGCCGCTGCACATCTGGCCCAAACCGGGCATGAAGAGGCTCAGCAGGGCGGACTGGGTGCCGGTCCACTGGGCCAGCGCCTGGCTTTGAGTCGCCGGTTGCAGGGCCACGCTGACCTGGTTCATCCCCTGGCCGTGGCCGTGGCCTCGGATGGCCTGGATGTCGCGCAGGGCATAGTCCAGGTACTCGTGGCAGTAGCGGCACTTTTTCGCCCCCGGGGCGATCTGCTCGTGGCAGAAGGGGCAGCGGACCATCTGCTGCGCCTGGTGAGGATGGAACAGGTCGGCGGGCAGGGCCTCGGCCTGGGCGGACCCGTGGCGATCCCCGTCGTAATCCGGGACCAGCGAAAGGGGCGGCCGGTGAAGCTGCGTGATCCCCGCCGGCTCCGGGCGATAGGCGGACATTTCCCGCTGGGTGTCGGCGCTCGAGGCCGTCGGCTGGCTGCCGTCGCGGGGCAGCTTGGTGCGGTTGGGGTAGGTGTACAGGAGATTTCCGTCGTCGTCGCTTTCGATGTTCAACAGGCCGGCAACGGCCGCCTGCTGAAGCAGATCGGATGACTCTTGTACTGAGAGCTTGTAAAGAAACGCGATGGTGGCAGGGGTCAGCTGGACGTCGCTGGTAAATATCGTGTCCAGTAGACGCTGCTCAAACGCGCGATAGTCCATTTCAGCGAAGCCTCCGGGCGTAAAGATAGCGTAGCAGCCCGTGAGTGCAGCGACAACGTGCCTTTCGAATTACGTGGGCGGGCGGGAAATTCCTTCCGCTTTTGCCGGCCCGACTGCCGGCGCCGGGGGGGCGCAGGCCGAGGGCGGCACCGGGACGCGGACCAGATGGACGTCGGCGGGGGTGGCCTCGGGACAGGAGGCTTCCTGCTGGACGGTGCGCAGGGATTGCCAGCCGGGCCCGGTCTCCCGGGGAGCGGGCGGGTCGGGGGCCCGGGACTCGGGGGTGTCCACCAGGTAGGAAAGCAGGACGCTCACCACCTCCTTTCGGGGGTCGCCGCCGGGACCGGTCCCGCCAGGGTGAGCCTGGATGTCGGCGAGCAGCTGGGTCAGCTCGCGCTGGGCCGCCTGGGCGTCACCGAAAAGAAAGTGTAGCACCGCCAGGTCGCGTCGGGCCAGGAGCGCCGCGTCGGAGCGGCCGGGCCCAGGGCGGGTCAACAAGAGCGCCACGGCCTCTTCCTGAAGGGGCTGGGACTTCTTCAGGTGGCAACCCAGGCGCAGAGCGTGGGTCACGTCGGCCAGAAACTCCCCCAGCAGGGCCGGGTCGCCCGCCAGCACGCTGCGCCCCGCCTCGACGACCCGATCGGCCAGTTTGGGCTGCTCTGCCTGGCGGCCGGCGGCGTGGAGCGCCAGCAGCACCGTCGGCCCGGCGAAGACCCACTCGGCGGGACTGGCGGGCTGGAGGTGCCCAAGGATGAAATCCAGCTCCTGGCCGAAGCTCTTGCGGTCGGTGTCGTCGGCGCAGCCGTCGCGGAGTCCATCGCGCAGGCCGAAGACCAGCTGGACCGTGCGGGAGCCGCGGTCCCCGGCGCGGGCCTGCTGCCACAGGTGGGCGTAGGCGGCGGCATGGGTGCTGCTTTCGCTTCTGCCCAGCCCGGCCAGGACCTCTTGCAGGTGCTGGACCTGCTGCACCGGCGTATAACGAGGTGGCGAGGCGGTGGGACGGGTGACCCGCTTCATCTCGACCGTCGGCGGGCCGCAGCACGCCAAGGCCAGCAGGCAGCAAAGGAGTCTCCGTGCCGCCCGGGGCCGGGGCCAAAGGACAGCTGGCTGGTTCGTGGGGTACTCCAAAAGAGGCGCGTCGCGCTGGACGCGGATCGTGATCACATTCCGCCGTCCGGCTTGCCACCGCAGGCGGGCTGGTCCGACTTGGGGGCGATGCACGGGAGGCAGGCGCCCCCATCGGGGTTGCCCTGGGTACCGGCCTTCAGCCCCTGTCCGCACACGGCGATGTCCAGGCGCTTGAAGTTCTCGGCGTTGCTCTCGATGCGCAGGATGGCATAGTCGTTGGCGATGGCCCTGGGGCGGTAGGTAAGCTGGATGACGTCCTGGTGCATGTAGTCGATGATCGACCCCTCCTTGTTCGAGCGCAGGGGCGGCTCGAAGGCGCAGTTGTCATCGCCGATAAGGGTGATGCTGCTGATGACCAGGCCGGTCAGCCCGCGGTTGGACAGGATCACCGGGGTGGGCGTGGCCGAGCCGATGTCGCGGCTGCAAAACTGCACGGGACTGAGATCGGGGCAGATCTCGGGGTTGGTGTAGGGCACGATCTTGCAGGTCCCGCCGTCGGCAACGGCAGCGGTGTCGCAGACGCAGGGGGCCTGAGGCATCCCCGGCGGCAGGTCCACCCCGCCGTTGTTCGAGCAGCCGGCGGCGGTCAGCAGCAGCGCCAGCGTCCATCCCGAATGGTGTCTCATCACGATGCTCGCCTCTTCCTTTCATGCGTGCGGGCGTGCTGGGTGCGCATGCCGGGCATGGGTCTAGGGTTTTTCAGGGCTTTTGCCACTCTGGGGCGCCTTGTCCCCGGGCAGGGAGCGCAGCGCCTCCCTGGCGTCGGCGTAGTCGGGCCGGGAGCGCAGCGCCGCCTCGAAGGAGACGCGGGCGGCGGCGGCGTCCTTCTTGGCCTGCCACAAGATCTCCCCGAGCGCCAGGTGGGCCTCGGCCATGTCCGGGGACAGGCGCAGGGCCTCGCGCAGGGCGGCCATGGCCGGATCCGTGTCGCCGTGGCGGTACAGCATGACGCCCAGATAATAGCGTCCCTTGGCGTGGTCCGGGGTGTCCTTCACCGCCCGCTGGACCTCGACCAGGGCATCGTCGAACTTCTTGTCGCGGTACAGGGCGAAGGCCAGCTCGGCGCGGGCCTCGCCGTAGTCGGGGCGGGCGCGCAGGGCCTCCCGGTAGGCCTCGACCTCTTTTTGCAGATCGCCGCGGCGCCCGTCGTGGCGCCGGTAGTAGACCTCACCTAAATTCAGGTTGGCTTCGGCGCAAAGGCGCGGCTCCAGCTTGGCGGCGCGCTGGAAGGCGGCGGCGGCGCGGTCGAAGTTGCCGGCGGCCAGGGTGGCCTGGGCGATGCGGAACCACGCCGGGGCGTAGCCGTCGTCCATGCGCAAGGTGGCCTCGTACTGCTTCTGCGCCTCGCCGCCCTTGCCCTGGGCGGTCAACAGTTCGCCCAGGGCGAAGGAGATCTCGGCGTCCTTGTCGCGCAGGCGCAGGGCCTCGCGGTACTCCTTCTCGGCCTCGGTGGCGTCGCCGGTCTCGGCCAGGGTGCG
>JBBRLA010000717.1:0-4174 GCA_038231615.1 Polyangia bacterium | reverse complement strand
GCGCCGCCGACCTGGGCATGAACCGCCAGTTCTGGGGCTACTCCGTGCGCGGCCTCTTCCCTTATCTGAATGCCCACCTGCCGCCCAATGCCTCCATCTACTGGCATGACGCCAACCTGCCGCTCCTGCAGATGAGCATGAAGGACGGCCTGCTGCGCCGCGACCCCCGCGACTCCGGCATGGAGGAGCCTGGCGTGCGCGCCTCCGACTTTGCGCTGGTCATCCACGAGATGCACTTCAACAAGTACGAGTACTGGATCTGGGATGCATACGGCACGACCCGCCCGGACGCCGTGCTCACCTTCGAGGGGGTCCCCCTGGTGACCCTGTACCGCCGGCCATGACAAGGGACATCAAGATCGCCGCATGTCTGTATCTGGTGTGCGTCGGCATCTACGCTGGCACTGCAGCCGGACGCCTGCGCGCCCCGTCGGGGGACACCCACTTCATCTGGATGGCCGACGGCTGGCTCCATCGCCGTCTGGACCTGGCCCGATCGCCGCCCCACACCAACGATTGGGCCGAGGTCGAATACCTTACGCTCCATGACGGCAAGAAGGTCGCCGGGGCGTTCCAGCGCCTCAACACCGGACGCTTCCGCAGCCTGGACGGCAAAGTCCGCAGCATCGCCGACAGCGAGATAAAGAGCCGCGAGCGCAAATATTACGTCTCTTTCCCCCCCATGCCAGCGGTGCTGATGCTGCCCCTGGTGTGGCTCTTCGGCTTCCGCACCAACGACGTGATCTTCAACGTCGTCATCGCCGGCCTGGCCCCCGCGCTGTGCTTCCTGGTCCTGCGCCGGATGCGAACCTGGCTTGCCGAGGAATTCGGCCTGCACCCATCCCCCGACGACCCCATGGGAAAGGGCCCAAAAAAAGACCCCAACGTCTCCACCGACCCGCGAACCGGCCTCTCCACCGATCTGTGGCTGACCGGCATGTTCGCCGTGGGTTCGGTCCTCTACTTTTCCTCCGTCCTGGGACAGGTGTGGTACACGGCCCATCTGGTGTCCCAGGTGCTGGCCGGGCTTTTCCTGCTCTGCGCCTTCTCCGCCCGGCGGCCGATGTTGGCCGGGTTGTGCCTTGGGGCGCTCATGCTGACCCGGCCGCAGATGGTCTTCTTCGGCCTCTTCCTCTTCTTCGAGGCCCTGCGCATGGCCTCTTCCGAAAGGCGCTTCTCCTTCCCGCGTCTGTCCACCCTGCGCCCCGCCCTGCGCCCACTGGTCCTTGCCGCCATCCCCTTCACCCTCCTTTGCTCCGCCGGCTTCGCCTACAACTACGCCCGCTTCCACAGCCTCTTGGAATTCGGCCACTCCTACCTGACCACCATGCAGGCCGACAACATCCAGCGCTACGGCCTTTTCAACTACGAGTACCTCTCGCGCAACCTTTCCGCCGCCTTCACCCTTTTGCCCAAGTTCCTGGGCACCGCCCCCTATCTTCAGATAAGCTACCACGGCCTGTCCCTGTTCCTGACCACCCCCGTCCTGGCCTACCTTCTGTGGCCCGAGACCACCGCCAGCCCCGAACTCACCGGCGCCCGCAGGGTGCTGTGGATCTGCGTGCTGCCCATCGCCATCTTCAGTTTCCTGTACCAGAACGACGGCTACATCCAGTTCGGCTTCCGCTTCAGTTTGGACTACATGTTGCTCCTGGTCCTGCTCCTTTGCCTGGGCAGCCCTCGGGCCATCCACACCCGCCTCTTCCGCGCCCTGGTCCTTGTGGGCGTGGGGGTCAACCTCTTTGGCGCCATCTCGTTCGGCAGGATGTGGCAATTCTATTTCAACGGCTTCTTCCCGGTTGGCCCCTGACAATGAAAGGGCGCGCCTTGTCTCGGGCCGGGGCGTATGCTCCACTTGCATTCCATGTCGGACGGCGTCCCGCCCCTGGACCTTTACGCGCACCTCAACCCGCCGCAGCGCCAGGCGGTGGAGCACCCCAAAGGGCCGCTCCTGATCCTGGCCGGCGCCGGTTCGGGCAAGACTCGGGTCATCACCCACAGACTGGCCGAACTGGTGCGCCGCGGCGTATCCCCGGGACGCATCCTGGCCGTCACCTTCACCAACAAGGCGGCCGGCGAACTGCGCGAGCGCGCGGCGCAGCTTCTGCAAAAAGACGTCGCCCCCTTGTGGATCGGGACCTTCCATTCCATCGGCGCGCGCCTCCTGCGGCGCCACGGCGGGCCCATAGGCATCCGCCGCAACTTCGCCATCCTCGACGACGCGGAACAGCAAGACGCCCTGGCCCAGGCGCTTTTGGGGGTGGCACTGCCGCCGCACTACGCCGAGCCCCGGGCCCTTTCCGGCGCCATCGACCAGGCCAAGAACCAGGGGCTTTCTCCCGACGCCCTGGTCAAAGACGACCCGGTCTTCGCCGGCCTTTACGCCCGGTACCAGCAGCGGCTGCGCGCCCTTTCCGCCCTGGACTTCGGCGACCTGCTTCTTGCGCCGATTCTTCTGTGCCAGAAGCACCCGGCGGCGCGGACCACCTTCGCCAGGCTCTTCGATCACGTGCTGGTGGACGAATTCCAGGACGTCAACCAGGCGCAGTACCGGCTGCTCAAGCTCTTCTGCGCAAACTCCCGGCAGATCTTGGCGGTCGGCGACGACGACCAGGCCATCTACGGCTGGCGTGGGGCGGACGTGCGCCTCATCCTCGGCTTCACCTTCGACTGGCCCGATGCTGCGGTGGTGCGCTTGGAGCAGAACTACCGTTCGACGCAGCTCATCCTGGACGCCGCCAATGCCCTTATCCGGCGCAACCAGAAGCGCCACGACAAGACTTTATTTTCCACCCGCAAGGGCGGCGCTGCCATTGCCGTCTACCAGGCCGCCGACGAGCGCCGCGAGGCGGAGTTCGTGGTCGCAAAGGTGCGGCGGCACATACAGGACGAGGGCCGGCAGCCGGGGGACTTCGCCGTCTGCTACCGGGTCAACGCCCTGGCCCGGGTGCTGGAAGACGCCCTGCGCGGCGCCGCCCTGCCCTACACCCTGATCGGCGGCACTCGCTTCCACGACCGCGCCGAGATCAAGGACCTGGTCGGCTACCTCCGGGTGGTGCACAACCCGGAGGATGAATCCGCCCTGCGGCGCATCATCAACGTGCCGTCCCGGGGGATCGGCGAGGCCACTGTCGAGAAGATCGCCGCCCATGCACGGACACGCGATGTGCCGCTGTGGCAGGCGCTGCGCGAGCTGATCGAAAGGGAGTCCACCCTGGGCGCCGCGGCCCGGGGGCGGCTCAAGGAGTTTTGCGTCCTGATCGCCGACCTACAGGGCATGCAAGGCGACGTCGCGACCCTGGCCGCGGCGGTGCTGGAGAAGACCGCCTACCTCCGGTCGCTAGGCGAAGGGGCGGAGGCCGAGGCCCGGCGGAAAAACATCGACGGGCTGCTCGCCTCGTTGCGCGAGCAGGAGCAGAGCGCCCGAAAGGCCGGGGGCACGGTCTCGCTTCAGGACTACCTGCAACAGGCGGCGCTGCTCTCCGGGGCCGACCAGGGCGGGCGCGGGGTCTCGCTGCTGACGGTGCACGCCGCCAAGGGGCTGGAGTTCCCGGTGGTCTTCGTCACCGGCCTCGAAGAAGGCCTGTTTCCCCTTTTGCGTCGCAATGATGATGATGAGGAACTGGACCCCACCGTGGCCAGCGCCGCACAGGCGCCCCAGATCGAGGAAGAGCGGCGGCTTATGTACGTCGCCATCACCCGGGCAAAGGACCGCCTCTACCTGTGCCACGCCCGGGAGCGGCGCCTTTACAGCGATCACCCCAGGGAGTGCGTGCCCAGCCGGTTTCTCGACGAACTTCCCGCCGCCTGCATCGAACGGATGGGCGATGCGCAGGGCCCGGCCTGGGCAGCCAAAAAGGCAAGCCGAACCGACGCCCCCGCGCCGGGCGGCTTCCAGGTGGGGCAAAAGGTGCGGCATCCAAGCTTCGGCGAGGGCGAAGTGCGCGGGGTCATCGCCGCTGCCTCGGCGGACCCGATCAAGCTGACGGTGCCGGTGGGGATGGCGCGGGGGTGCACCGCGGCGTGGTGCAGGACGTGGTCGTTGAGCCAGGCGGCCATGCCGGGTTTGTGGGCGTAGCACAGGGTGGTATAGGCGGTGGTGTGGGCTTCGAGGAAGGCGGTGCGTTCGGGTTCGGGGTGGCGGTACAGGATGGGCCAATGATGCTGGTCGAAG
>JBBRLA010000716.1:0-4181 GCA_038231615.1 Polyangia bacterium | reverse complement strand
CTTGCTTGCGTCGGCGCGAGCCTGCGATCTGCCGCCAGCGCGGGCCGGCGATCTGCCGCGGGCTGCGACGAGGGTACTGCCGCTGCCGGTGGTGGCGGAGCACGATCTTCCGCGACCCGCGGCGAGCCCTCTATAGATAGCGCCGATGCGAGCCAGCAATCTACCGTCGGCGCGAGCCAGCGATCTGCCGCCAGCGCGGGCCGGCGATCTGCCGCGGGCGGCGACGGGGGAACTGCCGTTGCCGGTGGTGGCGGCGCACGATCTGCCGCGACCCGCAGCGGGCCCTTTATAGATAGCGCCGATGCGAGCCGGCGATCTGCCGCAGGCGGCGACGGGGGAACTGCCGTTGCCGGTGGTGGCGGCGCAAGATCTGCTGCGGGCGGCGACGGGGGAACTGCCGCTGCCGGTGGTGGCGGCGCAAGATCTGCCGCGGGCGGCGACGAGGGAACTGCCGCTGCCGGTGGTGGCGGCGCAAGATCTGCTGCGACCCGCTGCGGGCCCTCTATAGATAGCAGCGACGCGAACCGGCGATCTACCGCCGATGCGAGCCGGCGATCTACCGCCGACGCGGCCCGGCGATCTGCCGCCAGCCCCGGGCCTCTGGCGGGCGATCGGGGCCCTTCGGACGCGAAAAATCGCCCTTCCGAAAAGGGCCCTCCCGAGGATCACGATCCACATGATCTCTGAACCACGCAATCCGGGGCACGCGCGCAACCCCTTGTCGTGCGCGGCTTTGGCTGCATGGAAACATGACCCAACCGGCACCGTGGAAAATTTACCGCCCGCGCAACAATTTCTCACTTGGGATGCCGTCGGTGAATTGGATTCTTTTTGTTGTTGCGCGGCCAGCCCGACGTGCTATTACACATCGGATCACAACTGAAACGAGAGATGCACATGGCAGATGTTCAGACGGGCTACGCGGACGATGTGCTGGACCTTTCGGACACCGGAAAGGTGGCCGACACCATCGTCGGGGCCGACGACCTATGGAAGCGCAACATGGCCTTTGCCAGGGCCGTCGAGGGCGTCGATCTCATCGCCTTGAACGACGCCAAGCGCGCCACGTTGGGGGGGCCCCTGTCGGTCAACGAAAAATTCCTCGCGTCCGGCGTGGCGGGCTTCATCAAGGCGTTCGAGGTCAGCTTGAAGAAACTGCACCTCGACACGGATCACATGAAAAAAGCCTTCGAGGTGGACGTGTGCCTGGAACAGGCCGAGGCGTCCAATAACCAGGTCATGGCCGTCACCCGCAGCGGGGTCTTCGTCCTGGCCGGGGAAATGACCACCACCGCGGGCGTCGTCGAGGTCGCCGCCGCGACGGCCAAGGCCGGGGGGGACGAACGCCTCTCGCGCCGCATCGATTCGGCCTTCGGTCCCTTGGTGACCTTGCGGCAGGACAACCTCAAATCCGCCGCGGGCGTCCGCACCCGAACCATCGCCCTACGCAGCGGACACAGCGCCCAATTGACGGCCGAGCAGAAGCTGCAAGCGGATGCCATCACCAGCAAAAAAATGCTCACCGCGCCGCTGCCCCAGGTCTCGCCGCTGCCCGCCAAGAGGACCCGGAAGACGAAACCCAAGACCGGCCCGAAGCAGGGCCATGCCGTCGCCGGCCGCACCCGGGCCAAGAAGGCCCCGGGTCCCCCGGCCTAGCGAACCCCAAAACGAAGTCTGAATTTTATCTACCCCGATGGAGCGCCCATGAGTACATCTATTGTAAAAATGATTGCCCGACGCCCGCAGAAAAGCCCCTTGCTGACCGGGGCGATCCTGCACTCGGCACAGGGCGCGCAAAGCGGCCGGCTGCGCGTGACCCCTGACGAGGTGCGCAAGCTGTCTGAAGACCTGATTGGGCTGATCCTGGGGATTGGCGTCCCGCACATGGCGGGCCCGCCCCTGGTCATCCAGGTGGATCGCAGCGCGCCCACCTGCTGCCGCCTGGTGGAGCAGGGGCTCCGGTCGGTCCCCGAAGTCGAGAGCGTGAGCGGGGTGACCGCCGATGGGCAGGCCGTGCTGCAAGACCAGTATCGGCCCATGATCACCCTGTATGGGGCCTCGGTACAAGCGGGTATGGTGCTGGACGACAGCCGAACCGTGATGGGCGCAGTACAGCGCAAGATCTGGACCCACATCAAGGAGACGGTCTTCGCCGCGCGGGGCAAGGGCCTGCTGACAAAGGACGAGCAGGACCTGATGGAGACGGCGATCAACCAGCTCATCAGCGAAGAGAACCAGCAGAAGCAGGCGCCCGTCGACCGCCGCGCCCGCACCCGCCGCGCCAACCTGCACCACGAGGCCAACGTGGCGGCGATGGGCAATCACACCGACCTGCTCAATACCATGATCGACCTGCAAACCGGCGCCCCCGTCGACGAAGCCCGCAGGGCCGCCGCCGCCGAGGCGTACCAGAAGCTACAGACCGAGAAAAGCGCGACCGTTCCCGCCGCCCAAAAGAAGCCGAGGCCCGGCCCGACTCTTCATTAGAAGCGCGAAGCGCCCGCGGTTGCGCAACGCAATCAGCGATGGCTTGCAGCCCATTGCCATCATGAACATTGCCGATGGGACCGGCCGGGGGTAGAGTTTGGCCCCGCTCTCTCGGAGACCACCTGATGGCCCTGCTCGACTTTTTCCGACCCAAGTGGAAACACAGCAACTGGGAAGTCCGCGCCGAGGCGGTGCGCCACCTGGATGCAAGCCACGGCCCCGTCCTCCAGCAGGTGCTGAAGAACGACCGCGACGCCCGGGTGCGGCGCATCGCCCTCAAAAAGATCGAGGACCCGGCGCTACTCAGGCAGGTGGCGGACGGCGATCCCGACGAGGCCCTGCGACGCTATGCCGGCGAGAAGGCCAGCGAGGTGCTGCTCCAGGCGGCGCTGGGCCCCGACGAGGCCAAGGCTTCGGCGGCGCTGGCCCTGCTCTCGGTAGAGAAGGAGATCGCCGCGGTGGCCCGCCGGGCGCAGGGCCACGGGGTGCGCGACCTGGCGCTCTCGCGGCTGCGCGACCAGCGGGTGCTCGGCGATCTGGCACGCACGGCGGACGACGAGCAGATCCGGCACCGGGCGGCAGAGCGCGTCACCGAGGCGCTGCCCCTGCGCGACCTGGCCATCCTTTCCCCCGACAAGGACATCGCCCTGAATGCGGTGAACCGGCTGGTGGCGCTGGGCGACATCTCGGCGCTGGACGACGTCGCCAAGCGGGGGAAAAACAAGGCGGTGCGCGGCATCGCCAAGGAGAAGCTTTCGGCGGCCTCCCCAGAGACGGCGGCGACGGCGGGGGCGGGGGCGGGGGCGGGGGCAAGAGACAAGGGGCCGCGATCCGGGCACAAGGCGGCCGGGCCGTCTCCCGAGGCGCAGCGCCGGGCCGAGGTGCAGCGGCTGTGCCGGCTGGTCGAGGCGGCTTCCCGCAGCAGCGACTTCGAGGCGGCGGAGAAGGACATCGCCACCGCCCGCGACGAATGGGCCGGGCTGCATGTACCCACGGGCGACGAGACACAGCGCCGCTTTGACGGGGCAGTGTCGCAGTTTGCGGGCCGTCTTGCCGAGGCGCGGCGTCTCTCGCGAGCGCGGGCCGAGGAGGCCGTCCGCAAGGCGCAGCGCGACCAGGAGCTGACCGAGTTCTTGGCGGCGCGGGTCGCGTTGTGCGAGACGGTGGAGAAGCTGGAGGGGCTGAATCTGGCCGGGCCGCTGGACGAGGCCAAGGTGGCGTGGCAGAAGCTGCCGGCGCTGCCGCCGGAGCACAAGATCGAACTGGAGCGGCGCTTCTTCCGGGCCACCGAGGCGGTGGTGCGCCGGCAGCGTCAGGCGGCGGAGCTGAAGGCGACGCGGTCGCGGCTGTGGGCCATCTGCGTCGAGGCGGAGGGGCTGCCTCTGGCCGAAGATCGCCTGCGCGATTCGTCGCTGCGCTTCCGCGACCTGCAACGGGAGTGGCGGGACTTCGAGGGGGGCCTGCCCAAGGACGACGAGATCCGCGCGCGGTTCCGCATGATGGAGGACCAGATCGCGGCCAAGCGCGACGCGGAACGGCAGCGCTACCAGGCAGAGGAAGCGAAAAACCTGGCGACGTACGCCGATCACTGCGCTCGGCTGGAAGGGGTGGCACAGAGCGAGGATCGGAAGTCGATGGACAAGGCGCTGAAAGACGCGCACCAGGCGCTGCGGTCTTTGGGTCGGGTGCCTCGG
>JBBRLA010000715.1:0-4195 GCA_038231615.1 Polyangia bacterium | reverse complement strand
GAACGCTGCACTCCTCTTTGGGCGGCGCGGGGCGGTACGCCATCGGCGGACGCGCGGGGGGCGGCGACGTGAGCGCATGGCGGACTGCCTCCTCGAATCCGACCCCGGGCCGGTGCAGCCGCTCCTGCAGGCGCAGGTCGCGCGCCACAGTCGGGTGACGCAGGCTCTCGACGAGGGGGCCGGCGAGTGCACGGGGCGCTCCAGTGACCAGCGACACCCATAGGCGCGACAGGCCGGGCGAGAAGAGCGGGACCTTCATCATGGGTATTCTACGGCCCATCACCGCGGCGGTGCGTACCATCATTTCCCGGTACGACATGACGTCTGGGCCGCCGATGTCGTAGCTGCCGCTCGGCAGCTCGCCAGTTGCGCAAGCCGCGAGCAGGAAGGCCGCGTCGCGCAGATCGATCGGCTGAGTGAGAGTTTCGGTCCAGGCGGGACAGATCATGACTGGCAGCCGCTCCACGAGCCGCAGCAGCATCAGAAAGGACGAGCCCGCCGGGCCGATGACCAGCCCGGCGCGAAGCGTCATCAGGGCCACCCCATGAGCGCCGAGTATTTCCTCAACCTCGAGGCGGCTGCGCAGGTGCGCCGAGAGCGGTCCATCTTCGGGCACCAATCCGCCCAGATAGACGATGCGCCGCAGCCCCGCCTGGCTCGCGGCGCGGGCCAGGTTGTCGGCGCAGATGAGGTCCATGTCGCGAAAGTGACCCTGTGTCAGCCGTGCCGAGGGTCGCATGGAGTGAACGAGGTAGACGACGATGTCTGCGCCCTTTAGCGCCTTCTGCGTGTCGATCAGGGAGAAGAGATCGCAGGTCCGCCAGGCAGAGAAGTGACCCTGCGGCGCCCACCCCGGCGGCTGTCGCGACAGGCCGATCACCGTGCAGCGAGGCGAGAGCGCCTCTGCCAATGCCTGGCCGACAAAGCCAGTGGCGCCGGCGATGACGACGCATGGTCGATCTGTGGACTGTATCATAACAAGACTTGGATGCCGGCAGATGCCGAACGGCAGCCAGCAGGTGATCTTTTGTCAAAGTTGCACCGCTGCGCATCCCGATGACATCGGAGATCGGCGAAACATAACCACAACCTCTTTCAAAGTCTGGAGAAAACAGATGAAACACTATGGCAATCTGGTGCTCACCGGCCTGCTGGCGACTTCGTTTGTCGCCCCCCTCAGTGCACAGAGCACTGTCCTGGCAGCAAAGGAAAAAAAAGATTCCAAGGACGTCGTGGACACGGCAATTGCGGCAGGTAACTTCAGCACGCTTGCCAAGGCATTGCAGGCGGCCGATCTGGTGACTACCCTCAAGGGCAAGGGCCCCTTCACCGTGTTCGCGCCGACCGACGACGCGTTCGCCAAACTGCCGCCGGGGACACTGGACGCGTTGCTCAAGGACATTCCCCGGCTCAAGGCGATCCTTACCTATCACGTCGTCTCCGGCAGGGTCACCGCGAAGCAAGTGGCCAAGTTGAAGAGCGCCAAGACGGTCAACGGCGCACTGCTCAAGTTCGACGCCAAGGATGGCGTGAAGGTGAACGAGGCTACGGTCACCACCGCCGATGTGATGACGTCCAATGGCATCATTCACATCATCGACAGCGTGCTCTTGCCGCCCGAGAAGGCCGCCGCGAAGTAACCGCGCGCTCACACGGTGGTACGCTCAGCGCTCAATCTTGCGGTGGGACAACGACCTTCACGATGCGTCTGCCGCGCCTTCCGAAGGGAGCCGGGGTATATCAATCGTGAAAACACATCCTCGGCCGGGCAGGTTGCGGACCCGAACCTCGCCGCCCATCGCTTGCACTCCGCGACGAGCGATGGTGAGTCCAAGGCCCAGACCGGTTCGATCCGCACCTCGCTGCTCGAAGGGCCTAAAGAGGGCCTCGGCCTTCCCCGGCGGTAGACCCCCGCATTCGTCCTCAACGTTGATCAAAACACGATCGGCGGTCGCGTGGGTGATGAGCGATACGTGGCCGTTGGGTCGTGTGAACTTGAAGGCGTTATGCAGCAGGTTCGCTACTGCCGCAGCGAGGATCTGTCGGTCCGCCTCTACCTCGATATGGTATTCGACGGGCATGACGGAGAGCTGAAGGTCCCGGTTCTTCGCGTCCATCGCCGCAGCGACCTCAACCTCCTCGATGAACTCTGCCATCGCAATCCGGTCTCGTAGCTGGCTTCCTACTTCGATGCGTACTTCCGCGAGGGAGCGATCGATAAGATTACGCAGGCCTAACAGGCTGCGGCCGAGCACCGCGCCGGTGCTACCACCGATGGACACATGCCCTCTCTTGAGGGTCTCGAACGACAGTATCGCGGTGGAGAGCTGGTTACGCAATTCGTGCGCAAGGAAGGCCATGCGCTCCGTTCCCCGGTCCGATAACGTCCGCTCGCGCTGGCGCTCGTACTCGGTCACGGCCTGCGCGGTGGCGTCGTCGAGACAATGGTTGAACGTGTGGAACTCATCATTGGTGATCGGCGCATTCTGCTCCATGGCCAGTTCGGTAATCGCCTGGCAGATGTCCCCATAGTCGTGAACCACCTGGCCCACGGTGAAGCCCATGCGCAGCAAGTCGCTGCCGTGAAGGATGGCGCTCTTACCGATCTCTTCTTTGGCCGCCAGGGAGAGATGGAGGATTTCGACGAGCTGGTCCAAGAACAGAGGGACTCCATTCTTGAGTTCCTCCTCGGTCGGCCGTGGAGCTTTCCTCTCAGCTACTTTTGTTCTTTCCTCTCAGCTACTTTTGTTCTGGTGCGAGCCATGATCTCTTCGCGGTTCGTGCTGATGAATTCGTGCAGCATACTTACAAAGCATGGGGCTGGTCCATCGTTTCGGCAATGCTCAGGCTCCGAGCGAGCCATGGGGATACTGTACGGCGCTGAGCAGCTCAGCTTTTTTGTAAAAAATATCCCCCCCCTCACTCGCAGATGGCTAAGTTAAGGGGTGGCGCTCGAGGAAGCAGCAACCATGCACTATCACGGAAATTCGGAACCGCGAGAGGTGCTGGTGCTGCTGGTGGAGAACCACGTCGACCTCGCGGAGGGGCTCATCCCGATTCTGGAGGAGGCAGGGTACCGTGTCCGCTGGGTGAAGAGCGGCGCGGCGGCCTACCAGGCGCTCGCCGCTGAGGCGGGCTCATCCGAGGAGCGCGAAGCGCGGCCGGACGTGGTGCTCCTCGACCTGCTCTTGTCTGACATGAGCGGCGCCGACGTCATCCGGCGCCTCCGGCAGTCTGGGCGGGAGGTGCCGCCGGTGATCGTCACCTCGGCAATGGCCCCGAAGTTCGTCGCCGAGGAGGCCCGATCCATCGCCGCCTTCGACGTCGTAAGCAAACCCTACCTGTCCGATGTCCTCTTGCACAGCCTGGAGCGCGCCGTGCTGTCCACCGGCTCCCCGCGCCTTCCACTATAAGGCAGCAGGGTCAGCCACCTTGGATGGGCGGCGGCAGGCGAGTTCGGCTCATCGCTGTCTCGGCAAGACAACGGTGAAGGTGGTTCCCTCGTCTCGGGATGATTTGACGGTGATGTCACCGCTGTGGGACTGCACGATTTGCCGCACAATATACAGGCCGAGCCCCAGCCCTTTGTCCTTGCTTCTCCTCTCTGCGTGGCCGCGGCAAAAAGGATCGAAGAGGCGAGGCATCGCCTCATCGGGAATGGGCTCGCCGGCATTGTGGACCGTCATCAAGACATCCTTCTCCCGCTGGCGCAGCGCGACCGTAATTGGGCCCCCGTCTCCATACCGGATCGCATTCCCGATCAGGTTGCTCAGCACCTCACCCAGCCGATCCTCGTCCCAGTGGCCCCAGATCTCGTCTGCCCCGACCCATTCGATTCGAGTTCCGGGGTGGCCCGTCTCCATCTCTTCAACCACCGCGCGACACACTCGGCCCAGATCCACATGCTGCAGGGTGACGGGCAGCCCACCGCCTCTGTGGATAAGGGAATAGTCAAGGAGCTGCTCAATCATTCTTTGCATTCTCTCGGCGCTGCCACTGATCCTTGCAATGGCTCGTACCACGGCGGCCCATGCCGACCCACTCCGCGAAGCGCGAGCCCGACTCTTCGGCGCCCACTGCCTGATCTGCCTGACCACGCTCTTCCTTCACCGGACCTCTTGGACTTGGTAGTCACCACCGGTGACCACCAAGTCTGTTCACCACCGGTGACCACCAAGTCTGTTCACCACCGGTG
>JBBRLA010000714.1:0-4202 GCA_038231615.1 Polyangia bacterium | reverse complement strand
CGCTATCCAAGGCGAGCTGTGAAGACGGGTCCAGCCACAGGCGGGCCCCGGCCCAATCCACCGACGTGAGGCCGGCGCGACCGGTGCGCACCCGGTCGGCGCGGGACAGGGGTTGCCCGACCTCGCAGTCGCGCCATTCGGCACTGGCAGGGACGCGCACGGTGACGTCCTTGCTGCAACTCAGGAGCAGCCCTTCGGGTCCGACGGCGGTGGTCATGCGCTTGGCGCCGCCGCGGGCCAGGGCCGCCGGGACGGGAAAAAGGCCGATGAGCAGGGCCCCGACCAGGGGGGCGGCGGCCAGAGAATGGATTCGTCGCACCGGGAGAGAGCGCCGTGGGGTCTGCATGAGCCTCCGCCCTCAGTTTATCACGACCCAGCGGAACTGCGGTGGCAAAGACCCGGGGGCCCGAATGCGCTACGACCCCCGGGCCAGCGAGGCGTGGATCGCCCGCATGTCGTCGATCATCTCCAGCACCTCCGCCGCCGCCTCGGCAACCAGCCGTTCTCCCGCCGAAACGCTGGCCCGGCGGGGCGCTCCGTAGACGCCCTCCCGGGACTCGGCGGAGAAAGGCAGGTAAAGCTTGAGCGGGCCGTCATCGTAGGGCAGGTAGCGCGGGGTGCGAAAGCGGCCCAGGTCGTCTTGCGCAAGGTCGGGGTGGACCTCCTTTGGATGCAGCGCCAGCATCAGCGAGGTCTCGACTTCGTCGGCGTGGCGGATGCCCTCGGGAAATCCTGCGGCGGCCAGGGCCGCCTGCCCGCGCGGCCCGCCCAGGTAAAGCGGGGTGGTGCCGCACAGGTGGGCCGGGGCGTGGCGCTCGTTGACGGTCTTCAGCACGTTGGTCAGGTGCGAGATGTTGCCCCCGTGGCCGTTCAGCAGGAAGACCAGCGGGAACTTCAGGGCGAAGAGCCCCTGGACAATGTCCACGACCAGCCCCTCGAAGTGTCGCGGCGACACGCGAATCCCCCCCGGGGGATCGAGAGGATACGTGGAGACCCCGTAGGGCAGGGCGGGGAGCAGCACCACGGCGCCGGGGCCTTGCGGGCGCAGCCGCTCCACCGCGTCGGCGATGCCCGCGGCGATGGCGGTGTCGGTGTAAAGCGGCAGGTGCGGGCCGTGCTGCTCCAGCGTGCCGATGGGCAAAAGGGCCACTACGTCGCGCAGGTCCAGCCTGGACAGGACCGCGGCGCTCAGGCTGGCGTAGTGCATGCTTAGTCGGCGCTCAGGTGTCTCAGTGTCTCAGGTTCCGGGCCAGGGCCAGCGCAGGATGAGAATCCCCAGGCTGATCCCCAGGGCGAAGGAGAACGCCATCCCGAGGATTGCCGCCATGCTCAGCCCCGTCGCCGCCTGCCGACCCAGGCCGTCCTGCCGCCTGCCGGGCTTGCCGCTTTGGCCCTTGTTGCCCCGGCGGCCGACGCCCAGGTCCCCCATCGCCTGCGCCGTCACCATCTGGGTCTGGTCATCGGGGTCGGAGTTCAATGCTCCGGCCTCCAGCAGCGCCTTGCGCAGCTCGTCCGCCGTCTGGAAGCGGTCCTCGGAACGCTTCGCCAGGCAGCGTTGTACCACCTGCGCCAGCTCCTCGCTCACCAGGCCGGCGCCGTGGTCGCCCGCGGCAGAGGGGATCTTGGTGGTGTGCATGATTTCCAGCGTCTCCCGCGAGGTCTTGCCCAGGAAGGGCACCTCGCCGGTGAGCAGCTCGTGCATCACCACCCCCAGGGCGTAAAGGTCCGAGCGTCCGTCGACCCGCTTGCCCTCGGCCTGCTCGGGCGACATGTAGGCCGCGGAACCCAGGGCGATGCCCACCCGGGTGCGGTGGGCCACCGGCCCGGCGAACTGGGCGATGCCGAAGTCCACCAGCTTGACGAAATCCACGTCGCCGCCACGGCGAATCAGCACGATGTTGTCGGGCTTCAGGTCGCGGTGGACCACCCCCACCGCGTGGGCCGCGCCCAGCCCTTCGCACACCTGCGCCGCGATCCGCGCCACCCGGTCAGGGGAGAACTTCTTCTCCCGCTGCAGCAGTTTGCGCAGGTCCTCGCCGGCCAGGTACTCCATGATGTAGGCCACCACCCCCCGCTGTGGGTCGGCGACGAAGTCGTAGACGTCGACCAGATGGTCGTGGCCGATCTGCGCCACGGCCCGCGCCTCGCAGAACAGGCGCGACACCAGCTCCGCATCCCATCCGTCCAGGATCTTCACCGCCGCGCGCCGCCCCAGGCGTTCGTGCTCCGCCAGATACACCCGTCCCATGGCCCCCGCCCCCAGCAGCCGCTGCAGGCGGTAACCACCGACGATCAATCCGGCTTTCGCGTCCCGGGTTTGCTCCACCTGACTCAGACAGAAACCTCCCCACGCAGTGTACATGAACATCTGCGCGGCAAGCAATGTGACCTACGAGATAGGGAAGCGTCGCGGTGGCCGCGGTCCATCGCCGAGACCGGGCGCGAACATTCAGTAAACTGAGACGCGAAATGATACGAATTGGTACGATATCAGCTATTCTTTTACATTGATGACTCTTGGGCGCAGGCCTCATTTGTACGTCCCTTGGCCTTGGCCTTGGCCCTGGTACTCCCCGCCTTGGCCCAGGTGCCGGCGGGTCATTCATTTGTTGTTCCGGTCGTTGTTCCAGCTCTTGTTCATCTATCTATACCTGATCTGCTGGCCGGGACCGGCAGAGGCATCTGGGGCAGAGGGGCTGGAGCCACCCCCTCTTGGCTATCCGGGGCCATGGGACAGTTCCACGCCGGGCGGGACCCGGCTTTCGATCTTTCCCGAGCGGCGGGTCCCCTCAGACGAACCGCCGGTCCAGCCCGGGGACCAGGAGCTGCTGCGCGTCGCCACCGCGGCCTACGTCTACGAGGCCCCGGGCGGCCCCGATGGAATAGAACCGCTTGAACTGGCCTTTGCCGACGCCCTGCGACGAGACCCGCGGATCGACCTTGTGGACCTCGCAGATCGTCTGGGGCAGGCGGAGCCGGCCGAGGTGGCCCTGATGCAGGCCTACCGGCAACTGGAACAGGCTCGACGGGTGCTCTTCGACCTGCGGGGTGGGGGGGGCGGCGGGAATGAGGGGGAGCTGGCGGCGGTGGTGCGTCTCTTGCGCCAGTCCATCGCCACTCAGGAGAAGGAGCTGGCTCGCGCCGCGGAGCCCGAGCGGGCCGCCGAGAACCTACGGGAAACCTGGGCCCACCTGGCCACGGCCCTCTTCATGTGGCGGGACCTCCCGTTGGCGCAGGCGGCCCTTCAGACCGTCTATAACTTCGGCTTCACCGGCGGCGGCCTTCCGGTGCCCGAGCGCGACCTGCGCTGGGTGCCGCGGCTTTACCCGGAGACGATGAAGGCCTTTGTCGCCGAGACCCAGAAGCGCCTGTCCGCCCAGCGTCCGGGCAGGCTGACGGTGGGTAGCGTTCCGCCGGGCGCGCAGCTCCTGATATCTGGGCGCAAGGGCGGGCGGTCCCCGCTGACGCTGGAGCAGGTACCCCCCGGTAGGCTCTACCTGTCATGGACCCGGCGCAACCGGCGGCCGCTGACCCTTTCGATCAACGTGCCGAGCGGGGCCTCCACCGATGTGGCGCCCGAGCTGCCGCGGCTGGTCAACGACGATTCGCTCCAGCGCCTGGAGGCCGCCCAGGACCAGGTTGGGGCGCAGGCCATGGCGGGGCTGCTGGCAGAGGCAGCGGGGCTCTTGCGGGTGGACCTGCTGGCGCTTTTGCGGTACCGGAAAAACGGCGATGGGAGCGTGCTGCTCATCGGATCTCTCTACGACCGGCGCACCCGCAGCCTGGTGCGAGAGGCCCAGGTGGCGTCGTCGATTTCCGGGCCCGGCCCCGCGGACGTTCCCCGGCTGGTGCGCCAACTGCTGGATGGAGCGCGCCTGGACGGCCTGGTGCCGGTGGCGGTGGTGCCGCCCGCACCGCCGCCCCCACGGACCCGGTTTCAACGCCTGTCCCAGACGCGCTGGTTCTGGCCCCTGGTCGGGACCCTCGCCGGAGCGGCAGTGGTGGGTGCGGCGGTGGGGATTGCCGTGGGGACGACTCATTGATCGCGAAGCGCCCCGGGCGCCGCGGTTCATTGATCGCGAAGCGCCCCGGGCGCCGCGGTTCATTGATCGCGAAGCGCCCCGGGCGCCGCGGTTCATTGATCGCGAAGCGCCCCGGGCGCCGCGGTTCATTGATCGCGAAGCGCCCCGGGCGCCGCGGTT
>JBBRLA010000713.1:0-4202 GCA_038231615.1 Polyangia bacterium | reverse complement strand
GGGTCGGCGGCTGGGTCGGGGTCTGCCCCACCATCTGGCTCAGGGTGGGGGGCTGGGCAACCTGCGACGGCACCGAGCCCTGGGCGAAGACGCTGCGCGGGGCGGGCGTGCCAACCTGCGAGGACGTCCCCGGCACACCTTCGATTCCGTGGGGCGCCGAGATCGTATCCTGGAAGGCCTGCATCGACCCGGTGCGGATCGCGCCCAAATGCTCCAGTTGCGTCACCACCGCCGTCATCGCCGGGCGCTCCGCCGCGGTCTTGGCGAGCATGCGGTGAATGAGCTGCGCCATCACTTCAGGCACCGCGGGCTCCACCTCGCGGATCAGCTGGGGCGCGTTGAACATGTGCATCGCCATCAACTCGCCCATGCCCTCGGCGTTGAAGGGGGGCTGGGAGGTCAGGAGCTGATACAAGATGACCCCCAGGGCGTAGACATCTGTGCGATCGTCCACCGTGCCGGCCCCGCGGCACTGTTCCGGGGACATGTAGATGGGCGTGCCCATGAGCATGCCGGTGCGCGTCTTTTGCTGGTCTGCCCCGTCGGCAGTGACCTTGGCGATGCCGAAGTCGAGGATCTTGGCACGCTCGCCGCCGGGGGCCTCCGGGTCGGCGATGATCATGATGTTGTCGGGCTTCAGGTCACGGTGAACGATGCCCTTGGCATGGGCCGCGGCCAGCGCCGAGGCCACCTGCCGCCCCAGGCGCAGCACGTCGGGCAGGGGCATCCTGCCGAGCAGTTGCAGTCGCCGCGACAGGGTGTCGCCCTCCAGGTACTCCATGATGATGTAGGCCGAGCCATCGGGGAGCTTGCCGAACTCGAAGATCCCGATGAGGCCCGTGTGGGAGACGATGTTGACCGCCTTGGCCTCGTTGAGGAACCGGCTGGCGATCTCCGGCGCCTGGGAGAACTGCGGGTGCAGGACCTTGATGGCGGCCTTGCGGCCAATCTCCACGTGCACCGCCTCGTACACGATGCCCATGCCGCCCTCGCCGAGCTTGCGAACGATGCGGTAGTTTCCGATCTGCTCAACCATCATCAAGGCAGCCTCTTGTTGCGGTTCCGCGGGCGATGCCGGCATGGCCGACGCCAGAATGGTGACACAGAACCCGCGTGCGCGCAGTGCGCATTGTCACCTTCGGGGGTGCAGTGGGGATCACCTCCGAGGAGGGGGCGGGGCTGCGGTGCGCGGGTCCTCGGGCCATGCGTGGCGGGGGTAGCGGCGGCACAGTTCGCGGCGGATCGCGGGGTAGTGCCGCGTCCAGAAACCGGCCAGGTCCGCGGTCACCTGCACCGGGCGGCTGTTGGGTGCCAGAAGGTGCAGTATCAGCGGCACCCGCCCCCGTGCCACCGCCGGCCCCGCCGCCATGCCAAAGAAGTCCTGCATGCGCGAGGCGATCCACGGGTCCTGGGCGGCGGCGTACTCGATCCGCACCCGCCTGCCGCCGGGCAGGACCACGTGCTCCGGCGCCAGTTCCCCCAGGAGCCGCTCTCGCCCGGCGTCGTCCAGGCCGCAGCGGGCGCGCAGTGCATCCAGCAGGGAGGCCTCGCGCAGTTCGGCGAAGCTGGCACGCCCGACGCATAGATCCGCGAGGGCCTCGCGGGGGGTGGATTCGGTCGGCGCGATGAAGCCCGCCTCGGGGACATGGGCCGCGGCGAAGGACAGGCGCAGGATCAGCCGGTCGAGCTGTTCGGCATCGGCGAAGGTGCCCGGGGAAGCGGCCAGCGCCGCCTCCCGCAGCACCCGCTCGACCTCGGGATTGCCGCCCCGCCCCGGCGTACGCGACTCGGAGAGCGTCAGCCGATCGTAACGCATGCGCCAGGTCACCTCGGCGCGCTCGGCGGCGGCGTTCCAGGTCACCTCGGTGACTTCGCCGATCCCCAGGCCCGGATCGGAGAAGGTGGGCAGGTCCAGCAGCCAATCTTCCTCGATGGCGCTCGCCAGGCGCACCATGACCTTGCTTCTCCCTCTGGCTCTGGCCAGGCCCGGACGGCCGGGGCCGCCCGATCGATCGTCCCGTTCTTCCGCGTCCACCACCACCATGAGCGGCGCATCCTTGACCACGCTGCGCGGCGAGATCGCCGCTGCCCCGCCACCGCAGAGCACGACTTCGGGGCTGGGCGCGCTGCCCTCCTGCGCCCGCCGCCGGGCCACGCGGTCGGGATAGCCGCAGAGCACCGAGAAGAGCAGGGCCTGCTCCCGCGCCTCGTCATGGGTCCTGCGCCCCTTCCCGCCAGGAATTCCGTCCAGCATCCGTTCGAGTTGCCGCCGCACCCGGTCCACCGCCCCTGCGACCCCGGCGTCGATCCCCTGCCGGCGCAGGCGGTCACGGTCAAATCCCGCCTGGCGGGCGGTCTCGAAGAGTTCGAGCCGGAGCAGCACGTCGGACGCCCCCACCTGATCGGTACCCGCCGCCTCGCCGCGGAACGGCTCGTTGAAGGCTGCCCCGGCGCGCAGGTCCCGTTCACCGAGCAGCGCCGCGATTGCGCAGGCCGCCGCCCCCACACCCCGGCCGTGCCCGGCAAGCACCAACCGCGAGAGCCGCGGGTGCACGGGCAGCCGCGACATGTCTCTGCCCAGCGCGGTGATCTTCCGCGCCCGATCGCCGCCACCCTTCCCCGCCCCATCGCCGCCACCCATCCCCGCTTCATCGCCACCGTTCTCCGCGCCAGCCTCGTCCAGCGCCCCCAGCCTTCTGAGCAGCGTCTCGGCCGCCTCCAGCGCCGCCTCCTTCGGCGGCTCCAGCCAGTCGAGGCCCCGTGGGTCCAGCCCCGCGGCCCGCAGCAGCAACACCGTATCCGACAGGTCCAAACGTTGGATCTCCGGCACCTCAAATTCGGGGCGGGCATCATGGTCGTGGCGGGTGTAGAGCCGCA
Organism: Polyangia bacterium; assembly: GCA_038231615.1. Lineage (GTDB taxonomy): Bacteria > Myxococcota_A > Polyangia > Palsa-1104 > JAEUJZ01 > JBBRLA01. The sequence continues at coordinate 1,325 of JBBRLA010000713.1, read as the reverse complement.
GGCAGCGTCCCGGCCGGGTGCGCCCCGCTCGCCCGGCCCGCTGCGTCGCCGACGCCTGGCAGATCCTCTGCACCCGCAAGGTCGGCAGCCCCGACCACGGCGAGTGCCCGGCCACCCGCGCCAGCCCGCTGTCGATCACCACCGTGACCCCGTCGATGGTTACCGAGGTCTCCGCCACGTTGGTCGACAGGATCAGCTTGCGCGGTGCCCCCGGCAACCGCGGCACCACCGCCCGCCGCTGCTCCCCCAGGGGCAAGTCTCCGTGCAGCGGCAGCACCACCAGCCCTCGCGCCTGTGCCACATCGGCCAGCTCGTCCCGCGTGCGGCGGATCTCCGCGCTCCCGGGCAGAAACACCAAAATGTCCCCCGCCGTCTCGCCCGTCTGCGCCTCCTCATCCTCTGGCAAGAGGCGCAAAAGGGCACTCTTCACCTGCTTTTCCACCGGCCGATCGTCCGGCTCCGGCAGGTAGCGCAGCGTCACCTCATATTGCCGTCCCGGCGATGCCACCACCGGGCAGTCTCCCAGGAAGTGCGCCAGCCGCTCGGTCTCCAGTGTCGCCGACATCACGCACAGGCGCAGGTCCGGCCGCGACCCCCGTTGCAGCCGCGCCAGCAGCGCCAGCGCCAGGTCTCCTTGAAGGTGCCGCTCGTGAAACTCGTCCAGCACCACCGCCCGCACCCCGCGCAGCTCCGGGTCGCTCATCAGCCGGCGCAAGAGAATCCCCTCGGTGACGAAGCGCAGCCGTGTGTTTGGGCCGCAGACGCTCTCGAAGCGGAGCTGCACCCCCACCTCGCCCCCCAGTTCTCCGCCGCGCTCCTCGGCGACCCGCACGGCCGACAAATAAGCGGCCAGCCGCCGCGGCTCCAGCACCAGCACTTCCCCGTTGGGGAACAGGTCCAGCAGCGCCGCCGGCACCCGGGTAGTCTTCCCCGCCCCGGGCGGTGCCCACAGCACCAGCGAGCGCCCCAATTCCAGGCGCTCCCTGATCTCCGGCAGCAGCGAATCGATGGGCAGGGGCCTCAAGCACCCTCTCCCATCGATAAGCCCAGTCCGGACAAGGCAGCCAGCATCTCTGGTTAACAATCCATCATGTTAAAAACTGCCTGGGCTGGGATGGCTGGCAGCTACCGCGACCTGCAGCGGCATCGCGCCGCAATCCATCATATTAAAAACGGCCTGGGCTGGGATGGATTTTGGCGCACGCCCACAGCGACTGAGGGAGCGTACTACTGTACGTGACCGAAGGAGCGTGGGGGCACCTCCCGCGGCTGAGCGCATGCGAAGCCGTGGGGGAGACGTACGCCAAAAGCCGCCCAGCCCAGGC
>JBBRLA010000712.1:0-4214 GCA_038231615.1 Polyangia bacterium | reverse complement strand
TGGTCCGCAGGCCAAAAGCTCGCATCCATCGGGTCTGGCGTCTTTTGCGGGCCTTTGCAGGCCAAAAGCAGCAGCCCGACGCACATCCATGGCTTCATGTCAGTTCTCCAGCTTGCGCACGGCAATCCAGGTCAACGTGGTGATGCCCGCGCCCGCGTCCAGGTCGATGCGCTTGCCGTCCGCGCTGACGTGACCCAACGCTACCCGATCCAGGGCGGCGCCGGGCGGCGGCCCTCGGGAGAGGCCACGCTGCCCGAGCACCTCCACCGAGGACCCCGCGGGAAGCAGGCCGGCGTGGATGTCATCGGCGCTCAGATCGAAAGCCAGCCGGGCCGGCTTGCCGAGCAGCGCCTCGAAGGGGCCGAAACCATAGAGCAGGGCCGGCTTCACGTCGCCCAGGAAGGGCACCTGGGACGGCGAAAGACGCAGCGGGCGCAGCTTGTGGCCCAGCGTGGGCAAAAGTTCGTCCTCGAAGCTGAAGAACACATCGGTCCCGGCATCCACGGTCAGCGTGACCCCGCCCGCGATGAGCGTCTGGGCGCTCTTGTCGTCCTTGAGGGTCGGGCCGTCCTGTGGCATGGCGGGCACCGGCAGCGGGACGACGAAAGTCGCGTGCCCGGCGTAAAGCGGCGGCAGGGCCAGATAGTACGCGGTCCTCCGGGGCTGAGCGTGGATCAAAAGCGAGTAGAGCTTTACCTGCAGGTACTGTTCGACCGCCACCGTGAAGCGCCCATCCGGGCCCGAGTGGCCGAAGAAACAGCCGCCGGCGCACACGGTCACCGTGGTGTCCGCAATGGGGACGCCCTGCTCATCGACGAGCTGTCCCTCGACCCCGTGCAGGCACACACCGCCGCGTTCGCGATCGCCGGTGATATTGCCGCACACCCCCTGGTCCGCCGACGTCTGCGCATCCATGGCCTGCGCCAGGGCATCCGGCAGTCCGTCGGGAGGCACAACCGTTGTCTTGGTGCAGGCAGTGCCCAGCATCCAGGTCAGCGAGAGCCATGTCAGGGCCTGCTTGTGCACGGTTTGATCTTAGCACGATCGCTTGACCTGGCCCGGGTCCTTGGCGATGCTCCGGGCAATGAAACACCCGTCAGCATTTCTGGGCCTGGGTCCCGTGCCCCTCCACCGGACCCGCTTGTGGGCAGCGTCTGGCATGGCCATCGCCATCGGCGTTTGCGCCGGCCCGCTCTCCTGTTCCACGGACGACAACGGCCAGAGCGCCATGAATGCCAAGCCCCCGTCGATGTCCAAGGACCCCGACGAGATCCCCCTGAAGGTGGATCGCCGCTGCCCAGGCGACGCCGACTGCCCGGACACCGGCGACGGGGTACTTTACGCGGGCTTCGCCAAGGTGGACGTGACTCCGCAGGTGGAGCCGTTCACCGACATCAACAAGAACGGTGTGTGGGACGTCGGCGAGCCTTTCGTGGACAAGAACGGCAACGGCAAGTTCGACGCCTACTGGATCGCCGGCTTCGGTGAGGGCCGCCTGGCCTATGACGTACATGACAAGGTGTGGGCACGGGCGGTGGCCATCCGGCAGAACCGGACCACGGTGGTGCTGGTGGTGGCTGACAGCCTGGGGCTCTTCGAGAACGAGGCGCTGGAGGCGCAGAAGCTTTTAGACCCCAAGCTGGGGGTGAACCTGGTGATGGTCGGCAGCACCCACTGCCACCAGACAGCGGACATGACCGGCGGCTGGGGCCCGGATCCGGTGACCAACGGGGTGGACAGTTTCTATCAGCTTCAGATGCGCCACGGCATCGCCGATGCGGTGACCGCAGCGGTGAAGGGGCTTGTGCCGGCCCGGGTGACCCTGGGATCCATCGCGGTGGAGGACGGTCCGAACCACGACATGCACCATTACGTCAGCGACACCCGGGACCCGGTGGTAATCGACAACGTGCTGCACACCTTGCAGTTCACCGAGGCGGCGGCGCCCCACAATCCGATCGGGACGGTGGTCAACTGGGCGGCCCACCCCGAAAGCGTGGGCTCGGAGAACCACCTGATCACCTCAGACTTCATCTACTATCTGCGCGAAGCGGTGGAGACCCACGGGGCCGGGACGGTGGTGTACGTCTCCGGGGCGCTGGGGGGACAGATCGGGCCGGGGCGGGTGGAGGCGGTGAGCGAGGACGGGCAGCTCATCAAGCAGTCGGGGTTCGCCAAGGCCGAGGCCATCGGCCGATCGGTGGCGAAGTTCGCGCTGACGGCGATGGCGGACCCCAACGCCCTCACGCTGGCGGGAAAGGACGCGCACCTGTCCTTCCGGCGCACCACGCTGGATTTGCAGGTGCAAAACGCCAAGTACCACCTGGCGGCAATGTTGGGGGTGTTCAAGCGGCCCTTCTTCAACTACGACACCACCTCGCCGCTCGGCGAGGAGAATGAACCGTCGGTGGAAAGCCAGATGGCCTATCTGCGCCTGGGTCCGGCGTCGATCATCACCAGCCCGGGGGAACTTTTGCCTGAACTCTTCCTTGGGGGATACGACGGGAGGTACGCCGGGACCTACCCGTTCATCGACACCACCAAGCCCAACGCCCCGGACGTCAGCCAGGCCCCGCAGCCGCCCTACCTCATCGATTTGATGGATGGGGACCGGCCCCACCGACAGGTCTGGGGGCTGACGATGGACTTCGTCGGCTACATCGTGCCGCGCTATAACTTCGTGCTAAACCCCACGGCGCCCTACCTGCAGGACGGGGCCGGGGACCACTATGAGGAGACCAATTCCCTGGGGCCCCTGGCCGAGCCGCAGATCGTGGGGACGATGCGGCAGTTGGTTCTTGACGGTCGCGCGCCGATGCAGCCGTGATCGCCGCAATCTCCGTCCCACCTTGCCTGCCGCCGGATCATAATCAACTCGCTTGCCCCAGGTAAAGAAGAGTACCGCCAACGCCGAACGACCCGAGCGAGTCGAGAAGCACCCGCCTGGGCCCCCGCTGAGAGAGGCGCTGCTGGCGTTTCTGGGGATCACCCTGCTCCTCGGCGTGTTTTATCATCTGAAACGCCAGGTGCCCTTCATCGACCGCAACCTCTCCGCGCTGGCGGCGGTGCTCTTCCTTTATGTGCCGGCCTCGCTGATCTGGCGCCGGGGCCACGACCTGGAGCACTACGGTTTTCTCTACGCCCCCGCCGCCGCGGACCCGCGGGGGGGCCGAGGGCTGCGGGCGTCGCTGCTGGTCTACCTGGGCAGCGTGGCGGTGATCTTTCCGCTCTTCGTGCTGGGGTATTTTCTGTTCCTGCGGCATGTGTGCGTCCACCTGCCCCGGCTGCTGGTCACCTGCGCGCCGCTGCCGGTGCCCCGGTTGAGCTGGCCGCCGGACCTGTTCATGACGGTGCTGGGGCAGCTTCTGGTCGTGGCTCTGCCGGAGGAGTTCTTCTTCCGCGGCTTCCTGCAGGGGGTGCTGGCCGAGCGCTTCCGGCCCCTGTCCGCGGTGGTCCTCTCCTCGCTGCTCTTCGCCCTGGGCCACTTGCTGGTCGGCTTCGATCCGGGCACCCTGGCGGTGTTCTTCCCGGGGCTCTTCTTCGGCCTGCTCCGCGCCCGCACCGGCTCGATCCTCGCCGGCACGCTCTTCCACGCAAGCTGCAACCTACTGATCGACGTGCTTCACCGCAGCTTTGGCTGACTCACAGCGCCGTTCACTCGCATTGATCCGCGGCTTTCGTCCTCGAACCCGTGCTCACGGCCAGTAGGCCGCTCCGCTCGAGTTCTCCGGGCGCGCTCGCGGCTCAACGCGATTGAACGACGAACTGATGCCACTCCGCACTTATAGTGTCGTGGAGCTTGCTAACTCTGCGAAGCAGATCCTTTTCTTCCGGCGAGAGCGGGCCTGTCTTTACGCGTTGCATCAGATCAGCGTGCGCTTTCTCAAGCTCATCCAGTTGATGCGCAAGCACGACAAGGTAGTCCAGCGGCCTATACAGCTCGAATTCATTGATGAATTCCAGTTTGACGCCGATGCGGTGGGCGGCGGGCAGATCGCGCTTGGGGCGTTCGTTGAAGTGCGCGACGTCCTCATCCAGCTCCTTCTGGAGACGGGGCAACTCCAGGCGGGCCTGCTCCGGGGTCATGCCGGGCATGCCTGAGATAGAGGAAGCAATTTCATCGAGCAGGATCTGGTTCAAGGAGATCGGAGGGCCGGTGGCCGTGTGGGTCTGGTGCATGAGAAGGACATAAGCCGCCAATAGGCGATTTCCAG
>JBBRLA010000711.1:0-4234 GCA_038231615.1 Polyangia bacterium | reverse complement strand
GGCCTCAGTGGCAAACCACCACCCCCCCGGCAGACGCCCACCGGGGCGGCGGTCAAAGGGCGGGCCCAGGACCCGGTTCATCCGGGACTGCGCCCGCGCATGTTCGCCGGATGTCTCTTTCGGCACCAGTTCTCCATCGATAAGTTCATGACCCTGTCCCTCAGTGGGCAGCGCCAGCAGATCGCCTGTGCGTCTATCATATTGCCTGCCCGTCCGCGCGGTGCCAGTATCCGCCGCACGTGACCGCCAACGAAATCACCCTGGGGGCCTCTTCCGTGGGGCTGCAAGTCGGCATCGGGATGCCGAAGTCGATCAGCTACCGCCGGCCGATAGCGGCCACCGTCCAGGTGCTGAACGCCAGCGCCGCCAGGCGTCTGCTCCCCGACCTGTGCGCCCACGAGCCGACGACCAGCCTGTCTCTCCTGGGCCGCGGCGAACGCCACGCCTGCCTGGGCTACCACAACCTCTTCGGCCCCACGGTGACCATCGAGCCGGGCGAGCGCCGCGACTTCACCGGGGTGGCCGCCCCGGCGCTGCGGCAACTCTTCGACCAGGCCGGGCCGGGAGTCATCCGGGTGTCGGTCATCGTCACCCACGCCCAGAGCACCCGATCCCACAAGCACGCCCACGCCCAGAGCCCCGAGTTCTTCATCGAGATCCTCACCCCGGCGTGCTTCGCGGAACTGGGCCTCCCCTTTGGCCAGGAAAGGACCCTCCGGCACAAGCTGCGCGACGGCAAGCCCGACGTCCTTGAGTCCCTGCTGCCGCTGCCCGAGGCGGCCACCGACGAGTACCTGGCTTACCTATTGCCCAGCGAGCAGGCCGAGGACCAGGTGGACCACGGGGTGATGGGGGTGCTCCTTCAGCTAGGGGCCCGCGGGGAGGCCATCGTCGAGAGCCCGCACCCCAGGCCGGCCCAGCACGTCGCCCAGCGCCTCCTGGCCCTGCGAAAAGAAGCGCCGCTGCCCGAGGATCTCGCCCTGTTTGGCGCGCTTCATGCCGCGGCCCACGACATGACCCGGATGCTGGCGGTGTCTTTTCGCTATCACTGGAGCACCGGCCTCGCCAGCTACGGCTTCGACATGCACTTCCAGAAAGGCGAGCTGCATTTCAGCCAGCCGCCGCCGCGCCCCGGCGTGGCCAGCCGTGGGCAGTCCCCAGTGACGCGCCCGGCCCGTGACGTGATCCGCGCTTTCCTGTTGTGCCTGGCCCGCTCCGGCGTGTGGCTTTTGCCCGGTTCGCGACCTCACCTCCCAGACGAGCCGAAGATCACCATCACCCTGAACGCCAGCCCCGACACGCCCGGGCAGACCGTGCAGATGCCCGGCGGCCAGTGGGGCAAGGGGCCCACCGCTGACCTGGCCACCGCTTGCAAGGACCTCATGGCCGGGTGAGATCTCCGACCTGCGCCAGGTGATCAGCCTGCTCGCCCCCGCGGATCGCAAGGTGCGGCTGACCCTCCTGGGGCACGCCAATGCAAGTGAGCGCCAATCAGGCGTAGAACTGCCGCGCCCAGCGCCGCAGCACCATGATCGGGCCATCCGCGTCGCTGAGCAGCGGCTGCTCCAGGTATGCCTTGTTCTCCCAGATGGGGAAGTCCTTCACGAAATCCTGCTCGAAGCCGGCGCGGAACATGTTCGCCACGGTCCTGGTGGTGTCGTCATCCGCCAGCCGCCGCACGTGCAGCGCCGCCCGCAGGTGGATCGTCTCTTCCTCCACCGGCGTGACGAAGATCCGCTGCCGCGCGGTCATCCCCATCATCTCGACCACCGTGTCCACGTAGATCATCCCGACGCCGTAGCAGCGCACGTCCAGCGTCACGTCCAGCTCGGTCCCCGGCGCCCCGATGTAGGCCCCGTCCCATTGCACGTCCAGCAACTGACGCAGCACCGGCCCCTCGACGACCTGATCTCTGCAACGGGCGGGCCGCCGCGCCTGATGCACCGCGGGCAGGTGCGAGGTGTCCACGGAGTTCTCCAGCACCTCCTGACAGCAGGTCCGCACCGTGTAGACAAGCTCGGCCGCGTCCGACCAGCCCTCGTCATGCACCGTCGGCACCTCCCAGTCGGGCAGCCCGTCGTCGGCGTGGTGGTAGGCCAGGAGGATACCGTCGGTCTCCCGCACCGGGTACATCCGCAGCTTCGCCCGCGGCGGCACCTTGGACGCAAAGGGGACCGTCACGCACTGGCCGCTTGGCCCGTCGAAGCACCAGCCGTGGAACGGGCACACGATCTGCTGCCCCTCGACCCGTCCCCCGTGACCCAGATGCGCACCCATGTGCGGACAATGGGCATCGCTCAGGCAGGCCTTGCCTTCCGCGGTCCGGTAGAGCACCAGATCCTTGCCGAAGTAGCGCAGCGGTTTCACCGCGCAAGGCCCGACCTCGCTGGCGAAGGCCACGGCGAACCATCCGCTGGGATACGACGTGAAAGGATAGCGATTCTTCATGGATGATCTCGCCTCACTTGTAACAATTGATGATTGACATCAGTCATTGACGATTTTCAATGACATATGATAATAACGTCCGTGGTGTCAACACTGACAGACGTGTCCATTGCAACCCCGCCGCTCCCGCTGCTCGGCTTCCTCTTGGGGTCCATCGGGGTCGGGGTCGGGCTCTACCTGATCATGGGCGGCGCGCTCTACCTGCGCTACTATCTCTTGCGCCCCAAAGAAGCGACGCGCTGGAAGTGTCAGGCCGAACGCTGGCCCTCGTCGGCGATGCGCCGCTACGACTTGAAGCTGGGCCTGTTCAACATCACCCTGGGCTCGCTTGTCTCCGGCCTCCTGGCTCACGCCGTCGCCGCCGGCCGCTTCCCTCACGGGGCCTACGTGCAGCTTTCCGGGCGCAACCCCCTTCTGGCGCTGGGCTCGGGGGTGGCCTACTTCTTCCTGATCGATCTGCTGCTCTACTGGGCCCATCGCATCTACCACCGCCCCGCCCTTTTCCGATCGATCCACCGATTCCACCACCGCAACACCACGCCTACGCCCTTCACCGCCTTCGCGATGCACCCCATCGAATTTTTGACCTACGAATCGCTCTCGGTGCTGCCGCTGCTCGTCCTGCCAGTCTACGCGCCGGTCGCCATCGCCGTGCTCCTCTACTCGCACTTCATGGCCCTTGTCCAGCACTCCGGCATCCACATCCGCATGCCGCTCCCCGGAGTGCCGGTGTCCCTGTTCCACGACGACCACCACCGCCACTTTCACGTGAACTACGGCCAGAACCTGGCGCTCTGGGACCGGATCTTCGGGTCGCTCCGCCGACATGGGCGGCGCTACGGGGTCGAGGTCTTCGGCGGCCAGGGCACCCCCGCGTCGGACGCCGCCGAATTCCACGACTTCGTCGATTACTTCAGCCCCAGGACCTGAGGCCCCTGAAACCAGACACAGGCCGCGGCCACGACGGCCAGCCCGGCTTGACAGCGGTGGTCCCGGTCGGCGAAGTATCAGGCCCCATGGCCCGAGAACCCGCATCCCGAGAACAGCGCCGAGAAGAGACCCACCGCCGCGTATACGAGGCGGCGCTGGAGGTGTTCCGCCGCGATGGGGTGGCCGCCTGCCGCATCGACGACATCGTCAACACCGCCGGGGTCAGCCGAGGGAGCTTCTACTTCCACTTCCCGACCAAGGATGACGTGCTGCTGGCCTACCTGCACGAGACCGAGCGGCAGATCATCGCGGCCCTGGACGAGGTGCCGGAGCCGACGCCGCTGCCGCTGGTGTTGTCCGCGCTGACCGTGGCGATGGCGGCGGTGTGGCAGCCCGATCCGCGCCTTCTGCCGGACGTGGCGACGGTGGCGTTGCGCAATGCCGCAGCGGCACTTCAGGACTCGGAATCGGACTCCCTGCGGGACACGCTGTCCCAGCGTTTCCGGGCCGCCGCCGGGCGCAAGGAGCTGAACTCGCTACTCCCCGCGGAGATGCTCAGCGACCTGTACCTGGGCCACCTCCTGGCCGGGCTTCTGACCTGGTATGGCAGCCAGGGCGTGCCGCTGCAGTCGGTGCTGGAGTCAGTCACCGTCCTGTTCTGGCACGGCGCCGCGATGGGGTAAAGACGCCGGACCCGCCCTCACCGGCAGATCCGGGTTCGTCGCGGGGGAAAGATTTATACACCGTGCCGCGGCCTCGGGCTTTTCGGCAAAAAAAACCTTGGCGGAAGCGCTGGGGGTGCCTATCTTTCGTTTCCCTTGAACAAGGCCGCATCCGGCACCTGGCAGCCGCCCTC
>JBBRLA010000710.1:0-4241 GCA_038231615.1 Polyangia bacterium | reverse complement strand
GCCGCCTCTTGTCCGGAAGACTCCAAAATTGCCCCGGTCATTCCACCCAAATTCGCCCACCTGAAACCCGGAAGAGCCATCTGGGGGGCCTTTTCATTGAGTGTGAGGCAGATGATGTCTTGGATGCCCCTGGGCAGGCTGCCATGCTGGTGGATCAGGCGCCTGACCTCATCCGGGTTTCGGTTGGGAAAGCGGGAGCGAAGCAGCTTTATGCCGTGGCTTTCGCCCGCATGCCGGCTGAAGGACAGGGCGATGGCGCACAGGGGGGCGGGCAGCACGTTTTGATAGGGATCGGGCTGGATGGCGTTTTCAATGATGACGCCCTCCATATATGTTTTGCCTGAATCGGGAGGTCCGATGTATGCGTGGGCGAAGTGCTCGTTGAAGTTGAAGGCGACTACGCCGCCGTTGTGCAGGGCCAGGCCGATGTTGCCAAACTGGGGGGTCGAGGTGATGGCACCGGCGATGGAGTAGGGTTTGGGGACGTAGAACGGATCGTCCTTCCAGGCATCGGGGAGGGGGATGCACAAGGGCTCCTTGGGAAGGGGCCTGGCGGCCAGATCGTAGGTCATAGGCGGCTCGGGCTTCTTTGGACCCGGGGGCGGGGCCACGGGTTCGCCAGTGCTGGCGGCCTGGGTGGTCTGGGTCCGATGGCGGCGGCGGGGGCTGGAGCGGGCGGGGGCTGGGGAAGGAGCGGATCGAAGCCCGAAGAAGCAGAGTACGGAGTCGGAGATTTGATGGAAGAAGGCGCCGACTGCGCGGGTGATGGCCTGGAATGCGTGGGTGATCATGGGTAGCGAGAGCTGCATTGTGTTGGTTGTGAGGCATAAACGCTGGGAGTCAAGGACAAATGATCGGGGCGCGAAAGATTCACCTCTGGCGGTGGATGATGGGGGTCATGGGATTGGTTCCAAGTTCCGCTTTTTCTTCGCCAAGCTCCGCTCTTTCTTCGCCAAGCTCCGCTCTTTCTTCGCCCTGCTCCGCCAATCGGGCGGCACCACCGCAATTCTGGGCTGGAGCCCCTGCCATGGGGGCTCCTTGCCCCTATGATGCCGGCTCCTTGCCCCTATGGTGGGGGCTCGCTGCCGGCTGGGTCGGGGCTTACTGCCCCGTTTGACCCGGCTTACTGCCCCCTTGGTTGGGGCCTATGCAGGGCCAGGCGGCCCTGGGCCCAAAAAGACGGGGCAAGAAGATCGCAGAGCGACCGAAAAACCAGAAAGCTCGACCCAGACCCCTGAATCGGCGGGCCAGCAAGAGGACCTGCCGGCCCCCTTGCAGCCGAAGCCGGCCCCCTTGCAGCCGAAACCGGCCCCCTTGCAGCCGAAGCCGGCCCCCTTGTAACCGCGGGCTGTTTGACCCCCCGACCCGCCGGTGTTAGCGTCGGATCGTGGCAGCAGAAAGCGCCCCGAGCCGGATCGTCATCGCCGACGACGAGGCCAATCTCCGCAAGATCCTTGGCTCCCTGCTCCGCCGCGAAGGCTACGAGGTACTCGAAGCCCGCGACGGTGAGGAGGCCTTCCGCTTGCTCAGTTCCGATATCGCCTGCCTGATCACCGACCTGCGCATGCCCCGCCTCGACGGGATGTCCCTCTTCCGCCGGGCACAGCAGGAGTACCCCGACCTCAAGGTCATCATCTGGACCGCCTATGGCCGCATCACCGAGTCGGTCGAGGCGGTGAAGAACGGCGCGTTCGACTACATCGAGAAAGGCGCGGACCAGGACTACATCCTCCAGGTGGTCCGCAACGCGGTGCGGACCTTCCAGCTGGACCAGGGGGCGCCGCGCCGCAGCCTGAGCCAGGTCCCCGCGGGAATGGGGCGCTTCGGCCTCATCGGAAACTCCGCGGCGCTGACGCTGACCTTTCAGCTTATCGAGAAGGTCGCCGACACGCCGACCACGGTGCTCATCACCGGGGAGTCGGGCACCGGCAAGGAACTGGTGGCCCGCGCCCTGCACGAGAACTCCAGCCGGCGCGGCGAGCCGTTTATCCGCATCAACTGCGCCGCCATCCCCAAGACCCTGATGGAGTCCGAACTTTTCGGCTACGAGAAGGGGGCCTTCACCGGGGCGGTCTCCAGCAAGCCGGGGCGCTTCGAGCTGGCCGACCGCGGCACGCTTTTCCTCGACGAGATCGGCGAGCTGCCGGTGGACATGCAGGTCAAGATCTTGCGGGTGCTGCAAGAGTCGGAGTTCGAGCGGGTCGGCGGCATCAAGACGCTGAAGGTGGACGTGCGGGTCATCGCCGCCACCAACCGCGACCTGATGAAGGAAGTGGCGCAGGGCAATTTTCGCGAGGAGCTGTATTACCGGCTGAACGTGGTGCCGATCTGGCTGCCGCCCCTGCGGGACCGTCAGGGGGACATCGCGCTCCTGGTCGAACATTTCATCCGCAAGTTCAACGAGCGCCTGAAGAAGAGCATCACCGGCATCGCCCCGGAGGCCTTGCAAATTTTGCTCAATTATCCATTTCCGGGGAACATCCGCGAACTGGAGAACGTGCTGGAGCGGACGATCCTGCTCAGCGAGGGGCCGGTGATCCGCCCCGTAGACCTGCCGGCGGAACTGCGGGCGGCGATCCAGCGCGAAGAACGGCCGGCACCGGCAGGCGCGTCGGGGCCTCAGCCGGCACTGCGCGACCTGTGGGACCAACCCAAGCCGTCATCCCTGAAGGAGATCGTGCGTCAGGAAACCGAGCGCGTCGAGCGGGAGCACATCATACGCGCCCTGGAGACGACCGGCGGGAACGTCACCCAGGCTGCCCGACATCTGAAGATCAGCCGGAAGAGCTTGCAGACCAAGATGAAGGAGTTCGGGCTGCGGGACAAGGAATAGACACAGTACTACTGTACGTGACCGAAGGGAGTGTGGGGGCACCACCGTGGCCTCGCGAATGCGAGGACATGGGAAGAGGTACGCCAAAAGCTGCCCGGTCCAGGGGCTTCTGTTGGGTCAGGGGAGCAGGCGCTGGAGCAATTGTTCCCTGGCCGGCGGCAGAGGGGCGCGTACCTCGATGGACTGGCCGGTCGAAGGGGAGGGAAAGCGCAGCAGGGCGGCGTGCAGGAACTGCCCCGACACCTCGCCGCGCCGGTCCTCCGGCAGTTCGAGCAAAAACTCCTCGGCGATGGGCGGCCCGCCGTAAAGTACGTCGCCGATGAGCGGCAGCCCCAGGTAGGCAAGGTGCGCCCGCACCTGGTGGCGCTTGCCGGTGTGGGCACGCACCCGCAAAAGGGTCAGTCCGGTGCCGCGGCGCTCCACGGTGAAGCGGGTCTCGGCGTCGAGGGCGTCGACCCGGTAGGCCAGGTCCGGGTGCTCCGCCACGATCATCCGATCGGTCCTTCCCGGCGCCGGCAAGAGCGGCAGCGTCACCTGCCCCTTTTCTCCTAGAGGCGCGCCCTGCACCAGGGCCAGGTACTCCTTGTCCACCTTGCCGTCGTGGAACGCCGCCCGCAGCGCCTGCCACGCCTCGCGGCGCCGCGCCGCCAGCAAGGCCCCGCTGGTGAAGATGTCCAGGCGGTGGCACAGCCCACCCTCCCGGGGGTGCTGTCCGGCCGCGGCACACTCCGGGTAACGCGCCAAAAGCGCCGACGCCGCCGTGCCCAGTTCCCCGGCGCGTAGGGGGTGGCTGGGCATCCCCGCCGGCTTGTTCAACACCACCACGTCGTCGTCTACGTAAAGCACCGAGAGCGGCAGTTCCTCCTGGGGCACCGGCGGCGCGTCCTGCGCGGCCACCGGCCGGTGGGCCATGACCACCTCTTGTCCGGCGACCAGCACCGCGCCCTTGCGCCCGCGGCGGCCGGCGACGCGCACCGCGCCCTCGTCGATCATCCTTTGGGCCGCGGCGCGGCTGACCCCGCCCTTGTAGGCGACGAAGCGATCGAGGCGGCTGCCGGCCTCGAAGGCGGCCACGGTGAAGCGCAACCCCTCGGCGCCGGGCGCCGCCTGTTCCTGTGCTGGCTGGTTCATGTCACTCCAGATGCATTATAAAAGGCTTAGCAGGTGGGCCCCGACCTCGGTGCCGGGGGGCAAGGTGGCGGTCCCCGGGGGAACTTCGACCAAAGCGTTCACGCCGATCATCGAGCGCAACATGCCCGATCCCTGCGTGCTCGCCGGGGTCGCCCACAGGGACCCGTCGGGGGCGCAGCGGACCACCTGCGCCCGGGTGATGTGCAGGCGTTTGCTATCCGGACGCACCGGGTCGGTCAGGCGCACCCGCGCCCGGGGCAGCGGCGAAAGCTCGGGC
>JBBRLA010000709.1:0-4245 GCA_038231615.1 Polyangia bacterium | reverse complement strand
GGAGGTCAGCACGTCGGCCATCCCGCCCGCGGTGGAGCACAGCAGCGGCACGCCCAGCCCGGCGGCCTCCAGAAGAACGTTGGGCATACCGTCGTAGTAGGAGGGGATTACCTGCAGGTCGCAGGCAGCGTAGTGTCCGAGCAGCTCGTAGCGGTCAGTGAAGGGGTGGCGGGTGTGCGAGAGCTCGGCGGCGTGGGCGTCGAGAAATGCGATCACCGCCGGCTCCAGTTCGCCGACCAAGAGCAGGTGGAAGCGGCCCGCCAGGCCAGAGGCCAGCAGCGCCGTTAGGAAGAAGAGCCCGCCCTTCTTGCGCTTGATATGACCGAATATGCCTAACACTCGGCGCGGCTCCGCTCCGCTGAGGCTTCGGCGATAGGCGGCGGCGCGCTCGCGATCCGAGGGGAGCAGCGCCCACCGGGACAGATCGATGCCATTGGGAATGCAGGCGGTGCGCGCCCCGGGATACAACGCCGCCACCTTGCGGGCGTGGTCGCGGCTGACCACGCACACCCGCGCCGCTCCGATCAACGCCTCGCGCAGCACCTCGCGCCGCCGCTCCGTGAAGACCCCGGCGTCAAGGTCGTTGCCTCGCAGCAAGGTGATCAGCGGCACCCCGAGCCAGGCGGCGTACACCGGCCCGCACAGGATCGGCAGCGTGCCGCCGAAGGCCACGACGTGCGTCGGGACCGGCGAGCCCGGCCGGGTAAGCAGGTCCCACAGACAGTTCAGCGCGTGGACCGGGTCCCCGTCCGATGGCACCGGCCAGAGGATGTGCCTGCCGCGGTGCTTCTCTTCTATTTTGTATCCTGGCTGGTATCCAGGCGTTTGCTTTGAGGCGGAGCGGCTCAGGTGGCACAGGTCGATGATCGCGCCGGCCTCGCGCAGGCCGTGGACGATGCGGTCGCAGGACTCGGACATGCCGCCCCAGCCGGGCGGGTAGTTCTCGGTCAAGAAGAGCACCCGAGGCGAAGCGTCCGCCCCGGCCTCAGCTATCGGCGAACCCGGCATCGCCTCCGCCTTCGTCCCCGGAGTCCCCGCTTTGGACATCGCCATCCCCGTTGCCGGGAGTCTGGGAATCAAAGCCGCGGAAATCGTAGTCGTCGTAGTACGCGCCGGGGGCCTGGTCCCCGTCATAGATGGGATTGTAACACCCCGATGTGTAGAAGCGATGCCGCCGCCGGTAGGGCGAGGCCTCCCCATCGGGGCCTGCCTGCTCGTTCTTGGCGGAGCACTCGACGCAGATCACCGGCTGGTGGGGCTGCCCCGGCAACCCGCGGCGGACGGTGTGCTCTGGGCACGTCGGACGGGAGCACATCGAGCAGGTGACCGCGGCGGCCTGCCCGCAGTCCCGCAGCACGAAAAAGCCACGCTTGATGGCGCACGCGCTCATGACTTCTCCTTACTTCGCTTCCGGCCGGGGCACGACCGATTTGTAGGCCAGCGCCACCGTGCCCAAAAATTCGTTGACGTCCAGCAGCCCTTCCGCGCCCCTGGATTTGATCACCCGACGCACCCGCACGGAGATGCGCTTGCCGGCCTCCTTCACCAGAAATTTCGCCTGTTCGGGATTCTTCAGCCCCGGCCTGTCCGGCACGGGCGGCACGGACACATAGTCCTTGACCCGCACCCGCAGGTTCACATCAATGAGGGTGCTCAGGCAGGCCTTGATCTTGGTCTTGTACTTGCCGCTGCCGGCGCGCTTGGTGACACTGCGCAGGCTGGCATGGTCCACCACCTGGAACGAGAGCAGCGCCCCGTCCGCCAGCTTGCCAGAGGCGCTCATCCATGGGTCGACAAAGTGCCGGGTCTTGGCCGGCTTGTCGGTGCGCGAAAGCTTGGTCTTGAAGAGCCGCCCGCGCAGGTCGAGCTTCAGGCGCAAGGGCTCCGCCGGGTCCATCTCTTCCCTTAGCACGCCGAGGAGCGGCACCACCGCCTCCCTGAGCTGATTGGACAGATCGCGCCGGTTCATGCGCACGGTGGCGACGATCAGCCCGACCTCCACCACCGCCCACACGACCAGCACGAAGGCCAGGCCGGACATTGCCAAGAAGATGCCAGCGGCCAGCCCCACCATGCCGAACCCGATGGTCACGGCAAGCAGGGTGCCGCGCTGCTTGTCCTCGCGCCGGTCCCGTTCGGCCAGGCCGGGCAAAAACGAGAGCCACTGCGCCGGCGTGTAGCTGCCGTCGATGCACCGCTCGCGCAGCGCCGCGGCGGCGACGGGAACGGCGGCGACGGGAACGGCGGCGACGGGAACGGCGGCAAGGGCTGCGGGCGGGTGCGGTTCGGCCGATCCGGCCTGCGTCATGAGGATGGCTCCTGGGTCTTTGTAGATGCCAAGGCGGTAGTCGGTGCAATCAATCGATAAAGGGCGGCCAGCTGCGCCGTGGCCCCCGCCCAGGTGAAGTCGCGGGTGATGCGCTCCCGGGCCCTTTGTCCCATGGCGGGCAGGAGTTCAGGGTACGAGAGCAGCACGCGCAGGGTGCGGGCCAGTTCGGCCGGCCGGTCGGGGCGTACCAGGCGTCCCTCGACCCCGTCGGTGATCAGGTCGCGCACCGCGGGCAGGTCCGAGGCCACCACCGGCACGCCGACGGCCATCGACTCCAGGATCTTCAGCGGGCAGCACCCCTGCAAAAGGTTGCGCGGGCACTCCGTCAGCGGGGCCACTGACAGGATGGCGTGGGACCGGAAGGGAAAAAGCTCGGCCTGGGATAGGCGGAACTGCCAGATCACCCGCCCGGCCACCCCCAGGCGCTCTGCCAGACGGCGAAGTCCCCTGGCCTGCCGCTCAGGCGCCGCGGCGCAGATCACCAGATGAAGGTCGGTCAGGTCAGAAAGACGGGCGAAGGCGCGCAAAAGGACGTCGATCCCCTGCCACGACTGGAGCGCCCCGAAATAGAGCAGATAACGACCGGGGACCTGCGCCGGCCTCGGGGGCACAAGCGGCGGCAGGTCAGCGCCGTTGGGGATCACCGTGATCTTGGCCGCCGGCACCCCCAGCGCCGCTAGGTTGTCGCGCATCGAGGGTGAGGGGGTCACAAGCAGGTCTGCCGCGGTCCAGCACAGCCGCTCCATCTCGCGGATTTTTTGCAGGGTACGCCGGGACAGGGCCGGGTAGCGCGAGGGCAGCTCAATGGAGGGCAGGCCGTTGATCTCATAGATCGTGCGGTAGCGCCGGCCTGGATGCGAGAGGATCGGCACCCCGCCCCACGGGTCGCGGAAGTGGCACAGCAGGAGCGAGGGCCCCAGCGTCTCCAGCACCGCCCGCAAGTGGTGGCCGTAGCCCAGCGCCCGCTCCAGGAAGTTGCCGGACTGGACGTGGCGCAGGATCTCCACGTCCACCGCGGGGTGCGCCTCGGCGCCATCGGTCGAGCCGGCGGGTCCTTCCTCTCCGGCCTCGCTGCCCGACAGGCGCTCGCGCTGGTACGCCGGCAGTTCCTCATCGCCCACCACATACAGGAGCCCGCCCTTCATCTGGCGAAAGAGCGTACCGGCCATGCGATGAATGTGGGTGGCAGCCCCCTTGGACGAGGGGAAGCGATCGAAGGCGGCGTAGAGCGACCGGTGGGGCAGTAGCTCGGGCAGCAGATGGCGGTCGACGGACGGCATGGATGCGGCGGATTCCGTGCTCATCATAACATGTTATGATGAAGTCGGTTGAGGGAGCGTAATACCCACCTGTCTGTGGCTTCGCAAAAATCTGGACTTACTTTGCCAGATGGACAAAAGAGACTCGCCGAGACCCAAGCAGCGCAAGGAGCGACGGAGGGAGCGGGCTGGAGCCCGCGACTGACGGAGTGACGCCGTGATGCGCTGGGTATCGGCGAGTACGGCGACGAGAGAGTTTGAGGACAGGCCCTAGCCCGGATAATTCATAGAGAGGGCTATTCATGACCGACTTGTTGGTGTAAAGGATTGAGATCGCTCCAGAACTCAGTCCCAGGAGACCGCAAGCCGATGGAACAGTCTGTATCACAGCCGCTGACCTTCCAGTTCTTCAAACGCCCCATCGAAGCCACTTTTGATGCGGAACGGATATCCAGTGATGGGGGTGCTCTGTTGCTTCGCCAGCAGGATGACCGTCTGGGGCTCAGCGCCTGGTTCGCCCAGTGCCTGCCCGAGACGCGGCGGCTCTATCAAATCGTCCATAGCCGCCAGGAGCAGGTGCGGCAGCGCCTCTACCAGATCGTACTGGGCTACCCCGACTGCAACGATGCGGACCTGCTACGCAACGACCCGGTGCTC
>JBBRLA010000708.1:0-4250 GCA_038231615.1 Polyangia bacterium | reverse complement strand
CTGTCAGGCAAGCGGCGAGACGCATGGGGACCTCTGGGAAGAGATCGGCTCATGATGATCCTTCGCGTCCACCAAGCAAGCTCTTCCTGTGTCCTGTCATCGGTCAGCGACGGTAGGTTTGCGCTAAACGAGCGGCATTGCATCTAGCCCAGGCGAAAGCGATCCGCCGCCCCGATTCGATCGGTCTTGCCGGGCCGGGTGCGGCGGGCGATAAGTTCGCGGTAACGGGCCTCGACCTGGGTGGCGATGCCGGCCCAGCCGTAAGCCTCCGCCCGGCGCCGGGCCGCCTGCCCCATGCGGCGGCGCAGGGCCTCGTCACACAGAAGCCGACACAGGGCGGCGGCGTAGGTCTGGGGATCGTTCACCGGCACCAGGAAGCCCTCGACGCCGCTCAGGACGAGCTGTCGGGTGCCGTCGATGTCGTGGGCGATGATCGGGCGCCCCGCGGCCATTCCCTCCAGCAGGGACATCGGGTGCGAGGCGATGCGCGCGGTGAAACAGTAGATGTCGCTGGTGGCGGCGAAGTCGTTGCGGTCGCCGATGCGGGTGCCGGCGAAGTGGACCGAGTGACGCAGGGACTCGGGCAGGGAGGAAAGCAGGGGCTCGCGCATGGGTCCATCGCCCACCAAGAGCAGGCGCACGTCCGGGTGCTCCCGGTGACACAGGTCCATCGCTTCCAACAGGGTCTTGATGTCGTTGCGCGGCTCCAGCCGGGCCTGCACCAGCAGGTGCAGCCGCCCATCGTCGAACTGAGGCAGGCGGCGCCCCGATCGCCAGAAATCCAGGTCCACGCCGTTGGGGATGATCGGCGCGGTGCAGCGCAGGCCGACGTGGAACAGGGAAGTGATGGCGCTCTGGCTGACCGCGATGACCCCGTCCAGGGCATCCAGATAGCGCTGGAGCGGCCAGCGCAAGAGGCGCAGCATCAGCGAGTCGTCAAAGTGGGAGTGCAGCGTCCCCACCGTCACCGCCTCCTTTGGAGCATGGCGGATGGCCAGGATGGGCAGCACCGGGAAGATCGGCCCGTGGACGTGAATGACGTCGTACTGCCGCTTCTGGAAAAGTTCGGCCACCTCCTGACCCAGGCGCAGCCCCACCGCCGAGCGGGACACCGAACCGTTGGCGATGATCTGGCCGCTGGTGCGCCCCAGGCGGATCACCTCCACCCCGGTGCTGTCGATCGGCGGCCCCTCGACCCGCTCGGGGAAGCGGGTGGTGACGATGGACACCTCGTGGCCGCGCAGGAACAGGTGCCGCGCCAGGTGGTGCATGTGCTCGGGGATGCCGCCGACGTCGGGATAGTAGTATTCGCTGACCAGGGCGATGCGGAGGGGGCTGCCGGGGCGCATGTGCATCCCGGTG
Source organism: Polyangia bacterium (assembly GCA_038231615.1). GTDB lineage: Bacteria > Myxococcota_A > Polyangia > Palsa-1104 > JAEUJZ01 > JBBRLA01. The sequence continues at coordinate 2,888 of JBBRLA010000708.1, read as the reverse complement.
TACAAAGCCCCTCGGGCGGCGTCAACCTTTGCGATCGATTCACGCTTGGGCACGCTCTGGCGTGGGCTGGCCGGGCTAAAGGGGTGCGGGGAAAAAAACGGCTCAGGCCGCTGGTTTGTGGGCGCGCGTCAGACTTTGCCGGCATACTCTTTTCCCGGTTGATGCGGACCCAGCCAGACCCGCCTCCGGCGATCGGGACCTCTCAGGGAACAAAAGACCGTCCGTTTACGTAGGAGGTGCAAGTGCGCGTAGAAAAATACCCCGACCCGCCAGCCTTCTTGCGGGGGCTGACGGGCCTCTTCAAGCAGGGGCTGACGCCGCGAGACCTCCTGTTCCTGGCGCTGGACCCCCAGGGGGTCATCCACCTGGCCTTGCCCCAGGCCCTGGGCCAGTCGGCGCTGAGGGTGGGGGAAAAGCTGACCCTCAAGTGGCCGGGGCCGGCGGACCAGCGCCTGTACCACTTCGACAGCGTCCACGTGCTGCGAGACAGCTTCTACGTCTTCAACGGCGACCGACGGCTGACCCACCCGGGGGACGCCATCGACGTGGGCCTGGTGATGGCCAACTTCCTGCGCTGGAGCAAGACGACCAACGTCTTCTTCGGCTGCACCCCGCACCAGCCGGGGAGCTGGCTGCAAGGGGGCAAGGAAGTGGTGGCGCTGCACGACTTCGGGGTCGTCGAGGTGCTGCCGGTGCCCTTGGGCCTGCTGGCCCGGCGGGTGCACGACCACCGCCTGTATCTTCTGACCTTCGAGGACATCGCCCGCACCGGGCACCTGGAGGGCTGGCTGCCGGTGTACAGCTCGCACCTGGGCAACATCCTGCTCCTGGAGCGGCGAGTGGTGCGCAACCTGCTGGTGCTGAGCTGCGAGCGGGGACTGATCGAGGTGGACCTGCGGGAGCTGCCCAAGGTGCGGGAGGAGGCGCGGCTGGAATTGCCAGTGCCGCCCGATGGTGGCGCTAAGGGACTCGGGGCGTTCGCGGTGGTGGGTCGGGTGGACCGGGAGTCCTTCGCCGTGACCCGGGGAAAGCCGCAGCCCTGGGGGCTGGAGGACCTGGAGCCGGCGGAACTGGTGGGCACGCCCGCCGGGGGACTGGCTGAGATGAAGAGCGTGATCCTGAACACCTCTGGGCTGGTGGTGCGGGAACTGTAAGGGTGGCCCCCAGCTTGGTTTGTCCTACGCTCCGATCCCCTGGATGGGCACTCGGCCTCTCAAAGAGGCTGCCTAGCAGGGGGTCGCGCTCGAAATTGACCGTGGCCACGTAGTCGAAGTGGGCCTTGCCGAAGGCTTCGCACAAATGCGTCTTGCCCACCTGCCGCGCCCCCGGATCACCAGCAGCTTCCGATCGGCCCGGTCCCGCCAACTCAGCAGTTCTGCCTCCACAAAGCGCTGCACGCTTGACTTAATACCATGACATATGTCCAACACAAGGACAAACATCTAGGGTAATCAGCGCGACGTGCCGCCCGCCGAGGTCACTGGTTATTCGGAGACGTCAGCCCGCTGCTGCCTATCGAAGACTGCCCGTTATCCTGGGGAGCTTCCGCGCCTTTGCGGCCCCGCTTGGAAGAGGCGGCCGAGCTGGACCGGCTGCCGGTATCCTTGGGCTTGACCGCCGTGCGACGGTTCTTCGCCCAGCAGGCCTCGTCGTGCTCCGTGCAGCGCGGGTTGGCTAAGATGGGGCGGACGTGCCCACGCTCGACATGCCCAAAGGTGAGGCTCACTGGCCGCAAGGGCAAGATCGTACTGGCTGCCAGAAGGCCATGCCTGGCTGCCAGCCCGACCCTTCAGGACATCGCGAAGCCAACGGCTTGGAATTCCCGCTGGGCGAAAGCAGTAAGCAGTCGCGTGGCATCGACCTCATCAACTCGGTCACCAGGCCGGTGTGGCCGGTCCGGCATTTGAGGTTTGTGAGAATCGCCGGTGTCGGTGCCGGATTCCGGCATTTGAGGCCTGTGAGAAGCGCCGGTGCCGGATTCCGGCATTTGAGGTCTGTGAGAAGCGCCGGCGCCGGATTCCGGCATGTGCTCAGTTGTCTTCGGCCACGGCGGTCTGGGTGGTGCCGCCGGGCATGGCGCAGGTGGGGCGGATGCGGATCGGGCAGGCGTTCAACTTCCACTCGTCCTGCGAGGCCTCCGCCGTGGCCACGTACGCCTCCCCGCGCTCCTGCGCCGCCAGCTCGCCGATGGTCACCGGTTCCCACGCCGCGTTGCCGCGCTTCAAGACCTTCAGCGAATCGTTCGATCGGGTCTTGTGTACCACCGTGATCGTCGACAGCTTGTGTACCTCGAACTCCAGTGCCTCGGGGTCCTGGCTGGCGATGATCACGGTCATCCACCGGTGACGCATCTCCCGGATCATGTTCACGATCTCGGTGCTCACCCGGCCCTTGGCCATGTACTTCTGGATCACAGTGAGGGCGCAGAGGCGGCTGGTGGAGATGCGGTGAAGATGGTGGTGTCGGAGAGCCAGTTGACCATTGCGCCCTTCGACGCAGGAGCTGGACCGGATGAACAGGTCGGCGCAGTGCTGCGCCATCGCCCAGATGGAGGCCCGAGCCTCATCGGACAAGGAGGTCCAGGCCGGGGGAGCCGCCTCAAGAGTCTGCAACAAGGTGGTGGCGGCGGCCTTGGCCGGGCTGGCGCCTTCCAGGATCACACCGTTACCCACGGAGGTGTCGCCCTGATGCGTGGACGGGGCGGCAGGACGAGGCGGGCGGCCGGTAGCACCCACGCCTTCGGGGCGGGCGGCGTTTCTCGGGCCGTCTTCGGGACGGGCGGCGTTTCTCGGGCTGTCTTCGGGGCCTGCGGCGTTTCTCGGGTTGCCTTCGGGACGGGTGGCGTTTCTCGTGCCGCCGCTGGCGCCGCTGGCGCCGCTGGCGTTCGG
>JBBRLA010000707.1:0-4252 GCA_038231615.1 Polyangia bacterium | reverse complement strand
CGAAAGCGTCTTTTGCTGCGCGGTCCCGGGCACCCCGGGCACCCCGGACACCCCGGATACCTGGGACACCTGCGCGACCTCGGGGACGGGAGTGCCCTGCCCCTTGACCGGCGCGGTCTTCTCCGCCTCGCGGGCCTTCTGCTCGCGATCTTCCTTCTGCAGCGTCTCGATCTTCATCTCGATGTCGGGGCGATCCGGGGCGGTGGGACGCTCTTGCAGGTATTTTTCCAGGTAGCTGATGGCCTCGTTCCTTCGCCCCAGGCGCTCGGCGACCCGCGACAGGTTGAAGAGCAGATCGGGCAGGTGCGACAGGTCGTAGGCCTTCTGGAACTCGTCGTTCGCGGTCCGGTAGTCGCCCTTCTCGTAGGAGGCGGCGCCCAGCTCATAGTAGTGCTTGGCGGCGCTGATGTCCTGCTTGGAGGGGGCCTTGCCTTCGGCGTACACGCTCGTCGGACAGGCGGCGCACAGGAGACCTGTGCAGAGGCCGATGACAAGCGCCAGACGGGACAGGCGGGCCAGGTGTCGAGGTCCTGGAATCATCATGAACCATCTCCGCATCGTTGCTTTCCGAGCCTCTGCTGCACGTGGGCGATAACGGACGTTGCTTCCGAGCTTCGGCTGGCGCGCTGGCGCAGTCGGCGAAGCTACACTCTGGGATTGTATCCGTTTCCCCCCGCGGATGACAGATCTGCGCTTATCGGGGGGCTGTGTGCAGAGGAAATCGGGGGGCCGGGTCAGCGGGAACCGGATCGCGCGAGCAGGTGCGGCAGGGGCGGCGGCACCTGTCGGGGGGTGTAGGAATGAGCGACCGGGGCGGGAGCGGCCGGGCCCGTGTCGCTCAGGTCGAAGAGGCCGTCCACGCCCAGGACGCGGAGTTGTCGGCGGGTCTTGTCCTGGACCGTGATGCTCCTTTGGCTGACCCTGCAGGCGGCCCGCAGGAGCCAGTTCATGGAATAGCGGCGGATGTCCTGCCGCGAGGCCCCGAATGCGCAGGTCTGAGACGTCTTCAACGTCTGGGCCTGTCGGGCGGACCTGATGTTAATCGGGTGATCGGTCATCGCGTGTTGTTTCCGGCGTTGTTTCGGGTCCGGCTTGCTTCGCCTTTTTGGAGAAGCAAGAAATGGTGCACTATCGATCTGACAAGCTCCTGGCAAGCAGGAAAAGGGCGGTTCCGGGTCTTTTGGACGGCCAGTGCCGGGGCCATGGGGATACTACGTGGAATCCTTCCACTAAGCCGTCTACAAAGAAAGAGCGTCGGCATCAGGCGGGCTCAGGAGGCATATCTGGTCGTTTTCGACCGGGAGGCGCCCATGGACGGGCGGGGCTTTGCGGGCTGAACCAATCTACTTGTGGATGAGTATGGTCAGAGCGAAAATTTCTTGTGGGAGTAGAAAAAAAAGCTTGCGCACACAGGCCGGTATTTGCTATCTCTTTCCTTGCCCACAACGGCGGCTCAGTCGCTTCCCCCCCAGAGCGCCTAGGTCTACGTTGTGGGCACTTTTCAAAACTCATCTTGCCCGTATCGTCGGCCTCGTCGCTTCCCCCCCAGAGCGCCAGGGTCTCCGCTACGGGCATTTTTCGTTTCATGCCTGGTCATGGCTGCTCATCCCCGGGCCTGCCTGGTCCTGGCCGGGCATCCCGGGACCGGGGATGTGATACTTTCTCTGTCGCCATGAGCACAAGGGATGAGAACGAGGCGCTTTTCGCCAGGCCCCCTGCCCTCTCGCGCTGCGAGATGACCGAGCTGGTGCTGCCGGGGGACGCCAACGTGCTGGGGACCATCTTCGGTGGGAAGGTGATGCAGTGGGTGGACATCGCGGCGGCGGTGGCGGCGATGCGCCATGCGGGGACGCAGGTGGTGACGGCGTCGATCGACGCGTTGCATTTCCTCTCGCCGATCCGGGTGGGCGAGGTGGTGGTGCTGCGGGCGCAGGTGAACGAGGTATTCCATACCTCGATGGAGGTGGGGGTGCGGGTGGAGGCGGAGGACCCGCGGCGGTTCTCGCAGGGGCGGCGGTATACGACCCGGGCGTACCTGACGTTCGTGGCGCTGGACGTGGTGACCGGGAAACCGGTGCGGGTGCCGGGGCTGCTGCCGGAAACCGACGAGGACCGGCGGCGGCAGGAGCAAGCGCGGGCCCGACGGGAGGCACGGCGGCAGGCGATCGGCGTGGCGCGCAAGGGGGCTTGACCCGACTCGTTTATGAGGTAGGCTTTCGCCAGAGGCCCACCTCATGCCGGGGCGCCGACAACAAAAACAATCCAAGCAACTGGCGAAGTGACTGGAGGACGTATGCGCACCTGGGCTCTTCCTTGGCTCTTTACGTTGGCCGTGTCGGCGCTGCCGGTGGCCGGCTGTGGCGGGGGGTTGAAGTATCGGATCGACGACGCGCTGCTCTCGGACGTGGCGGTGGACGAGAAGCAGCCGATCCTGGCGGCCAAGTCGGAGGTGGACCGGGCCGGCGAGGAGATCAACAAGGCGCAGTCGGACGTGGCCACGACGGAGCGGGACGTGGCGGTAGCGGACTCGGACTATGCCCAGGCGAAGCTGGAGGTGTCCAAGGCGCAGGCGAACCTGGACCTGGCGAACCAGAGCAAGGACATCAATAGCATCCAGAATGCGCAAAGTGCGCTGAAGCTGGCGAAGCTGGGCAGGGATGTGGGGGACGCGCGGCTGGACTGGCAGAAGCAACGGCGCAAGGCGGCGAAGGCGCAGTTGGACGTGGCACAGCGGCATCTGGACTCGACGGGGGCACGGTACGAGCTGGAGAAGGCGCGGCTGGCGCAGGCCAAGGGGAAGAAGCCGTCGGCGGACTTCAGCGTGGGCAATTACGAGGCGCAGCAGGGGGAGAAGCAGCGGCAGTTCGACGAGGCGAAGGTGGACGCGGATCGGCAGGTGGCGGCGGCGCACGAGAAGGAGCAGAAGTACAACCAGCAGAAGGGGCAGTACGACCAGCAGAAGGGGCAGCCTCCGCCGGCGGGATACCAGCCACCAGCGGGGTATGCGCCGCAGCCGGGGTATGCGCCGCAGCCGGGGCAGCCGCAGCCGGGGTATCAGCCGCAGCCGGGGCAGCCGGGGTATGCGCCGCAGCCGGGGTATCAGCCGCAGCCGGGGCAGCCGGGGCAGCCCACACCGTACTGAAAGAGACTGGCGCGCAGCGACTGCGCTGGAATGAGGCCGACGCCGGATGGCTCCTTCGCCTTTTTTCTGTAGGACAGAGGCCAGATCAGAAAAAGCATTTCAAGCACTCGGGCCCGACCGGGCCTGAGTGCTGAAAGGCGGCAACTGGCCCGGCCAGGCAGGGAGGGACTGCCTCGAAGGGGCCCTTGGAGGGGCGACCTCGACGGTCAACGACCGGCGAGGACGACCCGACGGGCCACGAGGGGCAGCCCTCCCTGCCGCCAGCCGGCCAGCGCCAGTCCCCGCAGTGTCAGTCCCCGCGAACTGAAGACAACCATCTCTCGTGTGGACGCGCCCAAGGTATGTTATGAAGACGCTCTGTTTAATCATGAGGCCCCGGGACATGATCACGGCTCTGCTGAGTAAGCCACCCGCCATGGGGCGTGGTGCCATCGCCTTGTTTTTCGCCACCGCGCTCTTCTCCGGGGCCGGGGGGTGCAGACAATCGCTCAATGACCGCTGTCAGATCGACAGCGACTGCGAGGACGGCCTCTTCTGCCAACTGGCGGGGAATACCCGAGCCACCGGTGGTACTTGCCGCCCCAACGGGACCTCGACCGGGGTCGACCTGTCGATGCAGGCGCCGGACCTGACCGCCTCCCCCCCGGACCTGACCCTCCAGGATCTGCCCCCGGCCGACGCCGGCGACATGACCGGCGACGCCAAGTAATCCGCAGCACACCTCCTTGCTGCCCGTCCTGTTTCGGGCCCGCAAGATCACCGGCATCTGAACCTGCCGCCGTTCGGTGCCCTAGCCCTCTTTCAGGACCGCCAGCACCCTTTCGCCATAGCGTTGTACCTTGGCCTCGCCGATTCCCGGGACGCGCTGCAGGGCGGTGGCGTCCTTTGGGCAGGCCCGGGCCAGGGCCCGCAGGGTCCGATCGTGGAAGATGATGAACGGGGCCACACCGCCGTCCCGGGCCAACTCGGCGCGGACCTGCCGCAGGCGTTCGTATCGAGCTTCCTGATCTTCGGTCAGGGGCAACTCGTCCGCCGGGGCCTCGGCCTTTTCGCGGGGGCTGCCGGTGGCGGCCGGGGCCTTTTTGCGGGTGCGGCCGGTCGCGGTTGGGG
>JBBRLA010000706.1:0-4255 GCA_038231615.1 Polyangia bacterium | reverse complement strand
GGTATACTCGCCGCAGGACATCTGTCCGTCATCGCCGGGGCTGTTGCCGAACGACGTGAGGTAATAGTTTCCCGCGGCCGGGATCGATGACGAGGCGTGCCCGCGGCAGCCGTGCAGCGCCTCCGGCACTGCCAGGATGCTTTGCCCATCTTCGGAGTCCGGCTCCAACTCGGCTCCGCAGCCGACCAGCGCCAACGACGTGAGAGTGCCCACAACCAGTTGCAGTGTGTTGTTCATCATGAAGGGGTATTAAGCAAGAATCGGGCCTAAATAGGCCTAAATATGCGGCGCCCTTCCCCACGAGACGGTCTGTCAGTGTCGCGTAAGACGATGGCGCCAAAGATCCTGGGGGCGAAGACCCCATGCAGCGGACAATATGTGGCAGGCGTTCTGCGCGTCAGTTCAGATAAATCCTCCCCAGCCCGCCGGGGTGGTGGCACAGAGGGCAGTCCGCCGAGCCCTGGAACGTGACCATCTCTTTGACCTTGCCGTCCTTGCTGATGCGTACTCGTATTTTCGAGAAGTCTCGATCCTCGGAAGTATAGAAGTTCCCGGCACGGTTGGTATAAAGGGTGATCACCACCAGGTTGGTGGCGTCGGCGATCTCTACCTTGACGTCCGAAAGGCCGCCGGAATCGCAGGCGGCGTCCGGCTTTGCATAGACGGTGCCCGATGCTGTCCAGGGGTAAAGGCCGGCCTGTTGCCCGTCGGCGTGGCAGCCCTGGCAATGACGCCCCGGCAGCATCGGCGCCTTGGGCACCAGGTTGTCCTCGCTAGGAGCCTCACACCCCGCGGCCACGTTGAACACCACCGTCGGGTCAACTGCCGCTCCGCAGGCGGCGCACAGGACAAGCAGGGCGTAGAGCAGACAGGATCGCTGGGTCATCGTCATCTTGAGGGGCCTCGGTCGGTTGGGTAACACATATCCAAAAAAAAGCGGTACTTTCAACCGCCGTGTCTGGCCAAACATGAAGTTCATCCAAATTACCCACGCTGCCATCCGCGCCCGGCTCTGCGCGTTGCTCGTCGCCCTTTCGGGCTGTCCCGCCGACCCGCCGGTGTACATTGATTTCCCCGACGGGGGGCCGTGCCTGTCATCGGTGGATCCATTCGGCATTCCGCCCACCTGCACCAGCGGGACGATGTGGACCCAGGGCAACTTCAAGGACCCGCGCATGCGCCCAGGCCTGGCGTGCTTCTCCTGTCATGGCGCCAGCGACATGGCCCCCGGCTTCACCCTGGCCGGGACGATCTACCCTACGGCCCACGAGCCCGACGAGTGCAATGGCGGCGGCGCGCAGATGGGCCAGGCCACGGTGGTAATCAAGGACTCGACGGGAATGGAACTGACGCTCGCGGCAAACACGGTAGGCAACTTCTTCTGGGCCGCGGACCTGATGCCGCCCTACACCGCCAAGGTGGTCTACCAGGGCTGCGTGCGGATCATGGCGACGCCGCAGATGACCGGGGACTGCAATAGCTGCCATCGGCAGATCGGCGCCAATGGGGCGCCGGGACGCATCGTCCTGCCCTGACGCCCGGCCGTGTCCGACAAATCAGTTGTTGGGCGCTCCCTCGGCGATCCACGCGCGCACGAGATTGAGCTGGTTGGCGGGCGGCAGCGTCCAGTTTCCGGCCTCCTTGAAGGGCATCGGGTTGCCCTCGGGTCCTCCCGTGGGCGCCCCATCGATGCGGTTGGTCAATTTCTGCCATAGGAAGCTGTCGTCCACGTTGCCCGGTTCGACCAGTTTCTTCGTCGGCGCGATCGCGGCCGGTATGTTCACCAGGTGAGCGTAGGAGTGTCCTTCGGTCAGGTCCAGCCCACCGCCGAAAGGTCTCTTCGGGTCCAGGTGGCACGTGGGGAAACCACCGCAACTCGCTGAAAACACGGTCTTCTGGACGTCCGTGTAGGATACGCCGCCGCTGTCCTTTTTCACGCCCCCATCCGTCGGGAGGCCACCGTCCTGGCCGGCGGTCGTGGGCCCGCAGCCCGAGGTGCTGACCAGCGCCGCGAACAGACACGCCGAAAAGAGGGGCAACCGACCACGGTGCTTTGCGGAGGGAGTCGTCATGAATCCAGTCCTTTCTTTTCCGGGGGCCCAACGCGGCCCTCAGAAGACATAGGCGAAGGTCCCAACGGCCATGAACCCGAAGGTCGCATAGCCCGTACTAAGGTGAACCAGGGCCAGCCGCGGCTGGTCCAGCTTGCCATCGCGGGCCACGGTGACGGGCCCGAGTATGATTTGCGTCAGCATTCCGGCCGTGGCCAGGATCATCGAAGCCTTGTGTACAAGGCCGCTGTCGAAACGCAGGGGCTTCGGGTAGGGATTGGGCGCCACCAGCGCCAGCACCCCGGTGGTGGCGAAGAGGGTAGTGCTGGCAATGCCCAAACCCAGGTGTGGCCGATCGTAGCGCCCGGTGAACGCGCCGCTGGTGTAGTTGTCGATGTAGTCGAGCTGGCCGAGCACCAGGGTGACGGCCATGAGCCCCAGGGTGGCAAAGCCCGCGGCCTGATGCGCCTGCAAGAGGCCGCGCCGCAGCTTGACCTTCTGCTCGATGGCCAGGGCCTGGCTCGACGGGGCGAGCGTCAGGCGTGGCTTCCCGTCTCCAAGAAGATCGAAGTCTAGGCTCCCGGGCCGGTCTGGAGGCGGGACAACGGCCTTTGGCGGCTCAGGTGCCGGGGGCGCCATGACCACCTCCGATGCGGGCCGTCCATCGCGCAGGCGGACAGGGGGGATCGCCCTGCGCTTCCCCGAGATCGCCAGGGTCTCTTCGAGGATCGGCGCGGCCGGCTCTCGAAGGAGGCGAAAAGGCGGAATGGGCGGCCCCATTCGGGCTACCCGAAGAGGGGCAGTCGGAGGTACGGCAGGCGCAGTCGCGGCGGTCGGAGGCGCGGGCACCGTTGCCGCGCCCAGCGTTTCTTGCAGAAGACGGAAGGGCGGGATCGGCGGCCCCGGCCGGGTGGCAATCTCCAGGGGCGGCTGCTCGCGCAGGCGCAGGGGCGGGATCGCGCCACGTCTGGGTGAGGCGGCCCGTCCAGGCCGCGCGAGACAGGGGGCCGTAAGCAGACTTGCGAGCAGACAGGTGGCAATGCCGGCCGCGACGAGGTTCGGGTGGCTGGCCAGTCTTGGGTTCATGCGTCGCATACGGGTGTCGGCAGGGGTAAATCCTTCGCAGAACGGACTTTACATGATTGCTCGAACGCGGAAAGAGGAAAACTTGGGTGGCCGCGGCGCACGCCGTGGAGTCAACATCGGGGCGATGCCACAGAAGAGTGAAGTGCGCATCTTGTCAGCGTCGAGAGACAGGACTCTCCTTGATACGGGCGGAGAAATTTACGAGGATGCGCGCATGAAGCGTTACGCCTTGATGGTCCCGTTTGCTCTGTGTTTCCTGTTCTCTTTCGGGCCTGCCCGGGCCGAGGAGTCGAAGGCCGCCGGTCAGGCCGACGAGATCGTGCAACGCGCCGCCGCGGCGGCCAAGGCCGAGAAGTACGCCGAGGCCCTGGATATGATCCGCGAGGCCTATCGCATCGACCCCGCGCCCAGGTGGGTCTACGACATGGCGGTGCTCCACGATCACCTGTCGCAGTGCGATGACGCGGCGTTCTTCTACCGCGCCGCGGTGTGGGGCAAGGGGGTGCTGCCCCAGGACAAGGAAGCGGTGGATGCCCGCCTCGTCGCCCTGGAGGGCGAGTGCCACTTCAAGAAGCGGCACAGTTCCGTGGCCGACCGCCACGATCGCGCCAGTCGCTACATGGGGGTCAAGCTCTGCGCCCTGGCGCGCTCCATCCTGACCGGCATCGCCACGCCCGCGGAGAAAGCCAAGCTCGACCAGTGCCAGGCCGACAAGGCCCCCTGATGTTGCAACGGACTCATCTCGGCCAACCGATCAGGTCCCTGGGCCGGTGCACTCACGAATAGGTGAGGCCGGCGGAGAGACGGTGACACGGTGACGCTGGGGTAACATTCGGGGCCCGGCGCCGCCTCGCTGACGTCGCCCCGAGGGGAGACGTATCCTGCTGCCACCGCACATGTCCATCGACAGCTTCTATCGTCGCCCGCTCCCCGAGTCCTTGATCTCCTTCTGCCCTTCACAGGGCCGTCGGCTCTTCCGCGAGGCGCTCGACGCAGGCACCATGGAAGGCTACTTTCCTCTGGCAGAGCAGTTCCACACCTAGCTAGTTTCCATCCGGAAACTCACAAAACATGTTAAATCCTGTACAGAGTAGCGCGTGTGAGTTGATGGCGTCTCG
>JBBRLA010000705.1:0-4258 GCA_038231615.1 Polyangia bacterium | reverse complement strand
GTTGGTCAAGATAGGCGCGTCGTTGACCCCGGCGATCAGGCGCACGCCGCGGGCGCGCAAGGAGATCTCCAGGTTGACGTTCATCGAATGCTCCTTGAAAGTGCCGCGGACGCGCGCATCACTCCGCGTGGCCCTCCGTGCCGTGGTCGTAGAGGACCCATTCCTTGGCCGGTTTCCAGAAGGGCTGTTCTTCCCACAGCGGAATCTTCCACTCCTTCTCGCTTTTGGTGATAAGGGCGACGGTGGTGACCTTGAGGACCAGATTGCAGGCCTCCAGCTTGCCCTCGAACTTGGCCACGCACTTGTGCTCCTCGAACTCCGGCTCGGCCTCGAACTTCACCTCGGGCGCGACCGTGCCGGTGGCCTCTGCGCCGAAGATGCTGCTGGCGCCGATCTTGGCATACACCCCGAGGGAGAAGCCGACCGAGACCTCGGCCTTGAGCTTGGTGCCCAAGGCGTGCTCGTGCTGGCCGCCCGCGGTCTTGGCGTAGGTCTTGCGTTCCAGGCTGCCCTTTACTGTGATGCTGCCTTCGAGGCCGGCGGTGGCGCCGATGTCGCCGATGTAGTTTAGCAGGCTGGATGGGATGTGAAGGAACATCTCTCCGGCGGAGAATTTCACCGTGAAGCCGGCCTTCAGATAGCCCTTGGCGCTGATCTCCTGGGCGTAATAGGCGCGCCACTCTTTCTTCTCTTCGCGCCAGCCGAAGAACACCCCGACCGAGCCGCCGATGGCGAATTCCGCCTCTGCACCGGCGAACTTGAAGAGCTTGTTGGCCTTCTCGACCATGTGCTCCAAGATCTCCTTTTTGCCCTCCAGGCCGATCGAGGCGATGAACTGCCCGCTGGGGTAGACCTCGACGGTCAGCGCCTTCTGCGTCCCCTCGCAGCCTTTGCCCTCCAGCTTGTAGAGGGTGGGGTCGGCGTCGGAGAAGACGCCGCCGCCCTGGTACGTCAGCTTGGCCTTGTCCTTGGGGGCCTTCAGTTCCTTGGGTTCGTCTCCCGCCAGCTTGAAGTGGTGCTTCTTCTCGCACTTGGGCTGCGAGAATTTGAGCTTGCCCTCCACCTCGGCCTCGCCGCCCGCGTAAAGGGCCGCGGATTTCTTCCACTTGGCCTCCATGCCCTTCTTCTCGGCCTTGGGCTTCTTGTCCTCGTCTTCCTTGTACTTCTTGACGAACTCGTCGAAGCTGCCGGCCTTGTCCCGCCGGTCGAGGACCTCGTTGAACTTGTCCAGGTCCTTGATTTTGAAGGTGCTAAGGACGATCTCCGGGGTGGAGACGACCTGGATGACATGCTTGTCGTTTGGCTTTCTTTTGCCCAAAAGTTCCACTGCCTCTACCAGGCAACGCGTGTCGTGGATCTGGAAGTGCGCGACATTGCACGCCAGCTTCTTGTCCGAGGTGGAGGTCTCCATCTCGAAGGGGTCGATCTTGTCCGGGATGTGCCAGGTGCAGGTGAACTTGCCGTCCTTTACGGTGGCGCTGGGCGAGGGCAGGGTGGGCTTTTGGGTGCCCTCCGGCTGCTTGGTGACCTTGCATGAAAAGTGCAGCTCGGTCCCGTCCGGGACGTTGGTCTCGCCGTGCAGCTCGGCGGTCTTGGGATCGCCCGACTTCCCCTCTGCCGGTTCCCACTTCAGGTTCGACACCCCGCGGCGCACCTTGCCCACGAACTTGTGGGTCTGCTCGGTCGGGGCGGCGTGCTTTTTCTTCTTGGGGTCCTTGTCCGGGATGACGACCTCGTCTCCGGCATAGATCGAGTTCGGGTTTGCGCGGAGCTTGCGGAATTCGTTGTTGCTCTCGTGGTTATAGATGGTGTGCCAGTCGGCGAAGCCGTACTGGTGGGCGATGCTGGAGAGGCTCTCTCCCGGCTTTACCTCGTGCTTCTGGGCCATCTACGGCGATCCCTTCATGCGCCCGTCACGCGGACGAGTGGTGCTTCCACTCATCCAGATCGGGGAAGGTGACGTGGCAGCTCCCCGGGTCGATGCCCTCGATGTGGGCCTTCCCCTCCTTGTCGAGGTTGCCCTCGATGACCGAGGAGTCGGCCAGCTCGATGCGGTACTTGGCCTCCGGCACCGGGTGGCCTTCCTCATCGGCCAAGTGGATGTCGATCCAGGACTTTTCCTTCTCATTGTGCTGGCCGTGGTGTCCGGCGCCGCCGTCAAGCTTGGGAAAGCGGACCTTGCAGGTACCGGGATCGATGTCCTTGACCTTCGCCCGCCCGTTCTTATCGAGCTTCCCCTCGACCACTTTTTTGTTGGGCAGCTCGATCCAGTAGGGCTCCTCGGGGATCGTCGTCCCTTCTTCGTCCAAAAGAACAATCTCGATCCACGTCTTCTCCGGCTTGGCCGCAGGGGGCTTGGCCGGCGGCGGGGCCGGCTCTTCCGGGTCCTTCCAACGGACGGGGAACTCGGGCAAGAGCTCCTTCCTGGTGGCGATGCGCAGGGTCCCGGCCAGAAGCAGCAAGCCGACGCAGCGGATCACCTGATCATCGTCGAGTTGCCACAGGCTGCCCGGGCCCAAGGTCGAGGACTCCAGGAGCGCGGCGCGCATCGACCCCATGACCATGGGATCGAAAAGAAAGCGGCGCAGAAAAAGGATCGCCGCGCTCAGGTCAGCAAAGTGGACGAAGTGTTTGCCTTCGCTCTTTTCGGAGATCGCCCGCAGGTTGAAGACCTCGAAGCGCTGGAGCCCGTCGCGAACGAACCACGTCATGCCGGCGGCCCCGGCGACCCAAGAGGACGCGCGGCCGATGCCGATGCCGTTGACCATGCGCGCGTCTGGATCATGACCCTCACGGGGTACAGCGTATCATGGCCGGCCTTCGCTTTCCATGGGCGCACGTCTTTCGCGCTGGGACGCTGATGTGGGCCCTTAGGAGCTGGAACGAATTAACTTGGTCATTTGACGCCCGGATCCCACATGAACTTCAAGAGACGTGGCCAAGTTAATTCGTTCCAGCTCCTTAGGCGCTGTGTGGCGGGCATGACGGGCCGGCAGCGAGCGGTCGAGCGATCAGAGCCCCTTTACCCCGGCGTTCGTGCGCAGGACGTCGGGATCGAAGGTCTCCAGCGGGACCTTGATCGCCCGATAGGTATAGATCTTCGGTGCCAGGATCAGATCCAGCAGATGATTCCCCGAGTCATCGAACTCGCTGAATGCCACGTTGGGGGTGTTGACCAGTGCGCCCCAGCCGACCAGATTGGTGCCGTCGGCGTAGCGTCGGAAGCTGCCCATCGCCAAGCTGGGGCCGGCGCCGAGGAACTGCAGGACCGGTGTCGCCGTGCCGGCCTGCAGGTCCAGCGCGTACTCGATCCCCCGGGCCGGACCCGGCGCGTCCGTCTGGTCGTCGAAGAGCGAGATGTGCTCATCGTCCTGGAAGCGGGCATCGTGCTGGCGATAGAATGCCGGCTCGGCATCGCCCTGCATTTGCAGGATTTGGGCCCCGTCCTTGCTATATGGAGTACCGCCCAGCTTCCAGGCGATGCTCCCGGTTTCGCGGTTGATCAGAAACACCGCATCTAGGTGTCGCGCCGACACCAGCAGGTCGCCGTCCTGGTTGGTGTCGATCGAGTTGCAGTGGAAGGGGTCGACGACGTCCTGCCCGTTGATGATGTAAGGCTGCGGGTAGGTCGACTCCTTGACCGGATCGATGTGATCGCTGGCCCGCCACTGCCAGGCCACGTTGCCGGCCGGGTCCAGCTCCTGAATCAGGCAGTCGGCCAGGGTCGACCCCGGGCCATACTTCTGCAAGCCGGTCAGGTCCACGCCACCCATCAGGGCGTACGACTGCAGCAGGTGGTTGCCGCTGGGCAACGTCAACAGCTCGTGGTGGTCCGTAGGCGTGCCAACGGTGTGCAGGGTCTCGGTCTGACCGGTGTCCAGGTGATGGATCTGGTAGGCGCCCTTGGGATCGACGCCGAAGGCCGGCCCCAGCACGGGCACGAACGAAACCGTATTCTTGTCGACGGGGGCGACGTTGACCACGCCGCCCGGCACGCGCTGGTACCACACTGGCGTGCCGTTGCCGTCGGTTATCATGGCAAAGCCGTCGGCGCCCGAGTTGATGGATATGCTGCCGATCAGGTACCAGCCCGGCGTCGGGCTGCCGGCGTCGGGGTAGCGGGTCACCGAGACCGCGGGAAAGTCATGGGGCAGGCAGCGGATCCAGTACTGCGCCGAGTCCCGGCCCGGGGCGCTGGCCTGGATCACGGCGGCCTGGTCCTCAGTCAGGGTGAGGGTCACGGACTGGGTGCTCGCCG
>JBBRLA010000704.1:0-4273 GCA_038231615.1 Polyangia bacterium | reverse complement strand
ATCAGTAAGAAGCACCCGGCCGGAGCAGATTTTGGCGCACCCCCACAGCGACCGAGGGAGCGTACTACTGTACGTGACCGAGGAAGCGAGGAGGTACGCCAAAAGCTGCCCGGCCAGGTGCTTCTGTTAACCAGCGGCGGGCATCGGGTCCCAGGGGGGGCCCCCCAGGGGGGGCGGCACGTTCAGCGGCTGGTCCGAGACCAGCGGCAGCAGATCCAGGATCTGCGACCGCAGCACGTAGGCCGAAAGGGGCCGCATCTGCGGATCGCGGGCGATGACGCTGGCCAGAAGCGATTCCAGACCGTCCGGCAAGCGCAGGCGCGGGTCTAACTCACGCGGCCAGCTCCTTTTCGCATGCAGGTGCGACGAGAGCATCACCGCCTGGTTGTCCCCCGGGAAGGGCAGCCGCCCGACGATCATCTCCCAGAGCATGATCCCCAGCGCGTAGATGTCGCTGCGTCCGTCGAGCGGCTCGTTTACCAACACCTCCGGCGCGATGTATGCCGGGGTCCCCAGGACCGCCGAGGCCCGGTTGTCCGGCCCCCGGCAGAACTTCGCCACCCCGAAGTCGACCACCTTGACGAAATCCGGGTCGTCGCCCTTCTTAAGGACCACCACGTTCTCGGGCTTGATGTCCCGATGGACGATCCCGACGGCGTGCGCCTCCCCCAGGGCCTGGCACACCTGGGCCGCGATGTGCAGCGCCCGGCGCGGCGAAAGAACCCCCTCGCAGAGCATGCTGCCGACATCCCGTCCCTTCAGCAGTTCCATCACCAGATAGGGCACGCCGCTATCGGTCACGTCGTAGTCGTGCAGCACCACCACGTTGGGGCAGCGCAGTTGCGCCACCATCCGCGCCTCGTCCAGGAACCGCTCCAGCACCCGGGCGTCGGCCAGGCCAGCCCGGTTCAGCAGCTTGACCGCCACGCGGATGCCCAGGGCCAGGTGTTCAGCCTCATAGACCGCGCCGAAGCCCCCGCTGCCCAGCCGCCGCAGCAGCCGGTAGCGCCCCATCTGGCGGAGTTCCGCCGCCTCCGGGAACACGTCCTTGGCTGTCCCGGGAGTGGGGTTCGCGGGGTCGGGCAATCCCGGCGGCGCAATCGGGCGTACCGCGGCGGGACGATCCGGCAGGCGCGTGACCGGGACGCCGAGCGCTTCCCCGCAGCGCATGCAGAACTGCGCCTCGTCGTCATTCGGATGATGGCAGGCCGAGCAATCCACGGTCTTGTGCTCGAACTATAACCCGCCCCATGTCCAAGGTCACTTTTGACCGCGGGTTTGGTCGAAAATAGCCGCACCCAAGAGGCCGTGGGCCGGCCGATCCCGCGGAGAATCGGGGTTTCCATCTGATGTTGGCCTGAGATGGGCCTGGCATGGGCTTGGTATTGTTCTTGCTTTGACTGGTTGTGCTTTACGGGGTCTAAAGCCAAAGACGGAGTCCAAGCTCATGATGTCTCTACATACGCAAGCCAACGTGTCGGTTTCCGGTGACGCAGGGATGGTGGATTCGAAGTGGGACCGCTACCGGCAGGTTCTCGCCCAGAGCGTCGTTTTCCGCGGACTTTCCGAGGAGGCGCTGGAGGACGTCGCGCGCCGCCTGCAGGTCCGCACCGGCGCCAGCGGCTCGCTGCTGGTGGCCCAGGACGAACCTGGCGATTCGCTTTTCATCGTCCTTTCGGGGCGGGTCAAGGTGGCCCTTTTCGGCGATACCGGCCGCGAGGTCACCCTGGCCATCCTGCGTCCCGGGGAGGTTTTTGGGGAGGTCTCCCTGCTCGACGGCTCGCCGCGCTCGGCCAACGTGATCGCGCTGAACGATTCGCAGGTTCTGGGCCTTTCCCGGGAGGCGTTCCTTTCCCATATCCGCACCTGTCCCCAGACGGCGCTGAACCTGATGGCCGAGATGGCCCGCCGGCTGCGCCGCGCCGATGAGGCGATCGTCGGCTTGGCCCTGCAGGACGTCGAGAAACGATTGAGCCGCACCCTGATGCGCCTGGCCAAGGACGAGGGCGACGTGACGGTGGACGGCGGCCTGCTCCTGCGTCGAAGGCCCACCCAGCAGGAACTGGCCAACATGGTCGGCAGCAGCCGCGAGACCGTGTCCCGGACCTTCGCTTCCCTGATCCGCCGCGGGCTGATGGTGCCCAAGGGACGGACGCTGGTCCTGACCGACCGCATGCTGGGCAAGCCCGCGCTCATGCAGGCCTAAACAGAAGCACCTGGCCGGGCATCTTTTGGCGTACCTCTCCCCCATGTCCTCGCATTCGCGAGGCCATGGGAGGGCCCACGCCGACTCGCGAATGCGAGTCGGTGGGGAGTACCCCCACGCTCCTTCGGTTACGTACAGTAGTACGCTCCCTCAGTCGCTGTGGAAGGGGCCCACGCGGCTGAGCGAATGCGAAGCCGTGGGGAGCGCCAAAATCTGCTCCGGCCATGTGCTTCTTGCTGGAATGACTTTTCATCAATGTGACCCTGTATAGCGGCGCGCCTGGCGTGCTATACAGGGTAATCGTCGATGACCGTTTCGACTGTTTGCCACGCTGTCTTCGGCGGGATCTACAACAACCACCTGGCGCTCACCGCTGTGCTCGACGACGCGGAGCGGCGGGGGGCCAAGGATGCCTACTGCCTGGGCGACCTTGGGGGGTTCGGGCCGCATCCGGATCGGGTTTTCCCCATCTTGCTCGATCGGCAAGCCAGCGTGATGCAGGGGAATTATGACCACTCCATCGGTCATCGCCTGCCCGACTGCGCTTGCGGCTACACCGATCCGCGGGACAACCACTACGCCCGCCTGTCCTATCAGTATACGCAGACCCGCACTGCGGAGCGCTGGCTCCCCTACCTGCGGGACCTGCCGCAGTGGATTCGCGCGGAGTGGGCCGGCAAGCGCGTCCTCATGGCCCATGGGTCCCCTCGCCGGGTCAACGAGTTCCTGTGGGAGTCGGCGTGCTCCGATGCCTTTCTTAGCCGGCTGCTCTTTGAGCACCAGGCCAACGTGCTCTTCTGTACCCACTCCGGCATCCCGTGGCAGAGGCGCCTGCCGGATGCTCTGGGAGGGGGTCTGGTGGTCAACGTGGGGGCCATCGGCAGGCCAGCCAACGATGGGCTGACCGAGGTGTGGTACGCGCTGGTGAATGCGGACTCCGGCCAGGACGACGGGCAGGTGGCGGTCGAACTGATCCGTGTGCCCTATGATCACGAGCGCCTGGCCGCCGAGATGCGCGCCGAGCATTTGCCTGACGAGTTCGTCGAGACCATCGAGACCGGCTACTGGACCACCTGCCTGGAGATCCTCCCGCCCAAAGAACGGATGCGAGGGAAGTTCTGATACGAGCGCCGGCCGCCTGTAGCCTGTAAATCGATGTACCGCGGCGCTTTCCGCTTCGCGCTCAGCCAATATTCCGCGGTCCAGCATGGGCATTGCTCCACGATACGGTGCCTGCTAGTGTGGGGCCATGACGACATCAAGAAGACCCCGAAGTGAAGGACGACTCGCGGCCTATATCCGTCAATGCGAAGCAAAGTTTCTGCATCAGGCACTGAAGCAGCAGCACGGCCACAACAGCCAGACCGCCGTGTGGCTGGGGGTCAGCCGGCGTGCGCTTTATGGCAAGATGCGCGAGCATGGCCTGGACGGCGAGGCGTCCGCGCTGCGGACGGAGGCCGGGATCATGGGGCCGCGAAAGGTCGACCTGGATCCGGACCGGATGCCCCCCAAGAAGGTTCGGCCCGGTCCGTCCCGAGGCCAGAAAAAGGCTCGGTGATTTATTTCCCTGCGGCCCGGACCGTGTTATATGCCGCTGATGGGATCTGTAAACAAGAAACTCGCCGCGTCGCTCAGGCCGCCGGACTGGGCGTCATTCTTCACCACTGGCCAGCACGTCGACTTCATTCGCCTTCTGACCGAGGATATCGGCCGCCGCGGCCTGTCCGTGAAGGAGGAGGACGGGTACGCCATCGTGCGTCGCGGCGGGGGCAAGGCGCAGCGCTTCAGCCTGCTCAACATCGCGCAGACCTGTCACATCCAGCCGGCGGACACCTGGGTGAAGACCCTGGCCGAGTTCCTGGATGGCGTACTGAAGGTCGATGGGCAGATCGAAGCCATCGCCAGCACCCTGCAGGACTTCGGGCAGGTGAAGGATCGACTGAAGCTGCGCCTCCACTCCGCGGCCTACCGACAGACGCAGGGGGCCGCCGACATGATGATCCGCAACGAGGCGGACGGGCTGGTCTCGGTGATGGTCTGCGACATGGAATTCGCCAACATCTCCGT
>JBBRLA010000703.1:0-4301 GCA_038231615.1 Polyangia bacterium | reverse complement strand
TGATGTGATCGTTGATGCTGATGCTGACGGAGAAGCCGGTTCGTCAGGGTCACGGTGCGCCAGCGGCTACTTCGGCGCCAGCGTGCGTCAGCGTCAGCCCCGACTTTCGGGAACCGCGCCCCTACGCGCTCCTGCTCGCTTCTCATCAAGGCTTATGTGACCTATCATGCTGGGAGCGCTTTCGGTTGTAGCCCTCGATACTGAACCCGGTAGCCGTCAAACAGCCCCAGATTCTCTCGCAGCCACTCCACCTCTTCCAGCCAATTCCCCGACGCTTCTGGGCTCTCATCAGATGTCGTCTGATCTTCTTCTCTACCCAGTCTCGGATGAAACCGAAGCACCGGCTTGAATGCCCCACGGCAAAGTAGTTCACCCAGCCCCGCAGGATCGGATTGATCAGTTGTACGACCCGGTCTATGGGCTGAGATTGAAAGCGTCGGAAGACGTCTTTGAGCTTCCGCATCACCTTGGTCCGTGCTTTGAGCTTGGGGGTGTACTGCGCCCGCCACGCTCCTGCCAGACTTCGGATGCGACGAAACTCGAAGCCCAGGAATCCGAAGCTCTCTGCCTTGCTCAGGTCACCTTTTCAAGCAAAATACTATGTTGCACGTTGTCGAAAAAGGCGCTCAAATCAACGTCGATGATGCGAGTCTTGCACTTGACGATCCCCTCGGCCACTCGCCGGATCGCTTCATGCGCTGTCCGTTGGGGCCGGTACCCTGATTCTCCGAGCCGTGCATTGCTACTTTTCTGCCTCCCTTGGACGAAACGATGGTCAAGCCCGACCTCTTGGAGCAGATATGGGACGAACTGACCTCGCATACTTATCAGCCCATACGGAATCGGCGGAAGGAAATTCCGAAAGAGGGCACCAAAGGGAAGAAGGTCCTGGAGGACGAGCCGGTGGCGCAGGCGGTGCGGGATGTTGGTGCACCGGCACGGGGAGTTCTCCGAGATGGCGACGGAGCTTCTGGCCGCGCTCGAGCTTCTGTCGGGGCCGGGCGAGCAGAAGGCGTTGCCTCAGCGCCCCGCCGATCTGGGCAGGCGAAGCTGCAAGGGGCTGAGCAGACAGGGGTGGCGCATCACGTCCCCTAGTTTGCACTTGAATTTGTAGGGGACCCACCTTGTGGTCCGGACCACGCGATAGCACGCCGATCAGTGAGGTGGTCCCCGTTGTCTAGACAGAAAGTAAGTAGGATTTACACCGATCCCAGATTACCTGCAAGAATTTTCAGGTGATTGTAGGTGTGCTTCTGCGGGCGAGCATCCAAAGATGGCCAGCCGCGGCCGCCGGGGCAAGCGCATCCGGCACATCATTTATCCATTGCGTCACGGTGGACCCGGGGATGGCAGTGGCCGGAAAGAGTGTACACTGAGGCCGTGTCCGCTGGCCGAAAGCAACGATCTCTCCCCAAGGCCGCGACCGGGGGCCTGCTGGTGCTCGCGCTCTGGTTGTCGTGGGGGCCACGGCAGGCGCGCGCGTCCGCGGCCGACGGGTCAGCCCAGACCCCGGCGCAGGGCGAGGCCATCGACGCCGCCCGGATGACCGCGGACATGCACGCCTACTTCACCGGCGAGCGGCAGGGCGGCATTTGGCTCATGGGGGCAGGCGCCCCGGCGCTCGGGCTGGGCGCTGGCCTGCTCGTCCAGCAGAACTCGTTTGGCCGAGGGATGGCCTACCCCTTGCTGGCCTTCGGCGCCATCGACCTCATCGGCGGCCTGACCTTTTACCTGAACAGCCTGCGGCGCGTCCCGCGCTTCGACCGCGAGATCGCCGGGCAGCCGTCCTCCTATCGGGCCGCCGAGCTGCCCCGCATGAACCAGGTCAACCGGCAGATGCGCTTGCTGGAGGCCGCCGAGATCTCCCTCATCCTGGCCGGCGCCACGCTGACCGGCGTGGGCGCCGTACAGCAGCAGAACCTGCTGGCCGGGATTGGCACCGGTCTGATGCTGGAGACCGCGGTGCTCCTCCTCTATGACCAGCTCGCCGCCCGCCGCGCCCTGCGCTACACCGAGACCCTGACCCGCTTCGGCGTGAGCGTGGCGGCCGGACCGGGTGCGACCTCCCATGGGGTGCTGCTGACGGCGCTGCGCCCGTTCTGAAAGGCGCAGAACTCCCCTTGCGGGCGCTGGGGACGTCAACGCGCTGGTCTCGGCCGTCATCGACCCGGCTGGCGACGTTCCCGAGTTCCGCTTGAGCGGCGGCACCGGGGCAGCGCGGTCCTTCCGGGCGCCGGCCAGGGTCTCACGCAGGGCCTGCCCGTACAAGCGAGTGCGGGCGATGCGCGCGGCCTTCACCCGCACCAGCATGTCAGGGCTGCGCAGCGCTCGATGGAGCAGCCCGCGCAACTCGGTCTCCACCGCCGGGTCGGGAGCGCCCAAGGGGGCGGCGAAGGCCAACTCGAGGGCGGCGCGGCTGACAAAGCGGTCGGGGTCTTGCAGCTGCTCAGGTCGCGGTGACGGTATTCCGGCAGCATGAGAATGAGATAGAAGTGACGCATGAAGTGCCGCCCGTACTCCGGCTTCAGACGCTGCACAACGATGTCCTGCGCCAGCCGCTGCACCGGTTCGACGCAGTCGTTCAGCCGCAGCAGCAGGAAGGGCAGCTCCCGGCCATCGCTGCAAGTGGCTAGAAGGCGCAGTGCCTCCTCGCGCATGTAGCCGCTGTGGTGCCAGGTTAGAACAGGCCGCGGGGCCCGATCTCGTCGAGCAGGTGGCCGACCTCATGACGCGCCGGAACGGCCTGTGCGGGGGGACCAAGAAGGAGCAGCGCCAGCTCCAGGATGCGTGCGACGACCAGGCGGGGCTGTTCATGCGGAAGGCCCATGGTTCCATCATACGCGGAGGCGGAGTCACGTAAGATGTTCGGTTACCCCGCCTGTTTTGTGAAGGGCAACTTCTTCGTCGGCATGCACGAAGAGGGTCTCGCCCGGGTCTCGCCCCCGGCTGGATGTGGCCCTTCCCCGCCGCGGTGGCCCGCTGGTACGATGGATTCGTCGATGAGCTGACCGGGCGTGACGAGCCAGCAGGCTCTGAAGTGGCCCGGCGCGCTCATGCGTGCTAGATCATCTTCATGAGCACCCTTGGCAATCTCCTTTGGTTGATCTTCGGCGGCCTGATCACCGGCTTGGGCTACATCGTCAGCGGGCTCTTGCTCTGCCTGACGATCATCGGCATCCCCTTCGGCTTGCAGAGCATCAAGCTGGGAGTCGCCACCTTCTGTCCCTTCGGCAAGCAGGTGGTCGCCGCGCCCAACGCCGACAGCTTGCTGCGGGTGATCTTCAATGTGATCTGGCTGCTCCTCTTCGGCTGGGAGATCGCCCTGGCCCACCTGGCCTCGGCGGTGGTCTGCGCCGTCACCATCATCGGCATCCCCTTCGCCATCCAGCATCTGAAGCTGGTGCCCCTGGCCCTTTTCCCCTTCGGCAGGGAACTCCGCTAGTTTCATCGGGGTGCGATCGGTACCTGTCGGATTGAGCCTTCCAGTGTCTCTCCTTCTCTGACCTCGCGTCAAGAAAAGCGTCCCCCGCACCCATAAAAGGCACGGAAGTGGCCCCCATCGGGGCCGGCGGCGACATTGGTACCCGGGATCTTGCATGACCCTTTTTCCGGTCTACCTATTGGTTCTTCTGGTGTTCATCAATCGCTACCTCGGCGGCCTGTGGGCGCGGTACGTGCGGGGCCGTCGCTTCGACGAGACCACCACCGGCTACGAGCCCACAGTCACCATCGTCACCCCGATGTTCAACGAGGGCCAGGGCATCTATCACACCATCCTCAGCTTCCTGCAGCAGGACTACCCCCGGGAAAAGCTGGCCATCGTCATCGTGGACGACTGCTCCACCGACGAAAGCCACGGGTGGGCGCTGAAGGCCGCGGCGGGGCACCCCAATGTGACGGTGCTCAAAAACCCTCGCAACCTGGGCAAGCGCCTGTCCATCGCCTACGCGGTGCGCCGGGCGGCCTCGGAGATCATCGTCTCGGTGGACTCCGACGTAGTGATCGATCGCCGGGCTGTGGCGGAGCTGGTCGCCCGCTTCGTGCACCCGGAGATCGCCGCGGTCGGCGGACGCGTCAACGTCCAGAACGCCAACGAGAACTGGCTGACCCGGATGCAGGCCATCAAGTACTACTTCAGCTACGAGTACATGAAGAACCTGGAGCGGGCCTTCCGCACGGTGATGTGCCTCTCGGGTTGCCTGAGCGCGTACCGCCGCAGCGTGCTCATCGAGCTGGAGCCGATCCTCTTGTACCGCAATGTCCTGGGGGTGCCGATCAAGTATGGCGAGGACCGGTTCCTG
>JBBRLA010000702.1:0-4306 GCA_038231615.1 Polyangia bacterium | reverse complement strand
GGAAGCTCCGGCATGGCAAACTCCTCTACGGAAAAGTCAGGGATCGAGCCGAAACATAGGAGGCGGGCGCGATGCGTGCAAGTGGGGGATTTCTTCCCAGTTGGGGCCTTTTCCCCCGGGGTCGACCCAATGTTCCGCGCAGACGCTCATCGCACCGACAGGGGGAGTCGATCTCATGCAGCACAAGCGGCGGCGAAAATTTATCCCAAAGCCATGTGAACATCATGCAATCTTCATCTTCCCAGGCACGGATCGATCGATCGGCGACGACAGTCGCACTCACAATCACTTAATGTGCTTTTTCGCAACGTGCGCTTTCCTGCGTGATATGGAAGAAGCCGTCCGCAAAGTCGGCGGACCCATTCTGCAAAAAGAGCAGCAACCGGAGGTCGCCATGGTCCAGCTCGATTCGATATTCCTGTTGGCACTTCTGATCGGGCCCGGTCTCGCCGGGTGCCACTCCAGCGCCGGTCCCGCCGACAGCGGCGATCTGGCCCCCGGCCCGGCGGATCAGCGCGCCGCCCAGTCCGATCTGACCGGCGTCGCGGGGGACCTGCCCGCCGGGAACTCGATCGCGGGCTCCGTCGGCGGCATGACCTTCGACACGGCGGCCTCGGCCTACCGCATCGGATCGTCGGACGACCCCGCCACCACGGTGGTCTACCTCTTCAGCAAGGAGGTAAAGTGCGCTGAACTGGCGACGCCCGGTTGGGACAAGCGCATCAACGACCACACCCAGGTCCTGGAAATGAAGGAGATCGGTCTTACTCAAAGCCGCTACGCGGTGACCACCAGCCCGACGCCGGGCCCGGGCGAGGCCGCCGTCAACTACACCCTCTCGTCTCGCACCGGGACACCGGTGGAGACCCAGGCCTCTACCGGCAGCGTCACGCTGATTCGCGTGGCTTTGGGGACCGGGGCCACCGGCCTCTTCGATCTGAAATTCGGCGGGTCCGCCCTCACCGGCACCTTCGACGCCGCCTTTTGCCTGGAAGGACACGAACCATGAACCGCCGCGCTCTGCCTCTTGCCCTGTTCGCCCTGTGCGCCGCTTGCCAGGGGGCGACCTCTGCCCCGGGCGTTGTCCCCGCGGACCTGCGTGACGTCGAACGCACGGGAGAAGGGCTGGTGTCCACCACCTTCGGCCCCTACCCCGGTCGTACGCCGGCCTGGGACCGCGCTGGGATGGTCCTTTCGATCTTGAAGACCGTCTGGACCCGGGCCAAGACAGCGAACCCGGGACTGCCCGCCGCGCCGACGAGTCAGCTGGATGCCGCCGTCTTGGAGTTGAGCGCGGCCATCGTCGGCAAGAACCAGCGCCGGGCAGCGTATGCCGCCAACGCCGTCGGCCTGGCCGTGCCCGACATTTTCGACTCGTTCCACCCCGACGCCCCCAAGCAGATTGTGCGCATGGATGCCGTATATCGACAGCTCGGCCTGGATGCCCATTTCGGCGATACCCAGGCGGTAGCCAGCGATCTGACCTCCCTGGAAGGGGACTGGGCCGCCGCCCGGGACGCGGTCCATACCCGCGTGCCCACCTGCCATCGCGTCGGGGGCACCGCCACGGTCGAGGGGGAGATCGACGCGTCCTTGAAAAACACCCGCATGACGCAGAGCATGGCAGAAGTCGAAAGCGAGAACGGCGCGCTGGAGATCGACACGCTGGAGCTGCTCTTCGACTGCCCGGCCGATGGCGTCGTCCCCAGCACCGGTCTCGGCAAGCGATGCCACGCCCAGGGGGAGTGCGACCCCGGGCAGGTGTGCGATACGAACAACGCCGGGGGGACCTGCGCGCCGGATCCGGCGCATGCGGCAATCGGCACCCCGTGCAGCAGCACGGTGGACTGCGGCACCGACCCGCGCTCGGCCTGCAACAACGCTTCCGGTGACGGCTACCCCGGCGGCTACTGCACGATGGAGCCGTGCAACGACGTGCAAGTCTGCCCGCCGGGCGCCACCTGCGTCGCCCTGGGCGGCGAGACCACGGCCTGCTTCCAGACATGCAAGAACGATGCGGACTGCCGCGGTGCCGAAGGATACGTCTGCCAACTCTTTGTCACCGCCCCGCCTACAGGCTTTGGCCCAAGCGATCACGCCTGCGCCTTCCCGTGCAAGCGGGACAGCGACTGCAAGCAGCCGTTGAGCTGCGATGTCGCAAACGGCAAGTGCCGGCCTTGAGCCTGTCGCCACCGGGCGCGATGACCGTCAACAGGCGGGAGGCGATCGGGGTAATCGCCGCCGGCCTCATGGGGGCCTGCGGCAGCGGTTCCGACATGACCTGCGCGGTGCCCATCCCCGGCCAGCCGCAGGGCAGCTATTGTCTGGTGGAGGCGGTGACGCTGCGGGTGCCATCGGCGCGGGTTCTTGAGGTAGGGCAGGTGGTGCTGAAGAACGTCGATGACAACACCGCGGTGCTCGTGGTCCGTGACAGCCAGGGCCTGTATGCGATCTCGGCCATCTGCACCCACCAGTGCTGTCTGCTTTCCCTGTGCAACGACGCTGCCTGCCTGGCACCGGTCACAAACCCCGGCGCCTGCGGGACCACCGCCGCCGCCTCCCCGGGGAATGCCGCCGCGCTGCTTTGTCCCTGCCACGGCAGCGCTTTTCGTCTGGACGGCACCGTCGTCTCCGGGCCGGCGAGCACGCCGCTGCCCCACTACTTGCTCACCCTGGACGGCGATGACGCTCTGGTGAACACCTCCAGGCAGGTAGCCGCGGCGGCCCGGCACTGGCCGCCGGACAAGCCACGAGCGAAAGCCCGGCACGCCTAGCGATATTTCATCCCGCCGATATTGACGAAGCCGCATGGGGTGTGGGTGTAGTGGATGACCGCTGCGGAGCCGTTTTTGTCGTGGGCGTTGGCCGTCGAGGCGGGGATGTATTCCCCTTCGATTTCGAGACTGTCTCCGGGAGTCACAGGAATCTCGTTGGGCAGGCCGCTGGGGTCCTTGGCGCTATGAACATTCATCGCGAGCTCGACGTTTCCGGTGTCCACGATGGTGTTGTCAAACACCCAGACCGTGTCGGTGACGGTGCCATAGACGATTTCGTGGTCGCCGTTTTTGCCATGGATCAAGCCGTGGTATTCATCGACGCGCACCACCACCTGGATGCCGGTCACCCCGGCGTGGCGCTGATCGCACGAGGCCGGCGGCG
The DNA here is from genome assembly GCA_038231615.1 of Polyangia bacterium. GTDB lineage: Bacteria > Myxococcota_A > Polyangia > Palsa-1104 > JAEUJZ01 > JBBRLA01. Next base: position 1,147 of record JBBRLA010000702.1, on the reverse strand, counting down.
GATCGGGGACCGGTCCGCCGGACATGTCGTGTCCGATCCCCATGTCGTGCCCCGTGGAGAGGTCGGGGCCATGGGACAGGTCATGGTGCTTGGCCATGTCCCGATGCTTGCGGTCCTCCTCCACGGTATCTTGGGCCAGTGGGTCCGTCGCCGCCAGTTCACCGCTGCAGGCGAACTGAAAAGATGAGAGAAACGTCATTACCAGCAAGGAGGCGTGGAGCGGACCGGGCAGGTTGGGCTTGATCATGGGGTTATCGACCTCGGATTTTTGTTTGATGAATGGCCGGGACAACATGCATTTGCGCGAGGCATGTCTCAAGTGGGGCTTCTGTCTCCAGTCCCCCCTTTGCGGCCCCGCCGCGGATGATCCGGGGGCCTCTTTGGCGACGGCGAAAGCTTGTCCCGACCGGATTGCCCGTCACGCCCGGGACACTTGATATTCATCAACAATTAATATTGTCTTCAGCAAATCTCCATGTCCCGGTCAACCTGCCTGGCGACGCAGAGTATTACGGCAGCAGCGAAGCGGAGCGGCGAAGGGCACGCCTGCCGGTCAGCTTCGACGTGCTCTTCAGGACGACGGACGATTCGGGCGCGGTGTGCTTCCACGATGCCTGGTGGGTTCCCGGAGATAAGCTGCCCATCCACCTGGACGTGATGACGGTGCATCACCCGGCCTACTATCAGCACGGCGCAGTCCAGCACCCCCAGCCGCCGAGGCAGCGGCTCATCGGGCTCTTCGGGCTTGGCCTCGCCCGGTGTGCTCCTTTTTGACGAAGGAGGGCAGGCCCTTGCCGTCGGAAGCCTGGTCCCTCTACGCCACCAGCACCGTCTCCCCCCCGGCCCAGGTGGCGGTGGCGCGGAGCTGGGTCCAGAAGGCCCGGTTGCGGAACATCGGATCGCTGGCGTGCTGGAAGCCCATAAAAGCGCACCCGGGCACCAGCTCGGCGACCTGCTTGAGCAGATGCGCAGATCGAGGTGGAGAAGCTGGTGGAATATGCAGCCGCGAGGCGGATGCGATCCTGATCCCGATCAGACAACGGCGCGGACATTGGCTCTATGTTCAGCGGCGAAGGATGGCCAGGCCGTATCCCATCGCTCGGACAAGACGAGCCCACGAATTGCCAGGACACCGCGGAGGCCGTGC
>JBBRLA010000701.1:0-4322 GCA_038231615.1 Polyangia bacterium | reverse complement strand
CGAAGGTCTCGCGAGCCAGGATGGCCCCGATGGGGACCCCGCCGCCCAGGGCCTTGGCCGTCGACAGGATGTCCGGCGCCACCGTGTCGTGTTCATCGGCTGTCGTCGGCATGCAGTCAGCTCGGTGAGCAACACTTTGGTGGCCCCACATCGTGCCGGTGCGGCCGACGCCGGTCTGCACCTCGTCGAAGATGAGCACCGTGCCGGTCTCGTCGCAGCGGCGGCGCAGGGCGGCCAGAAAGCTGGGCGGCGGCGAGCGGATGCCGCCCTCGGCCTGGATCGGCTCGATGATGACCGCGCAGGTACCGGCGTTGATGCGGTCTAGCGCCCGCTGGTCGTTCTCGCTCTCGGGGAAGGGCAGGTAGCGGGCCCACTCGACCAGTGGACCGAAGCCCGTGCGGTACTTCTCCTGGCCGGTCAGGGCCACCGTGGCGATGGTGCGGCCGTGGAACGAGCCCTCGAAGGCCAGGATCTCGATGCGGTCGGGCTGTCCGGTGACCTCGTGCTGGTAGCGTTTGGCCAGCTTGATGGCGGCCTCGTTGGCCTCGGCGCCGGAGTTGCAGAAGAACGCCCGCGAGGGGCCCATGGTGGTGGCGACGCTCTCGCACAGGCGCCGGGCCAACAGCAGTTGCGGCTGGTTGAAGTAGAGGTTGCTGACGTGGATCAGCGTGCGCGCCTGCTCGGCGATGGCGGCACTGAGCCCGGGGTGGCCGTGGCCCAGGGGGCAGGCGGCGATGCCTGCCGTCAGGTCGAGGTAGCGATTGCCGTCGGTGTCGAAGACCTCGCAGCCGACGCCGCGGAGCAGCACGATGGGCTGCTGCCGGTAGGTCTGGGTCAGGTAGGTGGCCCCGTCCTTCAGCAACTCTTCGGTCGATCGCGAATCGCCAAGCGCCGCGGTGTCCGATCGCGAATCGCCAAGCGCCGCGGTGATGAATGGGTCAGGATGGGCGGTGGGCTTTGCGGTCGGCATCCTCTATATGTAGCGCGGATCGTCGCTGCTGTCACGAGCGCGGCGCGGGAAACCGAGTCAGGCTATCATTCGTCATGGCGTCATCCACAACCGCGTCGCTTAGCGATTCGCGTCAATCGAGTTCCACGGGGGCCAAGATCGGCGCCTTCGTAGTGACGGTGCTTTTCCTTTTCTGGGGGGGCTGGCGCTGGTTCATCGTCGCTGGCGGACCCTGGAAGGCGGGGCACTCCTGCGGCAGCCTGGTGTCCTGCAGGGACGGTCTGTGCCTGGTCCACCAGCGCGTCGCCGCGACCCGGGCCCTTTTGGGCACGGCGGGCTATTGCAGCACGCAGTGCCAGGCCGACGCGGACTGCCCCGCAGACATGGCCTGCGAGGCGCTGCCGGAGGGGATTTCGCGGAAAGAAGGGGATCATCTGCCGCTGATCAAGCTGCCGGAGCGCCTCTGCGTCCGCATTGTGAGGTAGGGGCCCGAAGAAATCGCCCGCTCGTTACCGGTGACTTACAGAGGCCCGGGGACCTGTCCCAGGTCGACGAAGGCGCCGTCGACCATGATGACGAAAGGCCGCTCGGCAAAGCGCAGATTGCCCTTGCCGTCGTGCTCGATGATCTCCAGCTTGCCCATCCCGTAGCCCATGGGCCCGCGAGAGTAGTAGTGCGCCTGTAGCTTGTAGGGGTAGGCCCGCGGCGTCCCCTCGATGGTGAAGCACTCCGGCCCATAGCCGGTGGTCACGTCCGCGTAGAGTTCCCCGCCCGAAGGCAGCGCCCGCTGAGAGTAGTAGGCGTGCCCGCCTACCCGGTCAAAGATGTGGAAATCCACGTCGTTAGCGTCCGTCTCCCAGTTCAGCACGAAGCGCACCGACGGACCATTTGGCAGCCGCGCCCCGATCCCGGAAAGCCGCGACTGTACGGTATCCCTCCGCTGAGGCTCCTTGCGCAGCCACGCCGCCGCGATCAGCCCCACGTCCTCCGACAGGATGCGCGGCACGCCCAGAAATCTGCCGGGCGAATAGTCCCGCTTCGCTCCCTCGACGATGACGTCGAAGGCCTCCGCCGGACGGCCCGACCGCAGCAGCGCATACGCCAGCAGCCGGTGGCTGGCCGGGTGGTCCGGGCGTTGCACCCGCGCCTTCTCATACGTGTCCACCGCCAGATTCAACCCATCGCCCAGCAGCCGCTCCAGCCGCTCCCCGGCGAAGCGCCGCAGGTCCGCACGGCCGGGATAAAGGTCGATCAGCGACCCGTAGGCCCGCGCCGCCAGGCGCTTCTGTCCCATCGCCTCGTAGACCTCGCCCAGGGCGATCAGCGCCAGCACGTCCCCCGGGTCTTCGTCGCGCCATGCCCGCGCCACTCGCAGCGCCTCATCGCGCTTCTGACTCCGAAGCAGCGTCATCACCTGCAAGAGCTTGCCCTGGTAGGGCAAGATCTCCGGCTGCTTCACCAGCACCGTGCCCGGCTGCGACGGAGGGCGCCGGGCGATGGTCGCGCGGGAGCTTGAGGATGAGACCGATCCCGACACTGGGGATGACCCCAGGCCGTCGAGGTCCATCATCGAGTCCCGGGTGTTCCTCTGCCGCTCTTGCGAGGGCAGTGGCGCCATCTTGGCTGGGGAGGCCCGCCGCGGCTCCGGCCGGTCCGCGGCCGCGGGTCGCTTCATCGGCGGGGGGGGCGGCACTGCCTGAACCGGTGCCGGGCTGGCGGCAGCGCCCGCAGCGGGGCTCGACTTGGGCATCCCCGCCGAATGTCCCACCGAACCCGAGGGGCCGTTCGCCATCTCGCGTAGACCGTTTGCCCCGCCCGGGATCGATGCCTCCGTCATGCGTGCAGACGCCGACTTTTTTGCCTCATCGGCGGCCCGCGCCGTCTCCGGGCGCAGCGCGAAGTTCTGCTTCTCCTTGCTCTTTCTGTCCTTGCCGCCGCGGGATAACGAGGCCTCCGCCTTGTCCACCGGCCGGCCGTCTATCGAAACGTCTCCCTTGTTGCGCGGCACCAACACCACGTCCGGCGTCTGCGTCTGCGCGACCAGCGGCGCCTGCTTTCGGTTTTGCAGCTCGATGCCCCCGGCCCCCACCGTCATGATGTCCGAAAGCGCCCGCCGGTCGATGTGGAAGCGCTGGTAGTCCCCCTCGGTTTCCAGCACCAGCAGCGCGGTGTAGTCGCAGAGCACGCGAAACTTCGTGGACAGGTCCACCATCTGGTGCCGCAACGCTTCCCGCAGATCGGGATCATTTTCTGCCAACGTGTCGCGCTGGTGCGAGAGCCGACGGATGCGCGCGTTGACCCACGCCCGCTCCAGCAAGGGCCGCTCCACCTGGGACAGGGCGACCTTGAAGGTGTCGGAGGTGCTGCTGGATGGACCTTTCAGCTCCACCGAGAACGGTTTGTCGGTGGGCAAATCGGCGTAAACCAGCACCTGGTCGCCGGGCTGCACGCCGGACAACTGCTCGGGCCAGATCCAGCTCGCGCCGGGGACCGCCACCTGGATGCCCGACACCGTCGCCGATAGCAGACGCTGCGCCACCGCCTGCACGGGCAGCTCGCCGTCCTGCACCACGCCGTCATGGGAGAGCCCGGCAGTGACCAGCTTGGCCAGAAGCTCCTCATCGCGAATGCCGCCGAAGGTCACCGCGTCCACCCGGGTGACCCCGACGGCCGAGAGCCCCTTTACCCGCTTCGAAAGCTCGCTGGCTTCGACCTTTCCAGCGGTGGCGATGCCGTCGGTGAAGATCAGCACCCGGGAATATTTCTGGCCTTTTGTCGCCAGGGCCGCCACCGCGGCCAGCGCCCGCGACAGGTCCGAGGCCCCCAGGGCCCGCCGATCGAGGATCTTGGCGGCTTGCTTCGGCCCAAAATCGCCCAGGGCCCCGGTGAAAATCTCCTCGCTGTCTTGGTCGAAGGCGACCACGCGCAGGGGGACCTTGGGGCCGGCCTGGGTGCGCAGGTCGAGCAGCAGATTTCCCAGCGCTTCGACCTGCGCCTTGAAGCCCAGGGCGCGGGAAGCGCTGGTGTCGAAGAGCACCAGCAGGCTGGGAAGGGGCTCGGGCTGAGCATCACCCACCGGGGTGACCCGGGCGACAACCAGGTTGTCATGGCGCAGGCCACGGGCGCCGTGTCCGTCCCGATCCTTGATCTCCTGTAGGGGGACAACGAAGTCCACGTCCGGGGTGAAGCCGGTCTTGCGCACCTCGACGGTCTGCCGCGAGAGCGTCACGCCGCCCAGGGACGAGGCGTTGCCCTGCCCTTCGGTCTTGCCGACGATGGCGCGCAGGTCCAGGGATTCCAGGCGCGGCAGACCGCGCAGGTAGATGCGGTAGGGATCGCCCGATCGGGGCAGCTCCTGAGAGTACGAGACGAT
>JBBRLA010000700.1:0-4335 GCA_038231615.1 Polyangia bacterium | reverse complement strand
GAGGTTGTTGGCATCGCTGCCCCACACGGCATTGAGGAAATTCGTGGTGCCGGAGGACAGCGAGGTGCAGGAGTTGCCCGAGCACTTCAGCACCGTGCCGCCTTGACCAACGGCCCAGAGGTTGTTGGCATCGCTGCCCCGCACTGCACGGAGGTAATTCGTGGTGCCGAAGCGGGAAAGAAAATTCCCCTGAGGAAGCGGATTGTACCAGCACCAACCTGACGAACTGCACACGCGTGGGTCGAAGCTCACCTGGGCATGGACCGGCTTGCTCAGCGCGAGCGTGCAAATGCTCGTGTCCACGAACCCCGCTGGCGAACTCGCGCAATCCCCGCCCCACTGGAGGCCGATGCTCTTCGGCCCGTCCGGGGTCGCAGTAAGCATAAGGCTGCTGCCGAAGGGCAGGTCCACGCTGCACTTGGCGCCGCATTCGATGCCCGCCGGCGTTGAAGTAACGGCCCCCGCGCCGCTGCTCGTCACGGTCACCGTACACAGCCGGGTCGGCAGCAGCACCAGGGACAGGGTCAGCTGGTACCCGAGTTGCCCCGGCACGAGGTCCACGCGGGCTTGCCCGCCGGCCGTCTTGCAGCCCTCGATCCCCAGAGCATCCAGGGACAGCACCAGCGCGCCGAAGCTGCTGCTCTGGTTGGGCAGTTGCACCGCGAATTCAGCGAGGTTCCCGGTGACCGTCAATTCCTGCATCGCCTTCTTGCCGTTGAGCGAGGCGCTGGCCTGAAGGCTCTTTATGTCCGGCACCAGCCCCTTCACGTCCACCAAGACGATCAGGCTGTCCCCCTGCGGCATCCCATCCGGGCCGCAGGTCCCGGCCACCATCATTAGCAGCAGCACGATGGCCCGGTACGCGCCACAAAGGCCGCCAATCTTTCTCCATCCACGAATCGTCATGAAAATCCCTCCAGGGCCTCAAAAGGTCGGCTTGTAGATCGTCACCCCGGCTGGCACCATCGGCGGGCCGGGAGGCTGGGACTGATTTTGCCCGCTCAGCCCCACGCCCAGCCCGACGGCCGCAGCGGCCACGACGCCGCCCGCCAGCGCGGTCCAGAACCACCATTTCTTGTAGACCGGCCGGCGGGCCTCGGGCGCCTTCTCCGTTGATCCGGCCAGGTCGGTCCCGGGCGCTGGCGCTCGCAGGCGATCGACATCGGCCTGGGCTTGCGCCTGGTACTTCCGCGCCTTTTCTTGCAACTCCGGGTCCTTCCCCGCCGCCGAGTCCTTCAGGAAGCGATCATAGGTGGCGATCGCCTCCTGGCTCTGCCCCATTTTCTGCTGCACACGCCCGATGTTGAGCAGCAGCCACGGGACCGGCTTCAGCTCATAAGCGGCCCGGTAGGTGTCCACCGCCGCCGAGAATTGTCCGACCTTGGACAGCCTGGCCGCGCTTTCCGAAAGGGAGTTGCAACGTTCGTCGGTGAAGCAGGGGTCCCCGGCGGCACCGCCGGAGTCGGTGGCCGGAGGGGCCGGCAAAGCGGTTTCCTGCGCCCCCGCGAGAGCGCAGGAAAAGAGAAGGGCCAAAAGGGCGCTAGTCTTCAATCGGGCCATGTCCACTGCGGACCTCCTTGGTGGGGGCGGGCTTCGTCGAAGGAGAAGGAGCGGGCGCAGCAGCCGGGGCAGCAGCGGGCGCAGCAGCCGGGGCCTGTTTCTCAGCTGCCTCCCGGTGGTGGTATTGACGGGCGTGAGGGGGCCGGGCAGGCTGGGTCGCCTGGGCAGCAGGCGCCAAGACCCCGGACGGCGCGGGAAGGGCCTCCAGCACCTCTTTGCGCGTCTGGTCGGCATCGCCGGCCAGGGTCAACTCCCGCTCCGCATGGCCGGTCAGGCGCAAGTGCAGGCGGGTCGTCCCGGCAGCGGCGACTTGATGGTGCCGCCAGGGCGTCTGCCCGAGCACCTCGCCATCCGTGACGCGGACCACATCGGCCCCGGGCGGATCGCTGTCCACCAGCCAGGTCACCCGGCGCGCGGCCAGCGTGGCCTGCCCCGGGGCGGTCGCGGGCGGGCTCGCCGCTGACTGACGACCGCTCCCCCAAAACCCAACCACTCCGACGAGGGCCGTGACCAGCACGACCGCCCCCCCGATCAGCAGTCCCTTGCCGCGCCCGAGCCGCGACGGCCCTGCCATCTGCCCCTGAGACAACCCCAGCGTAGAGGGACGATCGACGGCCGACCCCGGGACCGGCGCCGGCCGCGGGTCCAGCGCCATCGTCCCGGTGCCTGCCCCCAGCAGCCCCGATCCGTGCTGCATCGCAGCCAGGTCGACGGCCACCTGCCGCATGGCCGCCCGCTGCGCTTTGTCCTTTTGCAAGAGCGAGTCCACCAGCGCCGCCAGCACCGGCGGCACCCGCGGGGCCACGCTGCGCAGCGGCGGGGGGGCCTCGTACATGTGTTTGCCCATGATCTCGCCCAGCCCCTCGCCGTCGAAGGGCGGGCGCCCCGAGAGCAGGAGGTAGAGCATCACCCCCAGCGAGTACACGTCGGTGCGGTCGTCGACGCCGCCCGCGCCGCGGCATTGCTCGGGGGACATGAAGTGGGGCGTCCCCATGAGCGCCGCGGTGTGGGTCTTGTCGACGCCCGGGGTCTCGCCCAGCTTGGCGATGCCGAAGTCGAGGAGCTTGGTGCGCTCGCCGCCGGTGACGTTGGGGTCGGTCACAATCATGATGTTGTCGGGCTTCAGGTCGCGGTGGACGATGCCTTCCTTGTGGGCGGCGGCCAGCCCGTCGGCGATCAGGTACCCCAGGCGGACCACGTCGGCAGGCTGCAGCACCCCACCAAAGCGCGCGCGGCGGGCGCCGAGCGACTCGCCCCGCAGGAACTCCATGACGATGTAGGCGGTGCCATCGTCGAGCCGGCCGAAGTCGTAGGTCTGCACGATGCCCGGGTGATCGATCCGGTTGACGGCGCGGGCCTCGTTGAAGAAGCGGCGGACCACGTCGGGGTTCTGGGTGAACTGGGCGTGCAGGACTTTTATCGCGGCGCGGCGGCCGAGATCGTCGTGCAGTGCCTCAAAGACCTCGCCCATGCCGCCCTCGCCGATCTTGGCGACGACGCGATACTGACCTATGCGAGTTCCCGTAGAAAGACCGGCCATGTGTGACCCCAAACTTTGCCCTGCCTAGGGAATCCGAAACGTACCACAAGGCGAGTCTGGAGGGGACCGTTTCTAAAGGGAGCGACCCGTGGGGTCAGGCCAGCCAGGAGGGCCTGAAGTCCTTGCGCAGGCTTTCATCTGCCACCCTACCTGCCAGATTTCAGGCAGCCGCATGAGCGGGACCGCCCGGAGAGCAGGTTGTTACGCTGGATGGAGAGTATCCTGCCGCAACTGCACAGGCATCCATCTCGTCCCGCTCCGGATCTCATGTGCTGGCCAAATCTAAAATTCTGTGCCGTGGTACGATGCCGCTGTGGGAACATCTGACGAATCATCGCGAGACTTCACGTCCTTCGTCCGCATCCTGTTCTGTCTTCTTCTTTGCGGCTGCAGCCAGACCGACTTCGCTGGCGTGGTGGTCTCGGTGAGCGGGGTGGACGCGACCGTCCGCGCGCTCTCCGCTCAGGTGATGCTGGATGGCAAGCCTGCTAGACAACGGGAGCTGTTCAACGGGGACCTGTCTCGGCTGGGGTTCTCGCTAGACAAAGGGGCGATGGGGCTGCTGGCGGTGGACCTGGATGCGCAGGACGGGGAACAGTGCGTGGTGGCGCGCGGGCATGGCGAGGTGCAGATCGGCGAGCCGCAGCGCTACGAGATCAGCATCGGCCTTTTGCCGCTGGCAGGCAGGGAGTGCCAGAAGAAGCCGTTCTGCAGCAGCGACAACATTTGCTGGGAGTATCCCCTGCCGCAGGGCAATGCCCTGTCTGGGGTGTGGGGCACGTCGGACAAGGACGTGTGGGCGGTGGGCGATGCAGGCAGCATCGTCCACTGGAACGGCACGGTGTGGTCGGCGGCGGAACAGAAGACCGTGGAATACCTGCGAGGAGTCTGGGGCAGCGGTTCAAACGACGTCTGGGCGGTGGGCCGCCGGGGCGTGATCCTTCGCTGGAACGGCAGCAGTTGGTCCTTGGTGCAAAGCCCGGTGACAAGTGACCTGAACGGGATCTGGGGCAGCGGTCCGAACGATGTGTGGGCCGTTGGTGCTGCGGGAATCCTTCGCTGGGAGGGCCAGAAGTGGGCCGTTCCGGATCCCAACCCGGCGAAATTCATCAACGCCATCTGGGGCAGCGGGCCCAACGACATCGTCGCGGTGGGCAACGATGGAACGGTGCTGACGTACAACGGCACTGCCTGGTCCAAGGTGGCTGATAGCAAGACCACCGCCATTCTTGTGG
>JBBRLA010000699.1:0-4350 GCA_038231615.1 Polyangia bacterium | reverse complement strand
GGCGTTGTGGGCCCGATTTGGATCGGGCCCGCTGTGCTCTTGGGTTTGTTCCATGGGGGAGAAATAAGCGCCGTCAAATGCCGTTCAACCCCCGCCATGTCGATAGTTGAAAATAGTTGATCGCCAGGATCTGGCAGGATCTGGCTCATGGATAAGGATCGTCGGCGGGGCGCCAGAGCATCGATATGATTGCTGTATTCGCCCCCGGTCGGCCCCACGGCGCCATGGGCGATCGCCTCTTCACCGATCAGATGTCCACCCGCGGTGGGGTCAAGGCGGCCAAACCAGGCCAGCCGCCCTGATGTCAAGCCGAGCCGGCCCTTGAATCGATACCCCTGACGGCAGCGGACCGATCTGCTAAGATTCCCGCATGGACCCTGCCGGGGACGCCCCATTTGCTCGACATCCGCCCGTGCGCCTCTTCTATAGCTACGCCGGGCAGGACGAGGAACTGCGCCGGCAGCTTGAAACCCACCTGGCCAACCTGCGCCACCAGGGATTGGTTGACGAATGGCACAGCGCCCTGGTGCAGGCCGGCCAGGAGCGCAAGGCAGAGGTCACCCGGCAACTGGCGCAGGCCGAGGTCATCCTTTTACTCATCAGCGCCGACTTCCTGGCCAGCCCGGCCTGCTACCACGACGAGCTGCTAGCGGCCCTTTCTCGGCACGAACGGCGCTCGGCGCGGGCCGTCCCCATCCTACTGCGCCCGACGGAGATGGTCGGGGCCCCGTTCGCCAAGCTCCAGCGCCTGCCGCACAACGGCGAGGCGCTCACCGCCTGGAAGGACCGCGACGAGGCGTGGGTCAGCGTGGTGAACGACCTGCGCCTGGTCATCGAGGAGCTGATGGCCTCGCCGGATCGGTTGCCGCCCGGATCCGATGATGTCTCCTCGGCCTCGCCCGCCGGGGACCAGGCCCCGCGGCCCCTTTTGCCTGCCGGCCCGCCCGTGCCCGGGAAGCTCACCCTCCGTCCGCCCCAGGCCCCCTACGACGGCGCCTGGTACGTCCACCGCGACATCGAGGAGCGCCGGGCCCTGGGGCGCCTGGAACATCCCGGGGCGCCGGTGGTCCTGCAAGGCCCCAGCCAGTCCGGCAAGGACACGCTGCTCAACTATCTTCTCGATCAGTGGCGCGGCAAGGGCCCCGCCGCCCGGGTAGCGCGGGTCAGCCTGCACGACATGGACGCCACCGCCTTCCAGTCCCTGGACTTGCTTCTGCGCGCCCTGGCCGAAAAGGTCCTCGATGGGCTGCACGTCCCCAAGGCCGATGCCCTGGTAGCCAGGGCGTGGCAGCGCCCCGGTGCGGAGAAGACCAAGCTCAACTGGCTGATGGCCAAGCACATCCTGCACACCGACGCGCCGTTGCTGCTCTGCGTCGAGCGGACCGAACGGGTCCAGGACTGCTCCTTCCGCCACGAGTTCTTCGCCCTGCTCCGCTCCTGGGCGGAGAACCAGGCCGTGCCCTTCACCGCCCTGCGCCTGCTGGTGACGCTTTCCGTCGAGCCGACCCTTCTGGAGACGACCGACAGCTCGGCCTTCTTCGCCCTGTCCGCGCCGATCCGCCTGCGCGACCTGGACCGGCAACAGGTCGCCGCCCTCTCGGCCCTGCACGGCCTGCCCGCCGCGGAGGCCGACCTGGACGCCCTGTGGCAGCTCCTTTCGGGGCACCCCTACCTTACGCGGCTGGCGCTCTACGAGGCGGTGCTGCAAGGGCAGCCGCTGAAGGCACTGCTCGCGAGCGCCGCCCAGGACAGCGGCATCTTCGCCGACCACCTGATCGGCCTGTGGGGGTGGTTGAGCAAAAATCGCCTCGCCGACGCCGTGCGGGGGGTGTTGCGCGACCCGCGCTTCGCCCTGTCGGTGGACGATTACTACAAGCTGTACAGCAAGGGGCTGGTGGTCAAGGAAGACGGCGGGACCTGCCGCCTGCGCTGCAAGCTGTACCAGGATTATTTCCAGAGGCTGTGATGGCGTCGCGACTACAGGCAGGGGGTGCGCTGCGCGAGGGGGCCCTCTACGTCGAGCGCCCGGCCGATATCGAGCTGCCGGCGGCCCTATCGCGAGGGGAGTTCTGCTACATCCTGGCGCCGCGGCAGATCGGCAAGTCCAGCCTGCGGGCGCGCACCGCCAGGCTGCTTTCCGATCGGGGGGTACACTGCGCCACCGTGGACCTGACCGCCGTGGGCACCAAGGAGGTCACGCAGGACCAGTGGTTCTTCGGCCTGGTCGATGAACTGTCCTCGCAGCTCGGGCTGGAGAACCAGCCGCCAGGCGAGGCGGCCCCCTTCGACGCCGCCGGCTTCTGGACCGGGCACGGCGCCCTGTCGCCGGTGCATAGATTCTCGCGGTTCCTTGGGCAGGAGCTGCTGGCGCGGGTGCCCGGGCAGGTGGTGATCTTCATCGACGAGATCGACGCCATGCTCACCCTGCCGTTCTCGCGGGATGACTTCTTCGCCGCGGTGCGGGCGGTGTACAACGCGCGGGCGGACGATCGAGAAGATGGACGCGGGACGGCGTACGGGCGGCTGACGTTCTGCCTGCTCGGCGTGGCGCAGCCCGGGGACCTGATCGAGGACGCCAGCAAGACGCCCTTCAACATCGGCATGGGAATCCCGCTGGAGGACTTCACCCCCGAGCAGGCGCGGGGGTTTGTGCCGGGCCTTTTGGAGGCGGGCGGCGACCCGCGGGAACTGCTGGAGGCGGTCCTGTCGTGGACCGATGGCCATCCCTACATGACCCAGGGCCTGCTGCTGGCGCTGCAAGGGCAGGAGGGCCCGGCCCAGACTGTCCCGGCGGAGCGGGTTGCCCGGCTGGTGGCGGGGACCTTCCTGGCCCGCGGACAGCAACTGGACCCCAACCTGGACTACGCGGACAAGTGCTTCCGCAAGGACGACCCCGATCCGCGCACGGCGCAGATGCTGCGGCTCTACCGGCGCCTGCTCGAAGGGGACCGAGTGGCGGCGGAAGGGCACCATCCGGTGCAGATGGCGCTGCGCCTGACCGGCATGGCCGCTGAGCGGCGGGATGGCGACGGCCGATGGCTGCGCCCGCGCAATCGAATCTTTGCCACGGTCTTCGATGCGGCCTGGATCAAGATCAAGGAGACCGAGCGGCTGCTGACCGATCCTCTGGCCCGCTGGCATGCGTCGGGCAGGAGCGATGACACCGTGCTGCGCGGAGAGGCGTTGCGGGAGGCGCTGGCGTGGGCGCGCGATCAGAAGGACCAGGTGGACGCCGAGGAGTGGGCGTTCCTGATGGCGGGACAAGACGTGGCCCGCAGGGAGGAAGAGGAGCGCGGCCGGGCGGAGCGGGAGCGGGAACAGCGGGAACGGGCGGAGGCGGACGCGCGGGTGTCGGCGGGGCGCGCGGAGTTGCAGGACGAGCGCAGACAGCGCGCAGAATTTCAGACGCTGGTGGTATCGGAACGGGCGGCGTCCGAGCAGGAGCGTCGGCTGCGGGCAGAAGCCGAGGCGCGAGCGGCAGCGGAACGCGCGGAGTTGCAAGACGAGCGCAGACAGCGCGCGGAATTTCAGACGCTGGTGGTATCGGAACGGGCGGCGTCCGAGCAAGAGCGCCGGCAGCGGGCGGAGGAGGAGGCGCGGGCGGCGGTGGAGCGGCGCGAGCGAGCGGAAAGGGAAGTGCGGACGGGGCGGCGCAATGTGGCGTTGCTCCTGGCGTTGGTGACGCTGCTGTCGGTCAGCTTTGGCGTGGTGGTGTGGAAGTGGCATGAGGCGGGACGTCAGACCGAAAGGGCGAAGCAGGCCGAGGAGGCCCAGCGAAAGGCCACGCAGGAAGCAGACGAGAAGACCTGGGCCGAGCGGGGACTGCGGGCGGTCGTGCTGGCCCGGCAGCCGGGCGATGAGGTGAAAGCCGCGGTGACTGCCATCGGAGCGGTGGGGCCCGGCGTGCGGGGCGGTCATGACGTCCCGGCGCCCGCGGTCGAAGGACTAGGCGCGGCGATCAACGCGGTGGAGCCCTCGGTCCCGTTGCGGGGCCACATGGGCTCGGTGGTTGCGGTGGCGTTCTCACCGGACGGTGAGAAGGTGGTCACAGCCAGTGACGACAAGACGGCGAAGCTGTGGGATGTACACGGCGGCAAGGAACTGTTCACCCTCAAGGGCCACTCCGAATTGGTGAACACAGCGGCGTTCTCGGCCGACGGGCAGAAGGTGGTCACGGCCAGTTCTGACAACACGGCGAAGCTGTGGGACGTGAAAAGCGGCAAGGAGCTGTTCACCCTCGAGGGTCACTCCAACTCGGTGAGGGCAGCGGCGTTCTCGGCCGACGGGCAGAAGGTGGTCACGGCCAGTTCTGACCTCACGGCGAAGCTGTGGGACGTGAAAAGCGGCAAG
>JBBRLA010000698.1:0-4353 GCA_038231615.1 Polyangia bacterium | reverse complement strand
GTCAGCGAGCCGGAGTCGCAGTTCGTCTCGCCGCTGCATGCCCTGAGCAAGCGGGTCGGCCTGATCGTGCTGGCCATGTCGGTGATCATGGTGGGGGTGACGCTGTCCCTTGGGCGCAGCATCACCCGGCCGGTGCGGGCGCTGACCCGCGCGGCGCAGGCGGTCAGCCGGGGGGACTTCGACGCGGGCCGGGTGGAGGTCCACGGCAGCGACGAGATCGGCGTGCTTTCTTTGACCTTCAACGGGATGGCCCTGGGCCTGAAAGAACGGCAGCGGGAGCGCGACATCTTCGGGCGGGTGCTTTCCCCCGAGGTGCGCGAGAAGCTGCTCACCGGCACCCTGGAACTGGGCGGACAGACCCGGCGGGTGTCGGTGCTCTTCTCGGACATCCGCGGCTTCTCGAGCATCTCCGAGCGGATCAGCCCGCAAGAGGTGGTTAAGATGCTCAACGAGTATCTGTCGGAGATGACCCTGGCCGTCCGCCCCTTCGGGGGTTATGTGAATAACTTCATCGGCGACGCCATCGTGGTGATCTTCGGGGCGCCCCTGGACCAGTCGGAGGCCGAGCACTGCGCGGTGGCGGCGGCGCTTTCGATGCGCGAGCGGCTGCGCGGGCTTAACCGGAGGCGGGTGGCCCGGGGCGAGGACCCCCTGCGTACCGGCATCGGCGTGTGTAGCGGCGAGGCCGTCGCCGGACAGATCGGCTCGATGGAGCGGCTACAATACACGGTCATCGGCGACGTGGTCAACGTGGCCTCCCGGCTGGAGGGGCTGACCAAAGAGCTTTCCGATTACGATATTCTGATCAACGAGAGCACCGCGCTGCCGCTGCTCTCCCGGGCCGAGCTGACCATCCGGGCGCTTGGCCCCATCAAGGTCCGGGGGCGCAACGAGCCGGTGAACGTGTACGCGGTGATTGACGGTGACGAGGGGAACAAGGACCAATCGATGTCCTTTGTCAACCACCGAGCGCCGGGCGAATAAGGAAATTTGACTCCTTCCGATAAGAATTTCATACTATCATGTGGTTCTCGGGTGTTGTCGCATCTTCTTGACAAGAAAAGCTTCTCCATTAGAATTACTGCCCCGGCGACGGGCCGACAGCGCCACCCACTCGCAGTGTGGGACGAGGGTATTGCGCCGTTGGGTCTGATTCCAGAAAACAAGATCGCCGAGATTCGTGACCGCATCGACATCATCGCGGTGGTCAGCGAACATGTGCCTTTGCGCCGTGCCGGCGTGAACCACCTTGGCCTCTGCCCGTTCCACGCGGAAAAATCCCCTAGCTTCAATGTCAACGCCCAGAAGCAATTCTTCTATTGTTTCGGATGTCACAAGTCCGGCGATGTCTTTCGCTTCCTGATGGATCTGGAGGGGCGTAGCTTCGTCGAGGTAGCCAAGGATCTCGCCCGTCGCGCGGGCGTCGAGATCGATGAGACGCTGGATGCCAGGGAGAGCTCCGAGCAGCAGCGCCGCCGTTTGCAGAACGAGGACGAGCGCGCCAAGCTTTTGCGCCTTCACGAGATCGCCGCGATCTACTTCGGGTCCCGACTGAAAGAAAGCCCGGTCGCGCTGGAATACCTGGACCAGCGCGGTATCGGGCAGGAGGTCCGCGAACGGTTCCGCCTGGGCTTCGCCCCAGAGGCCTGGGATGGGCTTTCCCGCCTCTTCGAGCAGAGGCGGGTGCCTCCCGAATTGGTCGAAAAGTCCGGCCTGTGCATCCGGCGCCAGGGGCAGGGGCACTATGATCGATTCCGCAACCGGATCGTCTTTCCGCTCATCAACGCGAACGGCGACGTGGTCGCCTTCGGCGGCCGAATCATGCCGGGCCTTCCGGCGACGCCGAATGACGACGCCAAGGAGGTTGCCAAGTACATCAATTCCCCCGAGTCTCCTCTGTACAAGAAGGGGGACAACCTGTATGGGTTCCACGCAGCCAAGGACAGCGCTCGCAAGAGCAAGCAGGCGATCCTTGTCGAGGGCAACTTCGACGTGCTGGCACTGCACCAGCACGGCGTCGACAACGCCATGGCCCCGATGGGGACCGCGCTGACGGATAACCAGGTACGCTTGCTCAAGCGCCTACTTGGCAGCGACGGTCATGTGGTGTTGATGCTGGACGGCGACCGGGCCGGGCGATCGGCCACGCTAAAGGACATCTGGATCTTCAGTCAGGCCAACTTGAACGATATGGCACTTTTCACCGGCAGCGATATCGATGTCAGAGTAGCCCAGCTTCCCGACGGTGAAGACCCGGATACCTATGTGGCCAGGGACCGCGCAGGACTTTTACGACGATTAAAGAATGCAAAGCCCGCTGTTGACTATGTGCTAGATGAAGCCATAAAGCTTGCAGAACACGGCAATGTTTCGGGCAAGGCCAAAGTCCTCATGCAGGTCGCACCGCTGTTGAAGGCGGTAAGAAACCCGACCACTCTCGCGATGTACGTTGACAGGCTGGCAGATTCCTTGGCGATCGACTCGAACCTGGTGTGGCGTCACATTCGGGAAGAGCAGAGATCTGCCCCTGCGGCCCGGATCGCCCCCTCACCTCGCCCAGAGGGAGTCGGGCAGGCGCAGCAGCCAGTGGTTCGACCAGCGCCCGGGCCCGCACTGGATTCTCAGGTCAAGGCCCTGCTGTCCTTGATTGGCGATCACCCGCAGCTTTTACCGAAGCTCAGTGCCGCGGATCTCGACCTCCTGGCGGACCAGGGGGTGGCGGATCTGCTCAGGGAGGCGCAGGACTTTGTCGCCTCTGGCGAGGTGGTGAACAGCCACCATCTGATCGAGATCTCGCCCCCGGAAATGCGCGGCGAAGTTGCATTGGCCGTTCTGGCTGGCAAATTTACTACATCAGAGCATCCGGAGAAGGCACTAGAAACCATCATCGAAAGAATGCGCCAACGAGTCGTCAGGCAAGAACTGGAAGACCTACATCGAGCCCTGGCTGAAGCGGTGGAGGTCGGAAACAATCAGCGAGCTCAAGATCTCAAAGTTCGCATTGCCCAGCTCACCTTGCAGCGACAGCGGTTGCTTCCTCCGAATGCGAGAGGGCCAGAGTAGCCATTGAAGGAGTCGCCCCCGATGAACCGAGATAACGCTGAGCGTCGCAAACAGCAGCTCATCACCATGGGCAAGGCCAAAGGGTACTTGACCTACGACGAGGTCAATGACCACATGCCGGATGAAGTCGTCTCTTCGGATCAGATCGACGACTGGCTGTCGACGCTTGGAGATGAAGGGATCGAGGTCGTGGACTCGACCACCTCGGTCAAGGTTCCCTCTGCGGCCAGCACTGCCCCCAAGGTCCCCGAGGTTCTTGAGGAAGAGGAGAAGAAGGAAGAGGACGAGGACGACGACTTCGACGGCGGCTACAGCAAGACCAACGACCCAGTGCGGATGTACCTCCGCAAGATGGGCTCGGTATCGCTGTTAACCCGCGAGGGCGAGGTCGAGATCGCCAAGCGCATCGAAGAGGGCGAGCGCCGCGTCCTGCAGGTGGTGCTGAACTCGTCTATCGCCGTCGAGGAGATCCTCGACCTCGGCGAGAAACTGAAGAAACAAAAGCTTCGCGTCAAAGAGGTCGTCCGCGACATTGACGAGGAGGACGCTGACTTCGACGAGGAGTGGCACACCGAGCGGGTCATCAAGATCATCGACAAGGTGCGCCGTCTGCAGCGCGAGAACGAAAAGATCAACGAGGAGTTGGCCAGCGGCAAGGTTATCGACGCGCGAAAAAAGAAGCTCAAAGAGAAGCTGAACGAGAACAAGCAGGAGATGTTCGACCAGCTCTCTGAGTTGCGCATCAACAAAAAGCAGATCGAGCGGGTGGTCCAGAAGCTCAAGGCGCTGGTGGTGCGCATCGAAAAGGGCGAGGCGGAGATCGAGGAGTTCGAGCGCAAGGTCGGGATGCCCCAGAAAGACCTGGCCAAGACCCTCAAGGAGATGAAGACCTCGCCGGCCAAGGCCAAGGCAATCACCAAGAAGCTAGGCGTCACCCCGGAAGAGCTGGAGTCCGCCGCCCACGGGATGCTCGAGTCGAAGAAGAAGATCAAGCGTGTTGAAGAGGAAGCCAAGCTCACCGTCGAAGACCTGCGCCGCACCTACAAGGAGATCCACGAGGGTGAGCGCATGGCCGAACGGGCCAAGAGCGAGTTGGTCGAGGCCAACCTGCGCCTGGTGGTGTCGATCGCCAAGAAGTACACCAACCGCGGTCTTCAGTTCCTGGACCTCATCCAGGAGGGCAACATCGGCCTGATGAAGGCGGTCGACAAGTTTGAATACCGTCGCGGCTACAAGTTCTCGACGTATGCAACATGGTGGATTCGCCAGGCGATCACGCGCAGCATCGCG
>JBBRLA010000697.1:0-4356 GCA_038231615.1 Polyangia bacterium | reverse complement strand
TTCATCGGCGAGATGGCCGCCGTGCACGCCGCACAGCAGGGCGCCCGGGTGCTGTACCTGGTGCCGCTGAAGGCGATGGCCGAGGAGGCCTACCGCACGTTCTCTGCACGCTACCAGAGGCTGGACCTGAGTGTGGTGGTGTCCACCCGCGACCGGCGGGAGTTCGACGATCGCATCGAGAGCGGCGATTTCCACGTCGCCATCCTGGTCTTCGAGAAACTTCAGAGCATGCTGGTGTCGCGGCCGGAGCTTCTGGGCAAGGTGGGGCTGATCGTGGTGGACGAGCTGCACATGCTGGCGGACCAGGGGCGGGGCCCGAAGCTGGAGCTGCTCTTGACCAAGATCCGCCGGACGCAGCGGACGGCCGGTAGCGAGGGGGGCGGCGACGGGGCCGGCCAGGCCGGCGGGCCGCAGCTTTTGTGTCTGTCGGCACCCATGCTGGGGCTGACAGAACTTTCTGCCTGGCTCGGGGCCCAGGTGATCATCGACGAGCGGCGGCCGGTGGAGCTGCGCGCCGGGGTGATCCACCGCGGGCGCTTCGTCTATCGTTCGCTCTCGATGAACGGCGGGTCCTCCTTCGGAACGGTGGACGAGGTGGAATCGCCGCGGCTGGAGGAGGACATTTACGAGGACTTCGGCGACCGCGATGGGCGCGACCCAAAAAAGCAACTCACCAAGGTGGTGACGGCCCTGTGCCAGCGGGATGAGCAAACGCTGGTGTTCCTGCCGGACAAGGCGCGCTGCGTCGAGGCCGCCCGGGAACTGGTGCTGGCGCTGGACGGTGTCACCATGCCGGCGGCGTGGGCCATGGACGAAATCGGCGGCACCGATGCGGGGCAGGCGCGCGACACGCTGCTGCATACGCTTTCGCGAGGGGTGGCATTCCACAACTCGGATTTGACCTTGGCGCAAAGAGAGGTGGTGGAGAAGGCCTTCCGCCGGGGCGAGATCCGCGTGCTCTGTGCCACCAGCACGCTGGCCATGGGAGTCAACCTGCCGGCGAAAAACGTGGTGCTGGCGGAGCGCTGGAAGTGGCGCTACTCGCGGCGCTACAACAAGTGGGTGCGCGATGAGCTGAACAAGGTCGAGTACGAGAGCATGTCTGGGCGGGCCGGGCGGCTGGGTTTGAGCAAGAACCCTGCCGGGGCATTCGGGCGCTCGCTTTTGGTGGCCCCGTCGCGCTTCGACGCCGAGGTGTGGATGCGCACGCTGGTCGATGGGCCGGTGCAGGAGCTTGTGCCGACGCTTTTGGGCAAGCCGCTGGGCGACGTGGTGCTCGACCTTGTGGCGTCGGCGATCTGTCGCGACGAGGCCGAGGTGGTGGATTTTTTGCTCTCGACCTTCACTGGCCACGTGCGCTGGGGGCGCTCGCCGGGACGGCAGGCGTTTGCCAGCAGCATCGGGCTGACGATCGAGGACCTGGTGCGCAATGATCTCTTGCTGCGCGAAGAGACCGGCGAGCTGCGCATCACCGCGGTGGGACGGGTGTGCGCGCGCAAGGGGCTGACGGTGCGCAGCGCGGTGCTGATGTCGCGCTGGGCGGACGCGGCGGCGCCCAGGGAGGTGCGCTTCACCGCGCTGGAGGTGTTGCTGGTCTGCGCGCTGACCCCGGATGGCGACGACGCGCACGTGCCGCTCTCGCTGCCAGAGCACCGCTTCGGGGATTACTGGACCCGGATCATGCTCAAGGCGCAGGAGGTCGGCGCGGCGGATCGGCGGGTGTTCCGCTGGCTGCGGGACCAGCGGGGGCGGCTGACGTATGAGCAAACCAAGGCGGTGAAGAAGGCGCTGCTGCTTTTGGACTGGGTCGAGGGCCACGACAGCGCGGAGATCGAGCGGGACCACAGCGTCTGGTCGGGGGCGGTGACCCACGCGGCGGCGGACTTTGCCTGGCTGGCCGAGGCCCTGCGCGAGACCTGCGACGCCCGCGGCTGGGAGTCGAGCCGCACGGCAGACCTGTCGAGTCTGTCGGAGCGGCTGCGCTTCGGGGTGACCGCCAACCTGCTGCCGCTGGCGCGGGCGACCACGGCGGTGCTCTCGCGGACGCACCTGCAACGGGCGGCGGCGGCGGGGTTGGGCACGGAGGAGGAGCTGCTCTCGGCGGGACAAAAGACGCTGGAGCAGGCACTGGGGCACAAGGGGATCTTGCAGAAGATTTACCTGATCCAGGCGGCACGCATGGCGCAGCGCAACGCGGCTGCCGGGGCAGTTGGGGCGAAGGCCGCGGAGGTCCCGGCGGGGGCCACGGGTACATCCACGAGTGCCGAGGGGCCGATGGCGCAGGTGATGCGCCTGCCGGTGGCCTCGCCGCTGGCGCCGCCAGTGCCCGTCGATTCGGATGGGGCGGACTTCCTGACGCACCCCGAGGTGGACCTGGAGGCGGTGGAGTTGGGCGAGCCGGGTCGCGGCGCGCGGCTTGTGCCCAGGCAACACAACGTGGTGCCCGAGGGGGCGGATCTGCCGCTGGATCAGGTGCTGGTCTCGGCCGAAGAGGGGGTGGCGCGCTCCGAATCGCTGCCCCTGATGGACGGCCGCGGCACGGCGCGCTTAGCGATCGATGGCCGCGGCACGGCGCGCTTAGCGATCGATCCCGCTACGCTGGAGGCCGCGACCGCAGGGCCGGCGATGGCCAGCCTGCCGATGCTGCGGCCGGTGGTGGTGCGCCGGAGCACGCCGGCAGCGGACCCGAAGGCCGCGGCAGAGGCCGTGGCCGACACCGCAGATGCTGCATCGACGATGGCCTCGGTGCCAAAGAACGTCCCGGCCGAGCTGGTCCTCAGCCCGGAGGCGGGCCCGCGGCGGTGCTACGTGCTTCTCAGGGAGCGGCGGGTGGCGCTTTCGCCGAGCAGCTTCGCGTTTCTGACACGGCTGGCGCTGGGCACCGCCGCCGCCGGTCCCCCCGAGTCCGGACAGGGGCTCTTGCGGGGCTGGGTGCGCAGCGAGGAGCTGGGTCGTAGCAAGAACGGCGTGCGCAAGGGCGTCTCGCGTCTGCGCTCAGAGCTGCGCCGGGTCCATGCCGAGGCCCGCTTCTGGATCGAGAACGACGGCCACGGCAACTACCGGCTGTCCATGGCCGCGCCGCACATCGTGGCCGACCGCGAGGCGCTGCAAAAGCACCCCATGGCCACCATTCGCGCCGCCCTGCGCGCCGCCTGAACCACCCGCTGCCTGTCCGACCGGCTTGATCGGCTCGATGAATCCACGCAAACAGGGGAGGAAACCGTCCTTTGCCTGCGCCTCGGCGCGCAGGTACATCGTCTCCTCACCGATGGCAAGGAGCGGTTCCACGCCGAGAAGGATGAGATTCTGCGGGTAGGCCTGCTGCACTGGCCACCGGAACCGGCAACAGCAAGCCGGCCGCCCTCGCGGCAACCGCGCTGGCCCAGGTGCGGATCACCGAAGTAGTGGCGGGGATGGCGGCATCGAGAGAACCACGATGGGGATGGCCGGCCCGACGGGGGGGACGCCAATGACGTGGCGCTGGACGGAGGCCAGGGAGGGTGGGCGACTTCGAGACCTACATGACCGAGGCCGAGGCCCGTGCCTGCTGGACCTTCGATGTCTGCTGCGCCCCGCTGCGCGGCCTGGCCATCCCTTCGATGCTCGTCCCTGTCGATATTGCGGGTCATTCCGGCTCTGCTAGGATGAGTTCATGAGCGTGGAAGCACTGGCAGAAGCAGCGATGGCACTATCCGGCCCGGATCGTGCGCGGCTCGTCGAGACACTGGTGGAGACGCTGGAGGTCGAGGAAGACAGCCAGGTGCGAGCGCAGTGGCTTGCAGAGGCTCGGCGACGTCGAGACGAGGTCCGTCTGGGCCATGTGCAGCCAATCCCTGGCGAACAGGCGCTGGAACAGGTGCGCAAACTGCTGGTCCGATGAACTGGAGTTTTCACCCAGAGGCGCTGGAGGAGTATCAGCAAGCCACGCTCTACTACGACGAACGCCGCCGCGGCCTTGGCACCAGGTTTGTCCTCGAAGTCGAGTCCGCGATCCACAAGCTCTTGCAGCACCCCAAGCGTTATCCAAGCATTGATGACGGCATCCGACGCTGCCTCTTGCGAACCTTTCCTTACGGCGTTCTTTACTCCATCGAACCCGAGTTCGTGCTCATCGTCGCCATCATGCACTCCAGCCGAGAGCCCGGCTATTGGAAGGACCGACGGTCCAAGTAGTGGTGCAGGTCGCCAAGGCGGGTAGGAAAAACTAACGGGGGTTTTGCCCTGCCGAGGGCAGCGGAGGCCGGCACCGATCGCCACTCGCCATAACTCCCCACCTCTCTCATGCCGTTCGATGTGAATGGAAAATTACATAATCTCGCCTGTAAGCCCTCATTCGGGCACACCCCTCCCGAGGTG
>JBBRLA010000696.1:0-4372 GCA_038231615.1 Polyangia bacterium | reverse complement strand
TCCGAGCACGAGCTGACCCAGGACGAGATCGACGGGGTCTTCCACGGCAGCCAGAACGAGGTCCTCGGCTGCCTGGATCAGGCCCGGGGCGAGGCGCAGGTCCGCGGGCGACTGACCGTATCTTTCCGCATCCAGCGCAGCGGGGCGATCAGCGGCGTCCGGGTCGAGGCCCCCAGCTACCTTATGCAGCACGGCTTGCTGGGATGCATCAAGCCCATCGTCTCCAGAATGCGCTTCCCGGCCTCCCGCAGCGCCCAGGTGGTGAGCTATCCCTTCAGCCTGAACTGACTTGCCGGTGTACGGGGGCAGGCGCTCAGACAGCCGCCGCGACCCATGGCGGGGTCGTTGTCAGCCATTTTGGTATCGGCACGACCCATTTTGGTATCGGCACGACCCATTTTTGGGTGCTGGCCGGTTTTGAGCCTCTTTGGCTTGATTTGAACTGGACTGGCTGGATTAGAAACGGGGTGGCTGGAGTTGACGGAAGCAGTGGCTGGGTTTCATTCGGGAACGGCAGGCCGACGATGACGGGCTAGGTCCGCTTCCGCCTCGTTGTACACCCCGGCGTCTTGGGTGCTTGCTTGTTCTGTGGCGGGAGAATGGCGTCAGCCAAGATCGTCAGGGCGTGCTCGTCGGCGGACGTGGGCGACGACGAGCAGAGCAATGGGGCCATCCCTCTGAGGCCGTAAGACACTGCCGTCCTGGCTGCATTCACCAAACTCTTTTTTGTGCTTCTTTTCATAATAGCTCCTGTGTTAGCCGAAAACGCGGCCCACGATCCATTGTCGTCGATGGATGGTCCGAGTCAATTGGTGTTAATAGGTATAAATAGAGGTATTTAATGGTGGTTAATGGAGGGTATTAATATGGGCTCAGTCAACTGCCATGCACGGAAGCCCGATCTGCCATGGGCCCTCCTTTCGCCACTTCGATCAACTCCCCGACTGGCTGAGCAGGGAGCAGGGCCTTGAACTCGCCTGTTTCGTCATCCAGCTCCCGTCTCCTGATCTCTTCCTCGTAGGCTTCAACCAGACCCTCGACTCGTCCCCGGCCCCGCAACAACTCTTCGTCCCCCAGGCGCCCCACCTTCCAGTAATGCACAACCTCTGCGACGGGCCACTGGTACTTGAATATCCCCCTTCCGCGTCGAGTCGTTCCATCCCAGGGAAGCCTGATCGTCAGGAAGAAAATCCCGGGGTCTGACCGGTGCCACGCTCGGAGCTGCCGCACCGGAATGCCCAGCTTCGCGGCCATGCCTCTGTCGTCGAGAAAATCAGGCTGCTGTCCTTCGGGAGATATCGCGTCCGCTGCTTCGACGACCCCCGCAGCCTCAGTCGAGAGCCCGAGTTGCAGTGGTGCCTCCTCTGGGCCGGATGGTGCGCAGGGGGCGACCGGAGGCGATGGAACTGGTGCGCAGGGGGCGACCGGAGGCGATGGAACTGGCACTGCGGCGATCGCGGCTGGCGGTGCCGGGGGCTGCTCTACTTCGGCCGCCATCGACATCGCAGCTTCGATCAGCTCGCCCACTGACCACACCCGATCAGCTACCCCCAGGGCGACCGCTGGCGTCGTCCGTAGGGTCTCATGGACTCGGCAAAAGTTGTAGTGGGCCACGAACAAAGCGACCGCCGCCTGGTGGTTCCTGAGCTTCTTGCTGTGGGTGAGGGCCTTTCGTCGGAAGCGAGAGCACCCGCCCCGGATCGTGGTTCGTGGTGATGTGGGCCGGGTCGGGCTCTCCCGTCACGTGGACGATGAAGGGGCCGCTCGGGCTGCGCACGTCATCGCCGTAGAGGTGCCCTTCCTTGATGATCATGGCGAAGTCCGCCTCTGAACCAAAGGCTTGCCTGACAGCTTCGGCGTAGGGCGTGTAACCGTCGCTGGTGATCTGCGGCTGGTTCAGGATGCGCGCCCGCAGGTCCAGGGCGAAGGCGTCAGTTGTCTCCTGGGTGCGCTTCCCGGTGGCGAATCCGATGATGGCCTTCTTGACGGCATCGAGGCCGATGTACGTGTACTGGTCGCCGAAGTCGGGGTGATCGCCGGGACGCCGCCGACGCTGGCCCTTCCATAGCCTCGCCCATAGCTCGTCTACCTCCAGTACCCCAATCTGGAGATCGCGCATCAGGTTGTCGTGGAGGCGGTGGCAGGCTTCCCCGATGGTGAGGCCCAGGGTGCCGACCGTCTCACGATTTACTTCGCAGAGGCGTTCGGTGGACCGAATGGAGACCCCCTCGACGAGCGAGGAGATAACGCGGATCTGCTTATCGAATGATAGAACGTTCATTCGTACTACTGCCTCTGCTGGCGCCTCTTCGGCGTTAGCGAAAGCGGATGACACACGCCTCCCATAGACCGACGCCCGAAGGCGCCAGCCATGCAGAGCCGAACGAGGAGCGGGAGCTGCGATGGATCGGCATGACTCGCCGACCCAGGAAGCCCCGGTCTTCGTCTGCTACGACCCCATTTCAGCGACTTGGGCGCGGGCACTGCCTATGCCCGAGTCGCCGGGGTCAGCCTCCCTGATGCACTTCGCCTGGTGGCGCCGAACCGCGTCCCCGCGCGAAGGGTGCCGCATGCCCAGATCGCTCAACTCGGACCATGACGTTACTCATGTAGCCTCTCTAGCGGACCTTGTTCCCCATCGGGATAACGACAGGATGCAGGCCGGGGTCCGAGCCCGGTTATCTACAGGAGCAGGAAGAGGCGATCAGGCGGAAGTAGCGGTGACTCATCCATGGGATCGGTACCATGGGGGTTGGAGGGAGATCAACGATCAAGATCGAGCCTTGATGGTTGCGTAGATATTACTGGTACTTATGTCCGATGACTCGTTCTGTTCCATGCGCGCGGGGGCGGGATAGTTGATACCCACGACGGTCCAATGGGGCTCGTAGGCGTTCAGGCGGCGCCGTGCTAAAACGACGACCTTGGGAGGCACGCGAAATGAAAGATACGACTGGCAAGGTAATCCAGGCTGGTACGGAAGTGACAAGTTCGGGTGCGTTGGCCGTGGCTGGAGGGCTACTGGCGGCGGGGCACCCTTTTCTTGCTGTCGCTGCGGCGATGGCGCAGCCAGCCCTGAACCGCCTTGTCACGGCTCTAACGAGTAAGACAATGCCTGACGATCTGCGTGAGCAGATCAAGAAGACTTTTGTAGATGAGCTATCGCGGCATTTCGAGGCAGTGGACCACCGACTGACGGAGATGGAGAGAGCGGGCCAGCGGCTCGATTGGGACAAGGTCAATCCAGAGGAAGTCTGGATCCTCATCGGGCAATACTACGACCACGCCCAGCGATCTTCCCGAGAAGAACGTCGCAAAATGCTTGCAGCCGCTGCGGCGGGAAGCACCCGGCCAGACATTGACGCCGAGATGAAGTCGCGGGCCGAGCGCGCCATGGCGATCTTGGAGCCCAGCGATGTGGCCGTGCTACGTGACTTCTTGAGCAAGGTGTCATCGGATGAGGAGGTTGCCAGGCATTTCGGTAGCTGGAGCGGAATCCGTGCCTATTGGGATGAGCAGCCGATGATGAATAGAGCCTCGCTGGAGCAGGTCGGCTGCATCTTCATCAAGACGGAGTTTCATCGTGGATTTGGCACCGAAGGACGGGGTCACTCAGGGCCAGCGATGATGAACACGTTCGTCCAGCCCACGCCGCTCGGATGGGCCCTAGTCAGGCTCTTAGAGACGTACCAAGGTCGCGATGAAGATCGGCCCAAACGTCACCCCTCGCACCAAGAGGATGACGAATGATGATGGCTCATCAAATTGGAAGAGGACTTTCCAAGCGGAACTGTCGGGAAACTTGAGTTTCGCGGACGAACCAGTGATCCAACTCCTGCACCAACTGGAGCCGCAGTTCCGGTAGGTGCTGGGCTCCAAGGTCATCACGGAGCTTCTCTTTGTGCTCTTCGCACCAGCGCTCTAACCCGTATACGTAATTAAGCACGCGGGCTATCCGGCGCCCCACATGGAGGGCAACTCCGCCTACCGCTGCACCCCCTCCTGGCGGAAGGTAGACGGTACCGTCAGAAGCCTGCCACGGCAGCACAAAGAGCTTGCGTCCCTTCTCGCGTCCTTCTCCGGTCCAGATAGGGCGAAGCGATCCCGCCACTACACCCAGTGCTCGTGCGTGAGCAATGATCCCGGGCCAGTTCTGGTGAACGATCTCCAGCAGGGCGTCTCGCGTCCACTGGTTGTGGGGGAGCGCATCGATCATGTGAAGTCGGTCGCGCGTCACCCATGCATACACGAGGTCGCCGCTGCGCGTGACGAAGCCGTTTCTCTGGAATCCCGCACCAAGATGGAAGTGATGAATGCCCCAGTCGTTGAACATATCATCGTCGTAGTTCGCCTTACGAATCTTGGTGCTCAT
>JBBRLA010000695.1:0-4377 GCA_038231615.1 Polyangia bacterium | reverse complement strand
GGCATTGAGATTTTCTCCCGTCGAGAACGCACGGTAAACACGTACGATCCGCCTTCATGATCCCCCACCAGCCAGTCGGTTCCCATGATTGACAGGGGATATCTTCAATCATAGCTTCATCGTGCGATGATCACCAAAGTCCGGATCTGCAACTTCAAGGCGATTGAAGACCTGTGCCTCCCGCTGGAGCGGCTGACGGTGTTCGTCGGGCCGAACGGGGCCGGCAAGACCAGCGTCCTTGCGGCCGTTCATTTCCTCATCCAAGCCCTCTTCAGGCATGTTGGCGTGGCATTGAACGGCGATTTCGCTGTTCTGCGTCGGGGTTCAAAAGGGCCCATTCATCTGGAGATGACCTGGGAGGGGCTGGAAGGCACGAGAACTTTCGCGGCGAGCCTACCATTCAAGTCTGGAAAGGATGGTGCTCTGGTCCTCGGTGACCACAGCGCCATCGACGATGGCGCGAGCGGCGACGCGGGACTTGAGGCAGGCGCCATCCGAGAGCGGATTGCTTCTGCCGTCTTCCTTCAACTGAGTGCCCGGCAACTGACCGAGCCTTCCTATTCAGAGGAAGAGGTGCCGGTCATGCGGCCCGATGGCACGGGCCTGGCTTCGGTGCTCGCTGATCTGGCGACGAGTCAGCCTGACTCCTTGCTGGAAATCATGGACCGCCTGCGAGCGGTCGTGCCCGCCGTTCGGCGCGTTCGTACTCAGCGAGCGCGCATCAACCTGCCCATCACCGAGCTTCATACGGTGGACGGGCAGACGGTGAAGGTGCAAAAGACCGTTTCCCAGTGGGGCCATAGCGTCGTGTTGGACATGAAGAGCGGGGACAACATTCCGATTCGTCATGTCAGCGAGGGCACTGTCCTGACCCTGGGCCTGTGCACGGTGTTTTGCGGCCGACAGCGACCCTCCATCTTGATGATGGATGATATCGACAAGGCGCTGCACCCCAAGGCCCAGGCCGATCTCGTCGGCGTGTTGCGCCGCCTTCTGGAGGCCAGTCCGGAGCTGCAGATACTCGCTACCAGCCACTCGCCCTATTTGCTCGACGAGCTGCGATTCGAGGAAGTCCGTCTGCTCACCACCCATCCAGACGGGACCGTGGTGGGCAGCCTGCTCACCGAGCACCCGGACTATCAGCAGTGGCGGGACAGCGTGCGGCCTGGTGAACTGTGGACCTCGCGTCTGGAGACCTGGCTCACCGAGAAGGACGGGCCAGCGGCATGAATGGCTCCGCTCCCACCTTCGTGCTGATCGCCGAAGATACGGCGCACCGGCAGTTGGCGATCGTGCTCACGGATCGGGTCGTATTGGCCCGCTGTGAGTGGCTCGCCGACTTCGCCGACCCCGGCCGCGAGGATCTGGTTGATCCGGCGCTTCGTGGCTGGCAGGACTTCGCCGGCACAGAGGGCGGCTACGTCAAATGGACGCGCATCAGTGAACTCTGCCGGCAACACGGGGTGCCTCGGCGGCACGGACTTGGACTTGGGCTTCTGAGGCGTAACGCGGAGATGGGGCTGCGTCTGATGAAGCTCCGCCGGCCTCTGCCCTCCGCGGTCGTGCTGCTATGTGATGCCGACAAGCATGGGGCGGCAGCTCTTCTCGAAAGCCTGAACGAAGGCCGGCGCGGCGACTGGCCCTTTCAGGTGGCCATTGGTGTTTGCGAGCCTGAGGCCGAAGCGTGGTACCTCAATGGCTACGTCCCTGGGTCGGCCGAGGAAGAGCGCCGGCTCAGGGAGCTGACCCAAGAACTCGGCATCAATCCCTGTGCACGCGCCGAGCAGCTTTCGTCGGGGCGCGACCAGCACAAGCGCAGTGCAAAGCGCGTCCTGGGCTATCTGGTAGAGGCGGAGCCCGCTGTCGCTGCGGCGCACCAGCGCGCCAGGCACGGAATCCGCAACACGGACATGGAGAAACTGCGGCAGCGAGGCAGCGGGACCGGCCTGGCGGCGTTCCTGATGGAACTCGAAGAACGCCTGGCCCCGTGCTTTGGACCCCTCGCTCCAACTGCGCCTTGAGTCGCGGACGTCTTCGCCCGAGTCTTCGGAACTGCACCCCTTCGGTAGTTCACCGCTGGCCTTTCCTCTCGCGCCGTGCTAATTGGCGGTCGACAGGAGGTTCCATGGCCAAGCTTGGCAGCCAGAAGAGACCCGCCATTGTTCGCATGTCGACGATGGAGCGGGCGTCGGAGATCGTCAGATTGTGCGACGAGAGGGGATGGGCCGTCATCGCCGGAGTGGAGGAGGATAAAGAGGAGGATCTCAGCGATGTGGAGCGCCTTCTGCGGGGCGAAGCCGAAGTGGACGAAAAGCCGCGTCAGTGCGGGCCGAAGATCGGTCGGAACGATCCGTGTCCGTGCGGCAGCGGCAAGAAGTTCAAGAAGTGCTGCCTTCTGGCCACTCCTGCCGCCGCGTCGCTGCCGGGCGGCTAGTAGCGCTTCACCGTAGGGTCTACGGTCTGCGACCAGGCGTCGATGCCGCCGGCCAGGTTGTAGACGTTGCGGAACCCCCGCTGTGCGTAGTGGTCTGCCGCCTGCTGGCTGCGACCGCCGTGGTGGCAGTGGAAGACCAGCACCGTGTCCTTGGGCAGCATGTCCAGCGACCCACGGGTCTTGTCGGTCAGGTGGATCGACCCGGCGATGGCCGCGCCGGCCCGTTCCTGCTCGGTGCGCACGTCATACAGGCGCAGTTGCTTCTTGTCGAGCTTCTCCTTGAGCTGCTGCGGGGTCATCTGCCGCACCCGCGCCGGCCCGTTGGGGTTGTCGATGGCAAAGCCGCCGCCGTCGGGGGCGTCGACAAAGTCGATGGACAGCCCGTGGGCCAGCCGCGCCGACCCCGGGTCGAAGAGGAAGGTCAGCCCGTGGGCCTCGACCGACAAATCCGAGCCCTTCTTGTCGTCGAAGGTCAGCTCGTGGGTGCGACCGCCGTTGCCGACGACGATGCGCACGCCCTGGCCGGGCTCGGCCTGGGATAGGGCCTCCGTGATCTTGGCCGCGGCGCCCGCGCTGACCTTGATCTCGGGGGGCGGGATCTTGCTGACGTCGATGCCCAGGCTGGTGGCCAACTCGCCGGTCTGCTCCAGCTCCTTGATGATGTCGCAGCCGCCGACCAGGGCGCCGCGAAAGTAGAGCTGCGGGATGGTCGGCCAGTTGCCGAACTCCTTGATGCCGTCGCGCAGGGCGGGGTCGGAAAGGACATCCACGTCCTTGAAGCTGACACCGAGCCCGTCAAGGATCTGCACCACCGTGGCGGAGAAGCCACAGCGGGGCTGCATCTTATTGCCCTTCATGAAGAGCACGACATCGTTGGCAGAAAGGACTTCAGTGATCTGGGCCTTGGTGCGTTCTGTAAGCGCCATGTAATCCTCTTTTGGTCGAAGAAGATCTTACGATAGGTCATATTTGTCAAAAGGAAAGGAGGAATGAGATGGCGGCCAGGTCAGCCAGTAGGGTCTGGCAAAGGAAGTTCGTCGAGGCGCCCGGAGACTGGCAGAAGCAGGCAACCGGCCTTCCGCACCACCGCGTCCATCCCCGCGATCCCGCGACCGCCGATCAAAAGCGGCGCCTTGTCCCCCACGACCTGCCGCGCCCCCAGCAGCAACCCGCGCAGCGTTTCCGGGTCATGCCGGGTCACTATCGAGAGGGCCACCAGGTTCGGCCGGATGCGCAGCACAGCATCCAGCAGGTCGGTGTAGGGGAGGTTGACGCCCAGGTACACCAGCCGCCAGTTCTGCGCGGCGGCCTGGAGCGCGAACATCAACAAGCCGATCTCGTGCAGCTCCCCCGGCGGGCAGGCGCAAAGCACCTGCCGTGGCCCGGCGCGGTGACGCAGCGATTCCAGTATCCCGAAAAGCTTGCTGCGCACGATGCAGGTGCCGAAATGCTCCGCGGCCACCGAGAGCCGTCCGTCATGCCAGCGATCGCCGATGTCCCTGAGCAGGGGCAGGAGCAGAAGAGTACACGACAGCTCCGGCGTCAGCACCGCCATCATCGGTCCGAGCAGCCGCTCCACTCGGTCGCCGTTGAAGGCGGCGAAGGCCTCGATGATCTCCGGGATGCGGCGAGAACCAAGATCCGACGGCGACAGACCGGACTCATCCTTGTCATCCTTGTCATCCTTAGCCGGCGGCAGCGGCACGCGATCCGGGCCTGCGCGGCCAAGAATCAACCCACGCTCCATGCGCGCCACCTGCATCGGCGCCATGCCCTCGCTGATGAGCTGCCGCACCCCCTTGAGGAGCGCCACGTCTTCATCACTGTAGAGCCGATAGCCCGACTCGCTTCGTTGCGGCACCAAAAGCTTGTACCGGGCCTCCCATGCACGGATGACCGCGGAGGAGAGCCCGGTAAGATGAGAGACCGCGTGGATCTTGTAT
>JBBRLA010000694.1:0-4380 GCA_038231615.1 Polyangia bacterium | reverse complement strand
TTTCGCCTCAGCAAACCGACCTGAACGTTTGTGACCATCGGGTCTCCTTGACCCGCTAGCCTCGCACGCGCATTCGGCACGGCCCCAACCGGCAATTCTAGTTGTCGCTGACCGGCAAAAGTAATTGTCGTTGATCAGGGGGAGACAGCCGAGCAAAGTGAGGCAGAGGGGGGGTCTGCATCGGCGCTGATACGTCCTCAATCAGCCCTTCGGCACTGCATTCCCCTTCAGGGGAGGCGGCGGCAGTGAGCGCCAATCCCTCCACCACGGTGTTTGGGAGCACGCGCCGCTTTTTTCGAGGTGGTTTTCTTTGATGCGGTGCTCGACTTGCGCGGATTCTGCCCGCGAGCAGCCCGCCTTGATTGCTGGGAGGAGGTCGTGGGTTGGCGCTTGGCGGCACGCTGGCACGCGAGCTGAGCGGCACGACCGTGCGGATGCTGGCCCCGCCCATGCTTGAGGCCGCGCGCGATGCCACCCGGCAAAACCGTCAGCGCAGCAAGATCCCGGACATCGATGAATTACTCTGAGGTAGACTCTGCTTCAGCGCTCCGCGAGAACCTCGGCAGCCGTGGTGGCCTTGAGGGCGCGAGCAAGCCAGCGCTTCAGCTGGGCCGCATCCTGGGTGTTCTGGATGCGGGCCCGCTCCTCGGCGTTTGGCGATAAACCCCGTATCTCCAGAACGAGCAAGAGCGACTCGGCATTCCCCTTGGCCTCTCCTCTGGCCTCGGCGCTGGCCTCCAGCTTGCCGAAGAAAGTCAGCTCTGACTGCTTCACGTCCTCGTACTCGGGCCCGTTTTCTAACATGGCCTTCATCTCCGCTTCTTCCTTTGAGTCTAGCTTAATGTACGTGTTCACCATGTCCAGAAGAATGACCTTCTTCACATCGGTGGTACGCGAACGGATGATCTTGCTCCGACAGGCAAGCGACAGCATCGCCTTACTCAGCTTTCCGCGCTTCATTCTCGCCGCCAGCCCGTACGCCAGCGGGTTGTCCTTGTTCAGGTACTCCTCGGCATCCAGATCGGGGATGGCGATGTTGTAGTAGGTCAGCGACAGCCCCGCGCCCATCGCCTTGTAGTCGTAGGTCTTCACTCCGACCCCCCCCTTGCCCGGCCTGAACCACATCACCATGGGGATCACATGCTCGGGGAAGTGGCGGAGCTGGAGCAGAAGCGAATAGCAGAACATGCGGTCCGGGAAGGGCATGACTTTCTCGTCGGGATCCTTCTTGTCGTCCTCCTGCTGCTCGCTATGGACCAGGATGGTCTCGAACTTCTCCTCGACAGTCCAGACGCGAGCCAGGATGTCCACCGTGCGGCGGCGCCCTTTTGGGATGTCCGTGAAGTGCTCCTTATCGAGGAACTCCACCGGAAACTGGGGCGAGTCCAGGTACAGATGTCTGGCGAGGTCTGGAAAGAACAGGTCGAGGTACTCCTTGAAGAAATTCTTGATGGCGGACTTGATGAGCTGGTCGTGGTCGGTCATGGCGTCGATTGCGGACCGTACAGAACGGTTGAGACTGGGTCAAGTTCTTGAACATCTTGCCAGCACCCTGATCCTACCCGTCTACCTCCACCTCTTCCCCAAGGAAGATCAGCATCTTGGGAGGTGGCGAACACCGGGGCGTCGCAGGAAGGTGTCGCGGTTTGTAGTCGGCTCGCCAGTGCCCGCACACTGACCGGCAGTGCAGATGAAGACGCCGTCAGTTCCCATACACTGCCCGGCAGTGCAGATGAAGACGCCGTCAGTTCCCGCACACTGCCGGGCGTTCAATGCAGCGATGAACTCATCGAAGTCGGGGTACTTCATTCAGTCCCTGCGCCTGCAAGCTGCTCCGCAGACAGTCATATACTGCGTTGACCCGCTCCTCCGGGGACATCTCGTCGAACCAGAAGCGGAAGTCCTCGGCCTCGGCCCCGCGTCAGGGTGGAGGCCTGCCAGGACGCGACCAAACTGACCGACTGGATCTCTCGCGCCGCGACCGCCCTCAGCCTGGATGACATCTTCCCCCTCTGATCCGCCGCAAGCGACCGGCAGGGAGCAGTCGATCAAAGCAGCCCTTCAACCGTCACGGCCGCGGAGCAGCATCTTGCACCCCAGGGGCTCGCCGCCGTCGCAGGCCTGCTTGAAGAGGGCGCGGGCCCGCACCGGGTCCTTGGCGGGGACCCCCAGGCCGGTCTTGTAGTTGACCCCCAGGTTGGCACAGCCGGACAGGACGCCGGCGTCGCAGGCCTGCTTGTAAAGCTGCACCGCCCGCCCGTGGTCCCGCGCCACCCCCATGCCCTCGGAGTGCATGCGCCCGAGGCTGTCGCAGCCCTTGGGTTCGCCCCCGTCGCAGGCCTGTTCGTAGAGGATCGCCGCCTTGCCCAGGTCGTCGGCGACCCCGGTGCCGCTCCCGTACATCTGAGCCAGGTCGTTGCAGCCGGTGAAGTTCCTGCCGTCGCAGGCCCGCTTGAACAGGGCCACCGCACGCTTCGGGTCCCGGCCCACTCCCGAGCCGGATACGTACATGGTGCCCAGGTTGCGGCATGCCTTCATCATCCCTCCCTCGCAGGCGCGGTCCATCAAGATCACTGCCCGTCCAGGGTCCTTCATCATCCCGGTGCCATTGGCGTACATGATGCCGAGGTTGTTGCAGCCATTGGCCTCTCCGCCGTCGCAGGCCTGCTCGTAGAGGGCGGCTGCGCCCGCCGGGTCCTTCGGCATTCCCAGGCCGTAGTCATGCAGCAGCCCCAGTTCATTGCAGGCGGTGGCCTCCTTGCCCTCGCAGGCCTTCTTGAACAGGGACGCGGCGGCGTGCAGGTCCTTGGTCACGCCTATGCCGTGGGCGGCCCGGATGCCGAGTTCGTTGCAGCTCCTGGCATCCCCCCCGTCGCAGGCCACCTGGAGGCTGGCGGCCGAGACGGGCGGGTCAGGAGGGGCATCGGGGCGTCCC
The DNA here is from genome assembly GCA_038231615.1 of Polyangia bacterium. GTDB lineage: Bacteria > Myxococcota_A > Polyangia > Palsa-1104 > JAEUJZ01 > JBBRLA01. The sequence continues at coordinate 1,445 of JBBRLA010000694.1, read as the reverse complement.
AAAACACGATCAATCAGGGTGGGCAGGCTGACCGGGGCCCGCTGGCCGCCGTGCATAGAATAGTAATACGCCACGGCCAGGCCCAGCGCGATGACCCCGCCGCCGACGGCGAGACCGGACATCTGCTCGCGTGTCCTGGTCCGGCTCAGGCGCTCGCCCGCCGAGGGGATCTGCGCCGAATGGGCGGAGGCCGCCGAAGGCGCCGCCGCCGCGCCCCTGTCGTTTGCCTGGACGCTCGACATCGCCCGCGTCAGCAATGGCGACAGGCGGTCCAGGGCGATGCGGGCGTCCATGAATCGGGCGTCCTTCTCCCGCGCCACGCAGCGCGCGAACCAGCCGTCGAAGCCGGGCGGGATGCGCTCCTCGGCGCCGTACTCGCTGGCACGGTTGGAGGCGCTGGGCAGGGGGTCCATGACGATCTCGCGGAGGATGGCCATCAGCGTCGATTGACGGTTGCCCTCGCGCCAGTAACAGCGCCCGGTCAGCAGACGGAAGGCCAGAAGGCCCAGGGCCCACACGTCCGTGGTGGGGGCGATCCCATTGCCGCCGTCGGTCTGCTCCGGCGCCATCCACAAAGGCGTGCCCAGGGCGCCCCGCGTCTCGCCGGTCTGCAACTCGGCGACAATCTTGGCGATGCCAAAGTCCAGCACCTTGACGGTGGACGGCGCGCCGACCAAGCGCGATCTCGCCAAGAAGATGTTCTCCGGCTTCAGGTCTCGGTGCACCACCCCGGCGGAGTGCGCCGCCGACAGGGCGTGACAGAGCTGGACGAAGATCTCGTGTACCTCGCCGGGCGGCAGGTGACCGCGCCGACGGATCAGCGCAGCCAGGCTCTCTCCTTCGAGCAGTTCCATGGCCAGCCAGGGCATGCCGGTGATTTCATCTACCCCGGCACCCAGCACCTGCACGATGTGATCGCTGGGGATCCGCGATCCGACCCGGGCCTCCTGCTCGAAGCGTTTGCGCTGCATCGGGTCCTGGATCAACTGCGGGTGCATCAGCTTCAGGGCGCGCAAGGTCCCGGTGCTGAGCTGCTGTGCCACATAGACTGCGCCCATGCCTCCCTGCTGGAGAAGCTCTATGATCCGATAGTCCCGAGCGATGATGTCCCCAGGGACCGGCTGCTCAAACGAGATCATGCGGTCCCCTACTATGGAGCAAGGACGAGGTTTTGCACAGCCAAGAGGCCGAAGAGCGCGGGATCTGCCATTGCTGAGGCAGTTAGCGCGACTTCCGCGAAGATCGATCGAGGAGCAAGAGGCCGTACGAGGCCCATCGAAGCGGCGCGGCCCGTCCGTCGCGGCGCATCGAAGCGGCGTGGCCCGTCCGTACGAGGCCCATCGAAGCGGCGCGGCTACGTGTCTTGTACCGGCCAGGCCCGCTGAGCCTTGATTTGATCTCGTAGCACCCGCAGGTGTGGCAGGCTCAGCGCCCCAAGCTGGGCA
>JBBRLA010000693.1:0-4384 GCA_038231615.1 Polyangia bacterium | reverse complement strand
TTTTGATAGACTCCATCGGCGGGGTACCTCCCCCGGGCGGCTACCCGGGCATTGGTGGTTTGACCAAATGGAGGTACCCCGTCTCTGTGTCGGGCGCCACTTTCCGCTCTCCGACGAGCCCTACTGACGGGATCCGCGCCCACCGGTGTGGGGGGCCCTTGACCCGGCGCGGGATCTCTGCGACACCGTCAGGGGCGTGCATCTCCGCGGCGTGGCTTTGACAACATGAGCGGTCTTCTCCTTCTGTATATGGGCGTCGTGACCGGCGCGGTCATTGTCGGCGCGTCCCTGAGCGGGCTGCTGATGAAGGCGGCCATGGCCCGTCTGGCGGTGGCCTTCTCCGCGGGGGTGATGCTGGCGGTGTGCCTGCTCTACCTGATCCCGGATGCGCTGGCGTTCCAGCACGGGGTGCTGGCGGGGTCCGGTGCCCCGGAGAGCTATGTCAGCGTGGGCTATGCTCTTTCGTTGGGTTTTCTTTCGCTGCTGACCGTCGAACGCTACCTTTTGCGGGCGCATGACCATCACCACGGCGCCAGCCATGGGCCGCAGCACGACTGCGAGCGGGATCATGAACCGCCGCATCATCACCAGCACGATCCGCTGCAGGCCGCGCGGGAACTGGGGGTTGCCTGGTCCACTGTGCTGGCCCTGGTCCTTCATGGACTTTTCGATGGCATCGCGCTTTACGCGGCGGGGATGATGCCGGAGATGGGCCCGGCGCTGGCGATGGCCGTCATCTTGCACAAGGTGCCCGAGGCGGCCACGGTGCTCACCGTGCTGCGCCGGGGTCGCGTCCCGCCGGCGTTGCGGACGGGCTCCCTGGTGGTCTATACGGCCTCCACGCCGCTGGGCATGCTAGCAGCGGCGCACCTTCTGGGGATGCTCTCGAAAAGGGGCGTGGCGCTGCTCATGGCGTTTGTCGCCGGGTCGCTCTTGCATCTGGTAACCGGGCATCTGCTTCCTGAGGCCACCGACCATCATGGCGAAGGCGGCGGTCGCGGCGCGTACTGGGTGATGCTCGGCGGGTTCATGATGTTGGTTTTGGCGCGGGCGATCGGTGGCGGGTGATCCGTGGTTGTGAATATGTATTCCCTTCAGCATGGCGCAGAGTCGGCGCGAAGCCGGCACATCTTTCATGGATACACCAAGGCACTGCATGGCTGAGAGGGGTTGACCTGACCCGGGGCGCATGGTCTTCTGTGGGCATGCTGCGAAGACTTGCGATAGGGATCGGGCTGGTGATGACAGCCGGTACAGTCGTGCCGGCGGCGCGTGCGGAGTCCGCGCAGGTACCGGGGGCGTGCGTGGCCGGATCGGGCACGATATACTGGAGCAGCGGTCTTTTGACCGATGTGCCTGGCTGCGAGGGCGAGGTGCCGCTTAGGGCCTCGGCGCTGGAGCAGGGACTTCATGAATCGAAAGTGGCGCTGCTGAAGTTGCAGCGATCGATCGAGGCGGAGGATGCCGACCAAGTGCAGCGAACGCTGGTGCGCGCGGACGAACGGGTGTCCCGGTTGGGGCTGCTGACCGTAATCACCACCGAGCGGGACGCTGCAGAGGCGTTGTCGTGCCACCGGAGCGCACTGGTAAAGTTGCGGGCGCGGACGCTCTTGCTCTCCCATCTGGACGAACTTCGATCGTGCCACGCGCAGGGGCTGGTCCTTTTGCGCAAGGAGCTGGAGCCCGAAGACAAGACCGCGACGATGCCGGACATGCGAGCGGTCACTGCCCTGGTCAGCCGGGCCGATGCGTGCGTCGGTCTGGCTCGGCGGGTGATGGGCATCCGGGCGGGCGCGGGGGCACCGCCCCTGTCGGTGGACCTTTCGCCCGGGGTCTCCCGGACGGCGGCGGTGCTGGTCCAGGACTTCGAAGCGGCACAGCGGGTGGCGCTGGCACGAAAGGCGCTGGCGGAGCAGGAGCGCGACGTGGTGCGGGGCCGGTGGCTGCGGGTGCTCTTTGGCGACCGGCTGCGGGTCTTCAATCAGCATCCGGATGAACTCCCCGAATATGACGGCAAGGCGCGCGGTCCACTGCCGGCCTCGGTGGTCCCGCGCTGGCACTATCACGACCGCGACGGAAAGATCGAGACGTATCTGTTTCGCCGCAACAAGCTGGTCAGCAAACTGACGGAAGACTCCCTGCGGAGCTAGAACAGGGGCCTATGCGAGCTCGTCTTCTACCGGCGGGAGTGGCGAGGTCTCTTGCAAGGCCCAGGCCAGGTAGCTCTGGCTCACCGATTCGGCTCGCAAGGCGATGATCTCCGGCACGTCGTAGGTGTGCAGCTCGCGCAGCCGTGCTTCGAGCTGCGGGAAGCGGGCGGCGGTGGTTTTGAGGATGCACAGGATTTCGCTGGTGTTTTCGATTTCGCCCTGCCAGGGATAGATAGACCTCATCGGCGGCAGGATGTTGACGCAGGCGCAGAGCCGCTCTCGGACCAGCGCGTGAGCGGCTTCGCCGGCGGCATCAATGTTTGGAAAGGTACACAGGATGACGAGCAAGGAGTCCGCTGTCGGTGCCATGACAGGCAGTATACTTTAGTTCCTCCCTTGCCTGTGCTATCCACATGACGTTCACTTTTGTCGTGCCGTGATGTCAGCTAACGTCGATCTTGCGAAAGAAATCCAGATCATCGGGGGCCATGTGCTGGATCTCCTGTCCCGTGCGGGGGAGCCATGCGCTGAGACGCTGGTGGTCTGCGCCCGCCTCTTCGAGACCGCGGGCGAGCCGGTGCTGGTGCGATGGAGCCAGTGCGAGGTGGCCGGCTATGGGGGCAGCGGCGCCGTATCCCTCAAGGATATCCTGGGGGTGACAGACGACTCGCACTTGGCCTCTCGGGTCCGCGCCTATCGTCAGTATGTCGGTCGCGTGCGCACGGCCGCGGCCTCAAAGAGCGGCAGGCAACTTCAGCTCCCTTACTTCTTCGGTGAATCGCTGGAGACCTTGCGGCACTACCGCGCCAACGCGGATGCCATCGGGGTGGACTTCCTGGAGGTCGAGTTGCTGAATCCATCGCAGTTGGCGGACCCCTCGGTCGCCCCTTCGGGGGTTCCGGCACGGACGCTGGAATTTCCGCGCTACGTCTTTTACCGCATCCTCTCCGGGCTGGGGGTCGAGCTGGAGATGGTCGTACGCAGCATCCTCAAGCGATTTGCCGACGGGGCGCCTTGATTGTCGGCATTTACAAAACTTTACGTGCCGGACAAATCCGCTTTACGGTCGCTGCCCACCTTCCCTCTGCGAGATAATCGCAAAGGAGAAGGCAAATGATTCCGCAGATTCTTTTTGGTGTGATCACGGGGTTCGCCGCGACCCGGTTCGGTTCTCACTGGTCCGATCGCTGCAGCGTCGTCGATGGTCACTTTCGAGGATTTCGGCACGGCCGGCCTCGGGCCCTGTTCTGGCTGGCGCGCAAGCTCGATCTGGACGAGCGGCAGCGGACTGAGGTCGAAGGGCTTTTCTTGCAAGTGCGCGAGGCCATGCGCGCGGTGCGCCGGGAGGCGTCCAGCGGGCTGGACGTGCTCTTCGATTCGTTCGGGACCGAGACCTTCGATCGGAGTCGAGTAGAGCAATTTTCGTCACAGAAGGGCGAATCTTTCGACAAGGCGCGGAAAGAGCTGGTCAATGCGCTCGCTCGCCTGCATGAGATCCTTTCGCCCGCACAGCGGGAGCGACTGCGGCACCTGTTAAATGGGTCCGCAAGGGCCCGTTGGGTTGCCTGCCACTAGGTCCTGTCTGATGAATCACCTCCAGCGACGAGCACTGTGAGCCGCGGTTCTCGCCTCATGTGAGCCTCCGGAGGAAGATGCAGATTATGGCCAGCCTTACAGCCTTGGCTGCGCCCTAACGCATGGTCGGCTGGCTCTTCAGGTCTTTTTTTTGGCTCTCTGTACTCGCGCCTGCTGCTGCGACGTGGGCCCGAACCACGCTGCCGTCGATGCACCACAAGGACCAATCGATTCCCCCCCGCCGATCCAGTTCGGACCGCAAAACCTGGCTGATGCGCTGCAGTGTGCCATTGCTGCACCACCTGTTGAATCGGTCATAAATGGTCTGCCATGCCCCGTAGCAGGGGGTAAATCGCGCCAGGGGCAACCAGTGGACAGCCGCCATAGCATCCCGTTTAGGACCCGTCGGTGATCTTGCCATTGCCCACCGCGATCTCCATTGCGGGGCAGCAGGTTCTCCACCAATTCCCATTGCTTGTCCGTCAGTTCGTGCCGCGCCATGTCTGCTCCAACTGATTGTTCAGTTGGAGCAGACATCGGCCTCCATCAGCGGGGGCTTGAGGTTCATCAGACAGGGACTTCGGCCAGAGGGATTTCCGCCCGGTAATCTCGACGGAGAAGGCCGCAGAATGAATCGGACCAGAGAGGAGCACATTCCA
>JBBRLA010000692.1:0-4401 GCA_038231615.1 Polyangia bacterium | reverse complement strand
GGCTTTTTGCTCTGCGGGGCGATCTTCGGTCCCGAGCTTTTGGGCTTCGTGACTCCCGGCATGCTCGCCGACCTGACCCTGGTGAAGCGCGTGGCCATCGGCCTCATCGCCTTCCTCGCCGGCTGCGAGCTGAACTTCCGCGTGCTGCTCCCCCGCATGCGCAGCATTGTCGCCATCTCCACCTTCGGCCTTTTGTGCGCCTTCGTGCTCCTTTTCAGCTTCTTCCTGGCGATCTCGTCCTACCTGCCCTACCTGGCCGGCATGAGCTTTGGGCAGAAGGCGGCGGCGGCGCTGCTTTGCGCCAACGCCCTGTGCGCCCTCTCGCCGTCCGTGGTGATGGGCCTTTTGGCGGAAACCCGGGCCGCCGGGCCCCTCAGCGAACTGAGTCTGTCCATCGTGGTGCTGGCCGACCTGGCCATCGCCCTCGGTTTTTCGCTATCGAACACCGTGGCCGGGCCCGCGTTCGCCACGCAGCAGCGCCACTCGGGACTGTCCCTTTTGCTTTACGACGTCCTGGTGTCCTCGGGCGTGGGCCTGGTGGTGGGTGCGGTGCTGGCGCTCTACATCCGCAAGATCGGGCTGCGCGTGGGCCTGTTCATTTTCGGCGTGCTCTTCGTCGTCGCCGAGAGCGGCGGCGAGCTGCACCTGGACCCGCTTTTGATCGGGCTGACCGCGGGGCTTTTCCTGGAGAACATCAGCCCGGTCAGCGGGCAGGAGGTCATCCGGCAGACGGAGCCCGCGACCATGCCGACCTTCGCCCTCTTCTTCGCGGTGATTGGCGCCGAGCTGCACCTGCACAGCTTCCTGTCCGTGATCGGCTTTGCGGTGGGGGCGGCGCTGGTCCGGGCCGGGGGGATCTACCTGGGGGCCCGCCTGGGCGGCCACCTGGCAGGCGAAGACCCCCGCATCGCCAGGCTGATCCCCTTCGGGATGTTCCCGCAAGCCGGGGTCGCGGTGGCCCTGGCGAACCTTTTGGGCGAGACCTTCAAGCCCTGGGGCGATGGGGCCAAGACCCTCATCCTGGGGGCGGTGGTGGTGAACGAGCTGGTGGGACCCGTGCTCTTCCGGGGCGCACTGCGCCGGGCCAACGAGATGGGCAAGCGGCGGGACGAGCCAGCCGGAGAATCCCAGGTGGGGACCGTGATAACTCCATGATCCCGGCGCCGGCCTTCGGGCGGACGATTTTTTACGAACCTCATTGACTTCTCGGCTGCCGTGCATAGAACTTCTGGATGCGAAAGCTCATCCATAGACTTGTCGCCGGAGCACGGCAGTGGGCCTGCGTTCTGCGCGACTTCTTTTTTCATTTGATCCACCCAAGCCCCCCCTCCACACCGTCGAGCAAAACGGCCCAGCCGGGCGCGACGCCAGGGCAAAAACCGCCTGCCGGCAAGCCCAAGGGGCGCCCCACCCCGGAGCCGGCGCCTGCCCAGGCGCCCGAACCCACCTCGAAGCCCGTCGCCACCCTGAACGGCCCCGCCCCGGCGCCGTCCGCACAGGCCCCCAGGTCCGGGCTCCCCGATGAGGTCCGCGACTTCATCAACAACATGAAGATGACCAATCTCATCATTCTCCCGGGTGAGCACGGCCAAGAATACGCCCCCCTAAAGATCCTTCCGACCCTCTTGAACGTCTCGATGCCCCCCGACTGGCTGGAGGACCCCGACTTCCAGCTCATGCCCTTCGTCACCGCCGGCACCGCCACCCCCGGCCGCCACATCGGCGTACTGGGCCGCATGACCCGCGCCAACGAGAAGCTCGCCGTCTGCTACGACCGCCCCTTCGCCCACGCCTACTTCGGGCCGCCGGGTTTTGGCAAGACCTACGGCGACGGCTGCCACATCGAAAACGTCATGATCCGCACCCGCTACCTCAACATTCTCAAAAATCGCTACTGCGTCATCTCGTTGAGCTACGAGCACGGCGACAGCCACCCGCCCGAGCTGCTGGCCAGCCGCTTCCCCAACCGCAACGTCGAGGAAGTCGAGTCCCTTTTGTGGAACTACGGCAGCGAGACCAAGGGCATCAAGGACGGGCTCTGCTTCACCCTCGAAGACAAGGTCCGGCGCCACCGCAAGGACTACCCCCACTGGCAGACCCACGCGCTCAAGTTCCGGCCCTGCATCCTGGGCATTTTGGGCCTCAAGCACTTGATGGGCCTGAGCGAGGAGGTCGAGACCTTCTACGCTTCCCAGTTCGAGGAAATGATCCGCACCCTGCCCCCCGGCTTCACCATCGCCGACATCGAGCGGGGATTGGCGACCCACCCCTTCCAGAACAAGGGCGTGCGAAAAATGCTCGTCCAGCGCTTCGCCATGGCGAAGGACTACCTGGACGATAACTATCCGCCCCTGCGCAGCTACATCAAGGCGGGGCGCCTGATCTTGCTGGACATCCGCGATGGGTGGATTTCGCCACAGCATGCCATGCGCCTGTTCGCGGCGTTCAACTACGTGATGTTCATGAGCGGCAGCCGGGAAGAACTGCCCTGCCCGCTTTTGCTCTTGGTGGATGAAACGCACAAATTCACCGATCACCCGGTGGTGGCCAACCAGATCGAGTATTTCGTGCGCGAGCGCCGGCACCTGAACCTGAGCCTGATCCTGTCGAGCCAGGATCCGATGTCGCTGCCGCGATCGGTGATCGGTCAGCTCGACGTGGTGGGGGTGTACCGGGTGGACACGCAGCGGTGGCTGGATTATCTGGGACAGGAGATCGCGGCGTTCCGCGGAGTGTCGGTGACCGAGTTCGTGAACCTGAAGCCGGGGCAGCTCTGGCTGTGGGCGCGGCACTGGCACGAGGAGTCGGGGCTGGAGGAGATGAGCGGCAACACGCTGGTGTGCATCACGGTGCGCCCGCGGATGTCACAGCACGGCGGCCCCGGGCAGCCGGTGGCCGAGCCGGGGCGGCAACCTGACGAGCCAAGGCCGCAGTTCACCGGCCCGGAGCAACCCTTCGCCCGCAGTTCCAACAGCGAGGATCGCGCCACCCCCCGATAGCGGCCCGCCCATGGACGGGCTGGGAGCACGGACTTGACAAGCACCAAGCTTGATGTAAAGCATAAGTTATGATTATGATGCTTGCCGTCTCCAATCAGGTCGAGCAGAGCGCCCAGCGGGTAGCGCAAAAGACCGCTCGACCCGTGGAGTCGGTGCTGGCCGAGTGGCTGGAACGGTTCATGGCATCCCTGCCGGCTGAATCGCTAGGAGATGATCAGGTACTGGCGCTGAGCGATCTACATTGGCCTACAGAAAGGCAAGCGGAGCTGAATACACTGCTAGAAGCGAAACGCGAGGGCTCGCTTGACGATGCCGGGCAAACGCGGCTGACGGGGCTGATGCAGGAGTATGATCGCGACCTGTTGCGCAAGGCCGAGGCACTGCGGGAAGCGACGGAGCGTGGTCTGCGCCGCGCGCCCGCTCCCTGATCTTGGTGAGAGGGAGATCATTTGACCAAATCCTACATCCCGGATGTGGTCCGCCAGAGCGTCTATGTCGCCGCCAAAGGACGTTGTGGGTACTGTCGAATCCATCAGGATTATTTGCCAATTTCCCTCGAAATAGAGCACGTCATTCCAAGAGCACGGGGGGGCACGGATGACGAGAGTAATCTCTGGCTCGCTTGCAGCCGATGCAACGACTTTAAGGGAGCCCAAGTGGAGGGGGTCGATCCAATTACGAGGCAGACAGTGCCGCTTTTCAACCCACGCCGACAATCATGGAGGGATCTTTTTCAGTGGGATGCGGCGGGTGTTACGGTATTGGGTCTGACACCAGTGGGACGAGCGACGATACAGGCGCTGCAGCTAAACCATCCGCATTCCGTGGCAGTGCGAGGCCTTTGGGTGGCGGCTGGCTGGCATCCTCCAGCAGAGGACGAATAAAGGTACAAGTTTACCGTGTCACCGCGCCGGAGGCGCACGTTGAGAAAAGCAGAGGTGGGTCGGCTGGGAGTGACAGGGGAAGCGAGAGGGGTCAGGAAGGAGCGGGAGGAGGGGGCTGTTGCCAGATAGGTAACACCGGCAGGATGAAGTTGGGGTTGGTCGAGGTCAGCAGCTGAGGCAGGATCGAGACGAAGGGGATGCCGTTGCGCTGGGCCGTCCGGCACAGCGATGCCAGGTGCTCATGCACGTAGGCGCCTTCCAAGGTGCGGTTGCCAGCGGAGATCTTGCGTAGCACCACGGCGGGTCGGATCTCTTGCTCGGCCAGGTTGTTACTGGGGTCCATCCCGGGCACCTCCAGGAACGTGAGCAGCTCGTCCTGGTGCCGCAGCATGTGCTTCTGGAGCTTCTGGTTCAGGGGCTGCTGGATATCGGCCTCCAGTACGGCGCTCATGGCTCCCTGCACCTGCTCGCTCAAGGCGAGGTAGTCGACCCGCTCCAGGAAGGGCTCCAGTGCCTTG
>JBBRLA010000691.1:0-4434 GCA_038231615.1 Polyangia bacterium | reverse complement strand
CCTGCGGCGCTTCGCGATCTAAGGACCGCGGCGGCGTTTCGCAATCTAAGGGCCGCAGCGGCACTTCGCGATCGAAGGACCGCGGCGCCTGCGGCACTTCGCAATCTAAGGACCGCAGCGGCACTTCGCGATCCAAGGACCGCGGCGCCTGCGGCACTTCGCGATCGAAGAGGTGCGGGTCGTCGACGGGTGCGGTCAGGTTCATCTCATTCTGATGGGCACGCCGCGCCTCCTTCTGTGCCGGCCGGTCGAAAAATGCCGGGTTGGCCGCCCGGATCACTCCCTCGACGTCCAGCATCTCGGTCACGCGTCCCTGGATCACCGCCGAACTGAGGATGCCCTGCCGGCTGGCCGGGAGCTGCACGGTGATGGTTTCCTCCACGATGTCCAGGATGCGCTCCACCACCAGTCCCACGCTCGATCGCCGCCGGTCGGAGTAGACCACGACCTGAATCTTGTCGGCATCCTGGTCCATGCCCTCCACCTTCGCCGCCCCCCTTTTCTGCGGCAAGGCCTCGGACAGGTGGATGAGCGGCAGGATCTGATCGCGGTATTGCACCACGTCCTGATCCCCGGCGTGCTCGATGGCGCTTCTGGGGAACTCCTCCAGCCGCGCCACCAGCGAAAGGGGGATGGCCATGCGCCCGGCCTGGCAGGAGAAAAGCAGCAGGGTCTGCCGATCGTCCCTTCGCTCCGCCACGGGCTGGGTCTTGTCCAAAAGGGCCCGGTCGCGCACCTCCGAGACCACGTGCGCTCGCTGGGCAATTCCCAGCACATCCAGGATCAGCGCCACCCGCCCATCTCCCATGATGGTCGCTCCGGCAAAGCACTGGATGCCCTTGAGCTGCTGCCCCAGGGGCTTGACGACGATCTCCTCGGTGTCGTTGATGCCTTCGACCACCAGGCCGAATTGCCGGTCCCCGGCCTGCAGGACCACGATGTTGACCGACTCCTCGGCCTGGTCTGCTGTGGGTCGCTCCTCGAGCAGCCGCGTCCGGGACAGATATACCAGCGGCAGCAGGTTCCCGCGCAGCCGGTACACCGGCGTGCCATGAATCTTCTCGATCCCCCGGCGCACCCGCTCGCCCTCCAGGCGCACCAGTTCCAGCAGGCTGACCTGCGGGATGGCGTAGCGATCGCCCCCGCTGGTGACGATGAGGGCGGGAATGATGGCCAGGGTCAGCGGGATCTTGATCCTGAGGGTGGTGCCCTTGTGAATCTTGCTGTGGACGTCGACCGTGCCGCCGATCTTTTCGATGTTCGTCTTGACCACGTCCATGCCCACCCCGCGGCCCGAGACGTTGGTGACCTTCTCAGCGGTGGAAAAGCCCGGCATGAAGATAAGGTTCATCGCGTCGCGTTCGATCATCCGCGCCGCCTGGTCCTGGGTGATCAGGCCCCGCTGCACCGCCTTGTGCTTGATCCGTTCCGGATCGATGCCGGCGCCATCATCGGAGATCTCGATGTTGACCTGGCCTCCTTCATGGAAGGCGCGCAGGAACAGGCGCCCGGCGGGAGATTTGCCGTGGGCGGCACGGACCTCCTGGGTCTCGATGCCGTGGTCCACCGAGTTCCGGATGATGTGGGTCAGCGGGTCCTTGATGGCCTCGATGATGGTTTTGTCGAGTTCCGTGTCCTTGCCCTCCATCTCCAGGCGGACCTGCTTGCCGCAGACCATGGCCACATCGCGCACCATGCGGGGGAACTTGCCCCAAATGTTGCCGATCGGCTGCATGCGGGTCTTCATCACGCCTTCCTGCAACTCGGTGGTGATAAGGTTCAGCCGCTGGGTGGTGGCAATGAAGATGGTGTCTTTCTGGGTCGCGGTGAACTGCAGGATCTGGTTGCGTGCCAGCACCAGTTCGCCCACCAAGTTCATCAGCTTGTCCACCAGGCTCACGTCGACGCGGATGCTGCTGTCCGAGACGCTGGGCCCGCGGTGCTCCGTCGCCTCGGGGTGGGACGGAAGGTCGTGGTCGTGGGTGTCGGACGATGCTGCCGCGGGGCTGGCATGGGCGGCGGCGCTGGCGAAGGGCCCGGCGGCACTGGCGAAGGGCCCGGCGCTGCTGCCGGCAAAGGACGACGCTTCCGAGGCGGGCGCTGCCGCGGGTCCGGACCCGGGTGCGGCGGGGCCCGGGGTCGGAGAGGGCCGGGTCTTCATCATCATCAATGCGCTGGACAGGCGCTCGATGAGGGGAGAATAGTCGCCATCGCCGTCCTGCCCGGTCCGCTCGACGTTGGAGAGCATCTGGCGCACAGCATCGACCAGGGCCAGAAGCGCCGAGGTGATCTCCGGCGAGAGCTTGAGGTCGCCGTCCCGCAGCCGCGACAGAAGGCTTTCTCCGACGTGAGTCACCGACTCCAGCTTGGAGAAGTTCAGGAAACCGCAGGTCCCCTTTATGGTGTGAATGGTGCGGAAGACCCGAGCCAGGATTTCGCGTGAGCCGGGATCTTTCTCCAGCGCAACCAGATCTCGGTCGAGCTGATCCATGTTCTCGAAGCTTTCGACCAGGAACTCTTTGATCGCATCATCGAAGTCACTCATTCAATCTTTCCCTGCCCGTTCACCATGGTGCACACCGGCCGATGCCCCGGCCCAGCCGCGGCGATGCATTCACGCATCCGCCCTCCGGGCCTATGCGTACCGGAGATGGGGGCGCGCCGTTCTCCAAGTTACCCGTCCGACCTTATTAAATTAAGCCAGGCCAGGGAGTCCCGCAAGAGAAATGATTGCGCAGAAGTGGGTACAGAATTTTTACGCTTACCGGGGGTGAAGCGCAAGAGAAAGGGCGGTCAAAGTGGGACTTGCAAGGGAGAAAAGGGGAGGGGAAGATCCCAGCGCAGTCGCCGGGCGTTCCTTTCTTGCACGAAGTCGGCCTGGGTCAAACGCGGCTTTACCCATGGCCAAGGGCGCGGCTTGCCCCATGGGCCGGGGCGTTGGCGGGCGGGGAAGGTCCCGGCATGAACCGAAGAAGCCAGCTATCCCTAGCTGGCTTCTTCGTCGGAGACCTGACTGAATCTGGTGGGCGTTACTGGACTTGAACCAGTGGCTTCAACCGTGTGAGGATTGCACTCTACCGCTGAGTTAAACGCCCGTGCTGCTTGGGTCGGCCCGCGCCGGACCTGAGTGAACAACTAGCATGGGCTTCAATGGCTGTGCAAGGGGAAACTTGCAGCGGAGGGCAAGCCGGACGTATCGTGCCGGCCCATGGAGACGCCGGCTGATCGCTTGATGAATCGCACCGTGATCTCGACCCCGCACGCCCCGGGGGCGATCGGCCCCTATTCGCAGGCCATCGCCCTGGGCTTTCCCGGGCGGTTGATTTTTTGCTCGGGGCAGATCGCCCTGTCGCCGGAGACCGGGCAGATCGTCGGCCCCGACGACGTCCGCGCGCAGACGGAGCAGGCCATGAAGAACCTGGGCGCGGTGCTGGCGGCGGCGGGGGCCAGCTTCGCCGACGTGGTGAAGACCACGCTCTTCCTGGCTGACATGGGCCACTTCATGGTGGTAAACGAGGTCTACGGTCGCCACTTTCCTTCGGCACCCCCCGCCCGCTCCACGGTGCAGGCAGCGGGCCTGCCCCGCGGCGCGCTGGTGGAGATCGAGGCGATCGCCGCGCTCCCCTGATCGCCTATACAGGTTCACGTTGACGAAAAGTCATTGAAGAAGCAGCCCGGCCAGGTGCTTCTGTTCAGGAAGGATTGACGACCGGGGCTGGTAGATCGCAATGGCGCACCCCGCCGAACTCGCGGGTCAGCGCGTCATCGTACAGATCGGCATAATCCCCGATCCGCCGGATCATCTCCTCGACCTCGGTGCGATCCAGCCCCAGGGTCGAACGATCGGTGCCCACCACCACCTCGTCATCGCGCACACCAAAGGCCCCGCCGGTCAGCACACTGCCATTCATCTCCAGAAGGCGTCGCCACAGGGACGCCGCCACCTCGGCGGGCGGGCGGAAGATCGGCGCCACCACGTGAATGAAGTTGTCCTGGGAAGAAGGCGAGCTGGTCAGAAAGACATAAAGATGAGCCGAGCCGCAGGTCAACCCCCAGGCCGGGCCGCTCAGCTTCTGTGGTGAGTGATCCGGGCGATCCGCGAGGCGGCTGCCGGCGACGTCTAGCCCCATCTGCTCGAGTACCGACTCGATCATCTGTTCGCAGGCGCGCAGGTTGTCGGCCTGCCGATTATCAAACAGCGACATGGGCGAATACTAACATCGGGGGCTGTCACAACGCCATCCTGTTTGGACAGGCGGCGGTCGCCGGCCGGTCAGCGACGGCCGGCGCCAGGTGCGCTGGCTAGGGCCTGTCCTCAAACTCTCCCGGCGCCATCCTGCCGATAAGCTGCGCATCATCGCTGCGTCGTCGCGCCGGGGCACGGGCGTCCAAGCCCGCGCCCCGCCGCACCGTCTGGCGCTGCGGGGGGAGCGG
>JBBRLA010000690.1:0-4440 GCA_038231615.1 Polyangia bacterium | reverse complement strand
AGGTGCGACTCGATCTGCTTCTCCCGCCCGATGAGGGCCCACAGCTCCCCATCCAGCGTCTCGGACCGGCGAGGCCGGGGGAGGTCGATCACCTGGCGGCCGGCCGTCGCCGCCGAAGCCGCCCCATGGAAGGCCGGGGAGGGCCCGGCGCTTTGCTCTGCTGTTGACGATGTCACATTTACTATATCGCCGATATTTCGCCAGAATTAAGGGCCAAGGCTCATTTTCCCGAAATTTCCTGAAAGAGGGGGCCGCCAGAAGGCGCGGCGGGTTGAAAGGGGGCAGTCAAGGATGGAAGGGCTGACGCCAGAGCAGAAGACGGATCTGGGCAAGAAAGCGGCTCAGGCGCGCTGGGGGAAGCCGAAGAAGGACTGAGCGCCAAGAGGCCCCGCTAGCCGCAATCCCTAGAAATCGCAGCATGCCAGCAGGACTTCCAAGCAAATAAGTTATTGAGAGTACTAAATTTTCCTGGCTTATCAATGCTTCCGAGAGTAATTCTTCCGTCGAATACTTTACTTTCCCGGCACTCCTGTCGAAAACTAAGGAAAGAAACCCCCTGGATATGTAGGGTTCTCTGCTTATTCTTCCCTGATCACTCTATATGAGTTCATAGCCCTCGCACGGCCCCAGCCAAAGGAGAGAAGCAGATGATGGCAGCGCAGGAGACAAGCGGGATGAGCACCAACGGAATGGCCTATGAGGATCTTCTTGCTGAGGTCGTTCGGCTGCAAAGCGAAGGCAGGCTGCCAACCACGGTCAGCCGAGAGCAGATGATTGACTGGGCTTATGGCACTACGAAGATCGAAAACGAGGACGTCACCGTCGAGATTGCCACCAAGGCAGTAGACGATTTGCTGGCAAGCCAGCAAACCCCACCGGGCAAGGTATGAATTTATGGCGGGGCCGCTGCTCTGCGATCCCTTAGAGAAAGCCGCGATCGAAAACCGTAATGGGGCCGAACAAATCCAGCTCATCCAGGATCTAGTTCAGAACGATGTCCGTGTCGTTACCGAGGGCCACGTTCTCCGTTTGCAGGCGACGGCGGTACATGACATCTATCCGTGCGCAGGCTCATACCGGGATGCCTACACCAAGTTATCCATCGCCAACAGCGAGCACGAGGTGCCTCCTGCCGCTCTCGTTCAGACCCGCGTATTGGAGGCGCTGGATCGTATCAACAACATCCAAGGCGCCTCGGCCATTGATCGGGCGGCCTATGCGCTGTGGCGCTTCAACTGGATACATCCATTCAAGGGCGGGAACGGCAGATCGTCCAGGGCCATCGCCTATCTCATCGTCTGTATGAACGCCGGGCACATGCTGCCCGGCGTTCCGACGATGCCAACCCTCATCTATGAGGAGCGGCAGGAGTACATCAAGGCCCTCCGCGCGGTGGATGAGTCCGCGAAGGTCAGGCCAAACGATCCAGATATCAGGGCGATGTCTGTCTTCCTTCGCCATGTCATGATCAGGCAGTTTGCCTCGGCGATTGACGCCATGGGTCGCGTCCGCATTCAATAGCCCCTGCCCCTAATCCCTTTCGCCGCCGTCGTCCGGGCGATGCTGCAAAACAACCCGGTGCGCTCCTACCGACCAAACCACCCCATCGACGAGGCACAGGCTGGTCAGGTAGCCGAAGGCCTTCATCGACGCAGACGAGTATTTCGTCAGCCAACTCGGCAAGATCCTGGGCATCCTGTCGTTCGTCGTCGAATCCAACCCGGTTGTTTGACTCTCATTCGATGACTCCGCCGAGGTCTCGCTGCGGCTCTTCGAAGTCCTTGAGCAACTGCTCGTAGCCCACCTTTCACGTTTGACAGGTTTCCATGCAAGCGGCAAGCTATCTCTGTGATCGTTTCCTTCGGCGACACTGCGACTGCGGACCTGTACAACGGAATCAAGTCTGCCAAGGCGCGGGCATTCCCTGGCGATCTCGTCAAAGGTGCATTGCGCAAGCTGGGTACGCTGAACGCTGCGATCGACCTCTCCGTGATCGCCGCCGTGCCAGGTAACCGTTTGGAGACCTTGAAGGGCGACTTGGTGGGCCGTCACAGCCTCCGCGTCAACGACCAGTGGCGCATCGTGTTCCGCTGGGACAACGGCGCGCACGAGGTGCGCCTGATGGACTACCACGACTGAAAGAGGGCCACATGATCCCGTCCCACCGCATTCCAGAGCATCCAGGTGAAATCTTGCTTGAAGAGTTCCTCATCCCCCTCAAGATGACCCAGTCGGCGCTCGCGGTGCACCTTTCCGTGCCGGTGCAGCGGGTCAACGAGCTGGTCAATGGGCGCCGTGGCATCACGCCTGAGACGGCCTGGATGCTGGGTCAGGCATTCGGGACGGGGCCGGAGTTCTGGATGAACTTGCAGACGGTGCATGACCTGGGAAAGACACGCGAAGAGACGAAAAAGGTAAAGCCGATCCGAAAGGCGAGCGCGTAAGAAATCGTAGATCCGCAGGCGCTCGTGCTGTTCGCCATAGACCTGCTGGAAGAAAAATCCTTTGCACTATGGACTGATCGAGCGTCTCAAGAAGATCCGGCAGGTACAGGGATGGACACGGGCCGGCCTATCGCTGGATGCCGGGCTGGCGAACAACACTGTCGCAGGGATCGAAGTGGGGCAAATGCCCCGCGTGGACACCGTCGAGACGCTGGCGTGGTCGCTGGGCGTTGAGCCGTGCTGGCTGGCCTTTGGCACAGAGGGCGTCGAGCCTTTTCGCAAAAAGACGCCCGGAGGCGCGGCGCGTCCTGGGACCCTGCCATCGGCGATCTCAACGACGGCCCCGAACGACGCCGCGCTTCACGCAGGGCTGCCCACCCGGCTGACCGCTGCCCGAGTGGCCCGCGCACTGACACGGCAGGCCCTGGGCGAAGCCGCCATGACCACCGAGCAAACGGTGGCCAACATCGAGGAAGGGTGCAACCTGCCCGCCATCGCCACCGTGGAGCGACTGGCGAAGGCCCTGTCCGTAAGTCCAGGTTGGCTGGCCTTCGGTCAAGGCTGCGGCCTGGATGAAGCAGGGGGATGAGTCCGCCCCCGCCGTTCCCTGATTTCCGGACTCCGTCCCCATCTTCCCCCGGTCCCCATCTTCCCCCTTGTCGAACGAGGATCTGGCCGTGTGGCTGGAAGAATAAGGGCTGAGCAAACAATCAGTCTATCTGCGAACCCTGTCTTATGATTGAATACCTTTCGTCATGTCCATTTTCCTGATCTCCCCGTTCCCTCTGCCTTTCTGCGGCCTCGTTCTGGGGTTCCCGTCTTCTTCTTGCCGTCGTCGTCCCGGCTGTTAACGGCCCTGACGCCACGAAAGAAGAAGAGACGCACACGAACCAGACACAACCCCAACCCCGCAACGCAAGAAAAACCTGTGCAGAGATTCCAATGCCGCCCGCGTGGCGGAACGGAGAGACCATGCCCGTACATAAAGATCCGACGCCTATAAATAAAAACCCGACCGATGTCCTCACTGACCTTTTTGTCCGCCTGGCCGCCGACAGCCGCTACGGCACCGATTTCGTCGGCAAGCTGAAGAGCGTGACCGACGATCCCCAGTACAACAATCAGGTGTTCGTCCTGAATACATTCGGCGACTTCACCGGCTGCCTCCAGACCTTGGCGGACTACGTGAACGACAAGGCCACCGCGCAGGTGGTGCCCGGCGCCCTGCGCACGTTCTACAAGGTGATGGGGAACAAGATGGAATTCACCGCCCTGGAGGACGCCAGCACGGTGCGGCGCCCGAAGGAAGTGGGCCTGATCGAAGCCATCAACGGCCTGTGCAACGCCAAGGAGAACCCGAACACCCGGGTCAAGATGATCAACGCCACCTTCGATCCGGCGGCGCTCCGCACCAAGGGGGCGCGGATCGATGTGCTCAGGGAGTCGACCCGGGCGGCCATGGGCTTCGTCGGGGGCCTCAACCGCACCCTGGTCACCGAGGAGACCGGCGCCTTCGACACGCTCTCGAAGAGCTACGGCAAGATGCGCCCGGTGGTCCAGATGGACGAGGAACTGACCGATATCACGGATGACACCGATACGTACCTCTACGGCGCGGCGGTGCAGGGGGCGGAGACCACCAAGCTGCGCAAGAAGCAGAAGGACCAGATGACGACCGACGCCACCGCCACGGCGCGGGCGACGGTACACCGGGAGGTGCAGACGGGCGTGGGGCAGGCGATTGCGGATCTGGTGAACCAGTTGCAAAGCTCGGCGCCGCTGGAGACCCCGGCCACCCACCTGCCCGCCGGGGCCATGCCGGTGTCGACCGGTAGCCCCAGCACCGCACCCGACCCCCGCAAGCGCAACCGGTAGAAGCACCTGGACCGGGCAGCTTTTGGCGTACCTCCTCGCTTCCTCGGTCACGTACAGTAGTACGCTCCCTCAGTCGCTGCGGGGGTGCGCCAAAATCTGCTCCGGCCATGTGCTTCTACCT
>JBBRLA010000689.1:0-4440 GCA_038231615.1 Polyangia bacterium | reverse complement strand
GTGTCGGCGCGACCCATTTTGGTGTCGGCGCGACCCATTTTAGGGTGAGCGCGACTCATTTTAGGGTGCTGGCCGGATCCTGCCACCTGATTTCAAAACCAGCCAGGCGATCTGAAAACCAGCCACTCGATTCAGCAAAACCAGCCACTGATCGAATGTGTAAGCTGGTTCGGGTTAGAGTGCAGAGTGCGCCTTCTAGCTAGTTCACGAAATGCCCACGATATGGCCGCCCCCATCAGGGGTAATACGGGCCCGACTGAGGGTAAAACCGGCGGCTCCACCGAACCCATCGCACGCAGGTTCCAATGACAAGCCTGCGTTAGCGGGCGTGCGCAGGGCAACCTCAACTGTGCTGACGCGGCACAAAGTGTCGGCTCATTATGATATAAAGGGCGAATGACGACGAAGGGGCTTTTATCCACCCTGCTCATCGCGGTGCTCTGCGGCTGCCAGGGCAGCCCGGCTTCTATCAGCGATATGGCTGGCGGCAGGGACATGGATCTGGCCAGCCCGGACCTGACTGGCAGCTCGGGCCTGACCCCGGTGCCCACGGGCGAGTGGGGGGAGCAGGGCAAGGCGGACATGATGGTCACCGCCGCCGGGGCGACCATCGATCTGCCCTGCGGCAGCGGCACGATCAGCACACCGCTTTCGTATGATGCCCGGGGCAACTTCGCGGCGGACGGGACCTACGCCAGCGGCGGCATTGTGCACAACCCGATGCCGGCCCGCTTCACCGGCACAGTTCAGGGCAGCATGATGTCGCTGACCATCACCATCGCCAGCACCGGCAACGTGGTCGGGACCTGGGGCCTGACCTACATGCTGAAGACCAACTTCGCTCGCTGCCTGTAGGCGGCCGAGACGCGGGGAGCATGGAACAGGACTCCTACGACGGTCTCCTCATGCAGGACTCCACAACCAGCCAGCGCCCATCCTGCGGAGTCCAACTCCCATGGCACAAGCGCCGGAATACGTTGTTCAGGTCGAGGACCTCGCCCGCCTGGTCATGATTGGATTACCTGGCGTGAAAGTCGAGTGACTCACATCAAAGGCTGCGTGCTGGTCACATGCGGAGAGGCGATGGCGCTCGCTACTCAGAAGAGGTGGAAGCGAGTGCTGTTGTCGGCCGCGTGGCCGTGATGAAACCAGTGAGGCCGGGGATGTCTCGTTTGACCAGAATAGCGGGCAGACCCGGAATCGCCCGGTGTCCCTGGGGGCAGGCTGTGCGATGATCCGCTCAGGAAGGTGTCATGCGGCAGAACACCAGATTTCCGGGCAGCGCAACGCCTTACCTCGTCCTAATCGACCTCCTTTCGGGGGGTTGCACGGTTGCGCCGACCGCGGCCGACCTGGGCGATGCTCGCAGCGGGATCGACATGAGCATGGCCATCGACTCCGGCTTCTGCTCCTGCGCCTTCGAGATTGGCGCGGCGTGTACGACCCCGGGGGAGTCCTGCCTGTGCGCCGAGCGGGGGAGCCGGGTGTGCCAGAACAACCACATCTGGGAGCTGATCCTCGACGTGGGCCATTGCCCGGCCAATGACTCCGGGAAGGGCTACGAGGGCCTCGGCTGCCTGGGGGCGGCGCCGAGCTGCTCTCAGCCTTCCGACGCCGGGGTCATCGCCTGTACCTGCGACCCGGGCCCGGCGGTGTACGTCTGCGGCAACCGGGACCTAAGGGCGAAGATCGACGGAAATTAGGCGAGGATCATCACCGGCCGAGCCGCCGGGCGCGCACCGTCGAGATTGACAATGAAGGGGCCAGATTGGCTAGATAGGGGACAGAAAACCTCTGGCAATACCGCGGCATGTCCCCAGTCCAGTAGACCCCCCGGTGGCCGGTCCGGCAGATGCGCCGTCCTGCTATGAGGTCCATGCTGGCGAGCGGGACCTGGGGTCAGTTGCGGGGGCGCCGGGGCCTGGCTGTGCGGGGCAGAAGAATGCGCGGGCCAGGATCAGGTAGTTGTGGCGATCGTCCACCGAGTCCATGACCACGTAGTTCGCGCCCTTTTTCTGGGCCTCCTGCCGCAGATTGCTGATCGCCGACTCATAGGACTGGTCGGCCTCCATGAGCCACCTGGTCCTATCTCCGGCCACAGTGCCGAGGGCCTTGCACCCGGCAGGCGGCTCCGCCTTCGAGACCTGGATCTCGCGAGGGGGATGCCGCTCCTCCATCTCCTGCGTTATCCCTGAGCCGAAGCAGCCCGCATCACAGCACAGAACACCGGTAAGACGACGAGTTCAGCGAGAATCCGCGCGTGCCGCGTGACCGCCTGCTCGTAGCTGGCCGCGTGCTCCTTCTTGTAGTGCTCAAACTCGTCTATCAAGTGGGCATGCATCCAACCGGCCCCGGCCAGCTCGTCCAGGCCGATGCCGTGGACCCGTTGCGCGGCGGGGTCGACCGGGACCGAAGGCAGAAACCGCCAAGTCCAGCGATCTGGCCGCGAGCAGCGTGGTTGGCCACGACGGCGGCCAGAACCGGGGCCACACCGTCTCGGGGAAGCAGCCGAGCCACCTTCCCCGGGCGGGGCGAATCCAGCGCGCATCGGGCCAGGCAGACAGGAGCACGGCGTGCCCCGAACTGCCGTCGGCCACGCCGGGGGACAGCGCAAGCTACGCCTGGGCGTGGGCGGCGGGGTGCTTGATGCGGGTGATCTCGCCCGCCTTCTCGCCTGCCTCCGGATCGGGATTGACGCTGTCGCCGTCCTGGAGACAGTGACGAGCTGCTGCTGGGCGCTGGCGAACTGCAGCTGGAGGTTGGCCGATTGCAGCTTCAGGCTGCCAACGACGGCTTCACTGTGGCGGGCCTCGGTGTCGAAAAGCCGCCAGCGAAACAGGTCTTCCTTGTCGATGTGGGTGGGAAGGACGGGCTCGGGGGCAGCGTGTTCCTGCTCGGGGGCTGGGGCGGCGATTGACTCCATTGGGGCTCCCTCTCCTTGAGTGGCGGTGCAAGGCCAGCCTTTCGAGGATGGGGGAGATGGAGAGAAAAGCCGTTCGTACGGCTTTTTTCTGGGCCGAACGGATCCACCGACGGGAGCGGGGAGATCAGACAGGGATACCTGCACCGGAGGGCCCAGCGGATGGCCCCCGGCCCGAAGACCAAACTGTGGTCTTGCATGCCATATGGCCCAGTGCTAAGATATCTACCGTGAACGCCACCCTTCGGTTGCGGCGCAAGTTCGCGTGGCCCGGCGGCTACGTCGTCGAGATGATCATCTGGGAGGTGCCCCAAAGCCGGCACCACCCCGACGGGCTCAAGTACCGGCTGTACTGCGGGAAGGACGGGCGGTGCCTGGTGCGCTACGACAACGAGGTGGGCAAGGGTTCACATATTCATTGCGGAGACACCGAGGTGCCGTACCGATTCACGACCCTGGATCAGCTTCTGGCGGACTTCCTGGGCGATGTGGCGCGGCTCACAGGAGAACAGGGATGAAGAAACGGACTCTTCAAATCGGCCTCGGCTCGCTGCGCGAGGCGGCTCAGGACTTCCTCACCACCGCCCAGGCCGTCCAGCGCGGCGAGCGCCCGCCACTCCGAGAGCAGCTCGATTTCGCGGACCTGCCCACGTTGCTTCAGGCCCTCACGCCCGAGCGCTGGCGCCTGATTGAGTACGTGAGCCAGCATGGGCCCTTGTCCGTCTTGGCCGCGGCCCAGGGCCTGGAGCGCAACTACAAGAACGTCCACAGCGACGCAAAGCGCCTCTTGGCCCTGGGCCTTCTGGAGAAGGCGCCGCAGGGCGGGATTTGGGTGCCCTATGAGGCGATTGTGACGGAACTCCGGCTGCGGAAAAGGGCCGCCTAGCTAGCAGGCTCGCCGAGGCAGAGGTGCGGGAATGACGACAGCGGCGGCGGCGAGCCACTACAAACCCGAAGAGATTGTGGACGGCGGCGGCCTGATTCTCTCGGAGCATGCGAAGGGCCTTGCGGAGGCCCTGAAGCTCAACTCCAGGCAAGTCTCGATGTTGGTGGCCGAGGTGAGGAACGCCCTGGTGGGCGGCTACTCCGTCGACGATAGTCCCGCGCCACGCCTCAACAGGGGCGCGGAGCGGGTGCTCTTCCTCATGGAGGCAGCCACTGCGCTTCAAATCCAGCCAGATCGCCTCAAAACCGGCCACTATCCATTTTAGGGTGAGCGCACCGTGTCGCGGTGGCTGCAAAGGGTTGACCAGAGAGACCCGCCGCAAGAGATGGAGAGCATCATCCGCATGGTGCGCAGCCAGCTCGATGTGAGCCTGGTGCGGCTGCTGGGTCAGGGGGATGAGGACGAAGATGAGCCATCATCCCAGGATTGACATTCACGAGAGGCTGGCATAATCCGGGCCATGCGTCATTTCAGTTCGTACGGCCCGGTTGATCCCAGGTTCCATTACTGCGCCGGCCGACCCGAGCTGATCGAGCGCTGCGTCAACCAGCTCACTGGTGAACCAGACGAGGGG
>JBBRLA010000688.1:0-4455 GCA_038231615.1 Polyangia bacterium | reverse complement strand
GGCCGATCTGAATGTCGCCGGCCCGCGCGGCCCGTCTTTACCGCGGCGGAAGTGGCACCCAGCGGGTCCTGCCTCGCGTATGCTTTGCGGCATGGACGATCCCCGCGTTTACTTCGCCGCGGAGCGAACCCTGCTGGCCTGGATCCGCACCGGTCTGGCCATGATGGGATTCGGCTTCGTAGTAGCTCGGTTTGGCATCTTCCTCCGTGAGCTCGCCGCGGCGCAGTCGCCAGCCGCGCCGCATGCCCCGGGGGCATCGCTGTGGCTAGGAACGGTGCTCGTCCTGTGTGGGGTGTTGGTCAACCTGCTGGCCGCACGGCAACACGTCCGGCTCATCCGGCGACTCGCAAGCGGGGAGCCATATCAACCCGCTATGTTGCCTTTGGAGGTGATCATGTCCATGGTAGTGGCGGTCCTGGGCCTGGGGATGACTGCCTACCTGTTTCACTTGGGCTCGTAAGGCCCCGTCATCGAACCTGACGGGCCAATCTGGCCGGATCGAGTAGAATGGGCACAAGGTGCCGCACCCATGAATTCCCCTGAAAATCTTCCTTCGGCCGATGTGCCGATCTCCCCGAGCCCGACGCCGGACAAACTGGGGCTCCTCGAATACCGTTTCCTGGTCGAGTCCATCCCGCAGCAGGTGTGGACCGCCCTGCCGGACGGGACCCTGGACCACGTCTCGTTCCGCTGTCTCGAATACTTCGGCCGCAGCTATGAGGAGATGATCGGCTGGGGCTGGAAGGACGTGCTTCACCCCGACGACGTGGCCAGCTGCATCGAGCGGTGGACCCATTCGCTGGCCACCGGCGAGACCTATGAGATCGAGTTTCGCCTGCGCCGGGCCAAAGACGGCGCCTTCCGCTGGCACCTGGGCCGGGCACTGCCACAGCGCGACGAGGCGGGCCGGATCGTCAAGTGGTTCGGCACCAACACCGACATCGACGACCGCAAGCGCACCGAGGAGGCGCTGCGGCAGAGCGAGGGCCGCTTCCGCCACTCATCGAGGCCATTCCCGTCGGCATCGTCGTCGGTGACGTGACGACCGGCGTGCAGGAGGCCAACGATGCGTATCTACACATGCTGGGCTACTCTCGGGCGGAGGCGGCACAGGTGCAGTGGGATCAGCTGACGCCCCCCGAGTACGTGCCGCGCGACGAACAAGCGCGCGAGGAAATCCGCACCCGGGGGACCTGCACGCAATTCGAGAAAGAATACCTGCGCAAAGACGGCAGCCGCCTGCCGGTGCTGGTCGGTGGCGCGCTCCTCAACGACAAGAGCGCGGCGGTGGCCTTCGCCATCGACATGGGGGAGCACCGGCGCTTGCAGCAGGAGGTGCGCGCGGCCAAGGAGGCGGCCGAGGCGGCCAACCGGGCCAAGAGCGAGTTTCTGGCCAACATGAGCCACGAGCTGCGCACGCCGCTAAATGCCGTCATCGGCTACAGCGAGATGCTCCACGAGGAGGCGCGGGCCCGGGGGATGACGGACTTCGTGTCGGATCTGGAGCGTATCCTTCTGGCGGGCAAGAACCTGCTGGCGCTCATCAGCAACATCCTGGACCTGTCGAAGATCGAGGCCGGCAAGATGGAGGTGCTGCTGGAACGCTTCTCGCTGCCCGATCTTCTGAAAGAGGTGACGGCGACGGTCACGCCGCTTTTGCACAAGAACGGCAGCACGTTGCAGGTGGTATGTCCGGCGGAGGTGGGCGTCATCCAGAGCGACCGGGTCAAGCTGTGTCAGTGCCTGATGAACCTCCTGTCGAACGCGGCGAAGTTCACGCACAAGGGGACCATCACCCTACAGGCGGGCCGGGAACTGCGGAACGCGCGACCGGGGTATGTCATCACCGTCCGCGACACGGGCATCGGCATGGACGCGGAGGCGCGGGCGCGGATCTTCGAGCCCTTCTCGCAAGGGGACGCCACGACGGCGAAGCATTTTGGCGGCACGGGCCTGGGGCTGGCCATCACGCGCCGCTTCTGCCAGCTCATGGGCGGCGACGTCACCGTGGACAGCGAGAAGGGCGTCGGCTCGACCTTCACTATTCGCATCCCCGCCGCTGGGTGATTGCCCCCGCGCCCCCACGCACAGGAGGGCCGTCTGTTGCGCTGGGTTGCGTTGCCGCCCCTTGCCGCCGCCACCTTCTGCGGTAGTATGAGTTGGATCTTACACTCTCTGAAACTTCGCGGAACGGCACGATGGTAGGAAAGCGCATCGGAAATTATCGTGTGGTGCGCCAGATCGGCAAGGGCGGCATGGGTGCCGTCTTCGAGGCCATCCACGACGGCATCGGCAAACGGGTGGCGGTGAAGGTGCTGCACGCGCACTTCGCCCAAGACCCGCACATCGCCGGGCGCTTCATCAACGAGGCGCGGGCGGTGACCGCCATCACCCACTCGGGAATCGTCCAGGTCTTCGACTTCGGCCAGGTTGACGGCGAGCCCCCCTATATGGTGATGGAATACCTGCAGGGGGAGACGCTTTCGCGGCGCCTCAAACGGACGGGGCGCATGCCGCCGGTGGAGGCGCTGCGCCTGGCACGGCAGATGGCGGCGGGGTTGGCGGCGGCCCACGCCAAACACGTGGTCCATCGGGACCTGAAGCCGGGCAACGTCATCGTAGTGCCCGACCCCGAGGCTGCCGGCGGCGAGCGGGCCAAGATCCTCGACTTCGGCATCGCCAAGATCATCCAGGAGTCGGGGGCCGGGGCCGGGGCCGGTGATAGACCGAGCGACGACGACGCCACCGACTACAAGACGCGCAGCGGCATGCTCATGGGGACGCCGACGTACATGTCCCCGGAGCAGTGTCGCGGGTCCGACGACACCGACGAGCGCAGCGACGTGTATTCCCTGGGGATCTTGCTCTATCAGATGCTGGCCGGGCGCCCGCCCTTCATCGCCGAGGGAGACGGCGAGGTGCTGGCGATGCAGATCTACGAGAAGCCGGTGCCGCTTCTGGAACGGGCCCCGGCGGTACCGGCGCTGGTGGCGGTGCTGGTCGAGCGGATGCTGGCGAAGAAGCCGGCGGCCCGGCCCACCATGGACGAGGTGGCCCGGGAACTGGATGCGCTGGGCAGCAAGATGAGCGGGGTGCTTTCAGCGGTGCCGCGGATGGTGGCCCTGGCCAGCGTCTCGGGGGCCAGTATGCAGGTGGAGGTCTCGGAGTCAAACGAGGCCGGCGAGATGGGCACGGTGGCGGGGACGCCTGGCGCGACCCGGGTGGTGAGCGGGGGGCCCACGGGGCGAGCGATGCCGCCTTCCACCACCACGCGCCATGGCATCGGCGAGCGGGTGGTGCAGGCGGAGCTTTTGGCGCGAAAGCGCTTCTCGCTGCTGATGCTGACCGGGGCGGGGGCGGTGGGGCTTTTGGGAGTGTGGGCGGTGTTTTCGCAGCAATGCGGGCAGCAAAGGGAGGCGGTGGTGCTGCACAGACCGGTCCCGTCACCGGGCGGCGATCATGAGGAGGGGACCTTCCGCGCGGCCAGCATGCAGGTGCCGCGGCCGGAGGTGACGCCGCTCACGATCGTGCCGGACCTGAGGGAGGCGGAGCGGCGGGAGGCACCGCATCCAGCCAGGCGGCAGAACCAGGAGGCGGGCGGGCCGAAGAAGGTGGCGCCGCGGAATGTGCATCATCTGCCAGACCAGGTGGCGCAGGAGATGGGCCACCCGGACCTGGGCCATGCAAGCCCGGCCCCGGTGGCGATCGCAGCGGTGGCCCCACCGGTCTCGCCTGCCCCAGAGCCGCCGCCGACCGCGCCCAGGCCCCCCGCGGTCATCCGGGGAGACAAACTCAGCGGGGACCCGCCCCATCTTCCCGAAGGGGTCAAGCAGTGGTTCCGCAACCGGGGGCCGGTAAAGCTGCTTTACAAGATCTGCATCAACCGTGAAGGTCATGTGGACACGGTGGTGCCGCTGGGAAGCTCGCTCCCGGAGGCCAACGAAAACATCGTCGCGACGTTGCGCAAGTGGACGTATCGCCCCCAGCCGGTCCACGTCTGTCTCATGGAAGCCTTCACCTTCGTCGTGAATTAATCTCGAAGCGCCGCAGGCCCCGCGGTCATGCCTCGCAAAGCGCCGCAGACACCGCGGTCCATGTCGCTAAGCGCCGCAGGCCCCGCGGTTTAATCACGACCCCCGGCAAAGCCGGGGGTATGAGATAGCGTGAACCGCTCAAAGCGGTTATTGGTTGGGGCCGCTCACGAGCGGCTCAGCCTGAGAGCCGCCTTCGCGGCTCATTTGGAGCCACCTGAAGGTGGCGTCTCTCAGAATAGCTGCATCTGATCCAGCCTCTTGTCCTCGCTCTCTTGTCCTTGCTCTCTTGGTGCCGGATGTACTCCCTCACCACCTCCTCGTCTCGGCCCACCGTCGTGACAAAGTAGCCCCTCGCCCAGAAGCTCTGCCCTACGAAGTTCTGCTTCTTTCCCATGTACGTCCGCGCAATGTGGATGGCGCT
>JBBRLA010000687.1:0-4463 GCA_038231615.1 Polyangia bacterium | reverse complement strand
GGTTACGGCGCGCCCCTGCTCCGCGAGGCCGGGATCTGGCATCCTATCGTGCATGCGCTCCGTCGTTCCTTGTCATGAACCTGGTCACGGGCACGGAAAAGCCCGATGGCCCTCGCCTCGGCTGCTGCTGGCGATCTCCTGCTTCCTGCCAGCGGGGGTCGAGGCCGCCGATTTCTGGTCCGTCTGGGGGGACGGCAAAGCCGAACTCTCAGGCTACCGCCTGACCCAGCCCCGCTACGGACAGAACCGCGAGGGCACCGCGGTGCTCATCTATGTCACCGAGGACTTCAGCGACTCGGCCCGGGTCAAGGCCGACCCGGGCAAGCACGACAAGAGCGATGTGTACCCGGTCCTCAAGCTCAATTTTGTCCGCAAGTTCCAGACCGGCATTTATGACTACAGCGTGCTGACCTCGACCTTTGCCCGGGTGGACTGGCCCGCGCCAGGGTCAAAGGATGACCGGCCGTGGCCCCTGCGCAAGATTAGCTTCTCCAGCCAGGAGTGGTGCGGGCACGTCTATCACCAGCTTTTGGCGCAACCCGGGAAGCTGGTCAGCCAGAGCCACAGCTACTTCGATGGCGAGGCCGATGCCACACAGGACCTTGACCAGCCGAAAGGCGGCGTCTCCGAGGACGAGCTGCCGGTGCTCCTGCGCAGCTTCGAGGGGCGGGTCGATCTACTCGCGCCGGGGGCCTCGATCCGCGTGCCGTTTTTGCCCAGCCTCCTGCGCGCGCGGCTCCTGCACCAGCCCCTGTCTTTTGGCACCGCCACCCTGACTCGCAAGGCCACCCCCGACAGTGTCATTACGCCCCTGGGCCGCTTCGCCGTCGTCACCTACACCGTGGCCATCCAGATCCAAGGCGGCGGCGAAAGCGGCACCTACCAGTTCGAGGCCGCCGCGCCCCATCGCCTGATCCGCTGGCACTGGGACAGCGGCGATGAGGGGCAGATCCTCGGCAGCACCCGGCTGCCCTACTGGATGCTGCACGGGGCAGGGGACGAGGCGCATTTGAAGCAACTCGGCTTGACGCCGCCGCGAAAATAGAAAAACTGTCTAACCTCATGCCTTCTCTCGAACTCCCTTCCTCCAAGTCCGCTCCGCCGGTCCTCCCGCCTCCCGAGGGGGACCCCGGCTCGCCGCACCTGCGCCTTCTGGCCGCCCTGGGGCGGGCCGTGCAGCAGGTGGACCCCATTCACAACCGCCGGATCTTCGTCAACCGCACCCTGCGAATGGACAAGATCGATCTCATCGGCTTTGACATGGACTACACGCTGGCCATCTACAACCAGCCGCGCATCGAGGCCCTTTCCGTGGCCTGCACCCTGCGCAAGATGGTCGACAACCGGGGCTACCCCCAGGAGATCCTCGGCATCTCGTACGACCCGAGCTTCGCCATCCGGGGCCTGGTGGTGGACCGGCAGAACGGCAACCTGGTGAAGATGGATCGCTACGGCTACGTCGGCCGCTGCTACCACGGGGGCCGGCTCCTGTCCCGGGAAGAGCGAGGGCGCCTGTACCACGACCAGCGGGTGCGCCTGTCCCACCCGCGCTACGCCTGGATCGACACGCTCTTCGCCCTGCCCGAGGCGGTGCTCTACGCCCGCAACGTCGAGATCCTCGACCGGGAACTCGCCGCCCTGCCGCCGCCGAATGCCGACGAGCGGGCCGCCCGCTACGATAAACTGTGGCGCGACATCCGTGAGTGCATCGACGAAGCCCACCGCGACGAGTCGATGAAGCGGGTCATCAAGGCCAACCTGGCCGACTACCTGGAGAAGGACGATGACCTGGCGGCCACGCTGCACCGCTTTCGCTCGTCGGGGAAGCGGCTTTTTCTGTTGACCAACAGCGCGCTCGACTACACCGAGAAAGTGATGTCCTATCTGCTCGATGGAGAACTGCCCAACTACCCAAGCTGGCGCCATTACTTCGACGCCATCGTGGTGGACGCCCGGAAGCCGGCGTTCTTTTCGGAGCGCCACCCCTTGTACGAGCTGTCCGATGATGGGCAAATCGTTGGGCAGGTGCTACCGGGGACTCCGTTGCAGCGGACGCGGGTGTACCAGGGCGGCAACGTCCAGGACTTCCAGACCCAGATCGGCCAGGCCGGTCCTCTTGGACAGATCGGCGATCAGGTGCTCTACGTGGGCGACCATATCTATGGGGACATGCTCCGGGCGAAGAAGTCGTCGGTGTGGCGCACCGCGATGATCTTGCAGGAGCTGGAGCAGGAGATGACCCTGCAAAGCAAGGCCGAGGCCCAGCTACAGCAACTGGAGGCGCTGGAGCGGCGCAAGAACCGGGTGGACGCGGAGATCTCCTACCAGCAGTTGCTGCTGCGGCAGCTCCGTTCCGATCGCGAAGCGCGAAGTGCCGCGGTGATGGATCGCGAAGCGCGAAGCGCCGCGGTGATGGATCGTGAAGCGCGAAGTGCCGCGGTGATGGATCGTGAAGGGCGAAGCGCCGCGGTGATGGATCGTGATAGTGCCCAAGTAGCGGAAGATCTGGCGACTTCGCTGTCCGTCAATGTGGACGCCCCCGATCTGCTCATCACCCCGCAGGTGGTGGAGGCGGCGGTGGCCGAGATGCGCCGCCGTCTGGATGCCTTGCGCGCCGCCTCCCGGGGATGCACCGAGGAGATGGATCGCCTGGAGGCCGACATCGACCGCACCTTCAATCCATACTGGGGCCCGCTTTTCAAAGAAGGGGCGGAGAACTCACGCTTTGGCGAGCAGGTCGAGGCCTATGCGTGCCTCTACACCAGCCGTGTATCCAATTTCCTTGCCTATTCGCCCTTGCAGTATTTCCGCTCCCCCAGAGACCACTTGCCCCACGAACGCGTTTATTGATGCGGCCAAACTGTGACTTGACCTTTGGGCGTGACCTCGGGTCAGAAATATGCTAGTTAAATATCCGCCCATGTTTGCCGGTTTGTTCCGGTGGTGCTGAAAATCACTCACCCAAGGAGAGAATGATGAAGTCCCCGATGAAGACGATGACCTTGACGATGGCTCTGGCGATGGGCAGCCTTTTCGGCCTGTCCGCCTGTGATCAATCCAAGGCAGAGCTGGATTCCACCAAGCAGGAGCTGGCCACGGCCAAGGCCGAGAACGGCAACCTGAAGAGCCAGGTGGACGCCATGAAGGCCCAGCTCGACCAGGCGAAGAAGGACGCGGACGACGCCAAGGCCAAGCTGGCCGAGGCGCAGGCACAGCAGGCCGCCGCCACCGCGCAGGCCGCCCCGTCCACCGAGCCCATGGGCAAGGAGAAGGGCAAGGATCACTCCGCCGCCCACCACCCGGGTGGCAAGATGCCCGGCGCGGCCCAGGCGATGCCAGCCCCCAAGGACCCCACTGCCAAGCCCGGCACCGTCAACAACCCCATCGTTGCTCCGAGCAAGGGCGCTGGCGCTTTCTAGCATCCGGCGCGAGCCTCTCCCTTAACCAAGATCTATAGTTTAACCTTAAGGAGGTCGTCATGAAGATTGCCCATGTCCTGAATCTCGCTCTCGGTCTGGCCTTGCCACTCGCGCTCGCATCCTGCGGTGGTGACAACATTTTCGGCAACCTGGATATGACCGCTGCCTGCCAAGGGGTGCCGACGCTCTTCAAGATCCAGGGTGGCAACTATACCATCTCCAACACGGCCATCGTCGCGGACACCTGCCAGACCGGCACCACCTCGGCCTCGTTTGACGGGATGGCGCGCATGGTGACCAACGATGCCAATGGTACGATCACCGTGGCGGGGTCCGCTGGCAACCCGAACCCGCTTGGCGCAGGTACGGTTTCCTGCAATGTCGGCAAGTTGACCCTCGGGGACACCATAATTCAGGATTCCACCAACGCTTCCTGCACCTACCACATCAGCCGGACCAGCACGCTCACGGCGATCGCCGATAACGACTTCAAGCTCAACTTCACCGAGAGCCGCTCAGGGCTTGCGATGGCCTGCATGCCGAATACGGATTGCACGTTCAGCTTCTCGATCCAACTCAGGAAGCAGTAGTCCGGCGGGGTGGCTGTGCCAGGTCAGCTACCCCGAAAGCCGCCCCATGACAAGCTGCGCCAGGCGGACCAGGTAGAGATCCAGATCTACCGGGTCCGCCGCGGGCTGCCCTCTTTTCCTTTCAGGACGCAACACCGAGATGTGCTCTCGCCGCGGTCCCCCCCTTTTCCTTCCAGAACGGCCTTGATATCTTCGGCAACACCGAGATGTGGTCCCGCCCCTTTCTGTGTGCTAGCCTGGGCATATGGCGGCTTCTTCTTCCTCTCGCAGGCCCGCACCCATCGGGGACCCGGGGCCCTTTCGCGCCTCCCAGGTACACGAGGGCGATCCGTGGGAACTGTCCAACGGTCGTCCCATCGAGTGCATGGGCGCCGGCATGCGGCACGGACGCAGCAACACCCAGGGGGCGCAGGTCATCAACACCGACCCGGCAGTGGCCGGTGATGCGGGCGTG
>JBBRLA010000686.1:0-4470 GCA_038231615.1 Polyangia bacterium | reverse complement strand
TCTTCGACGTGGGCGTCCACCGCCTCGACGCCGGGCACCGCGCGCTTCTTGCGGCACTTGTCCCACCGGGCGATCCAGTATTCCTCGCTTTCGGCCACCCAGAGCAGGAATTCCGCCTTCGCCTTCTTCGCCCGCTCGGGATGGCGGGCCCTGAAGTTGGGCTCCAGCCTTCGCATGCTGAAGTCGCAGTGCTGCATGGTCGTGACCAGCGCCCGCATTGCGGAATAAAGGATTTCGTCTCCCTGCTCCCCAAGTTCCAGCTTCAGCCTGACCCGCTGCCGGTCCAGTTGCCTGGCGTAGTGGTCCGCCCGATCCAGGGCCTGCTGGATAAGCAGCACCGTGTCATCCGGGTCGATCGGATTTTCGGGAAAGCGAAACGCCGCCTCCCGCCGGTTCTGCTCCTGATTCTGCTGGTTCAACCGCTCTCCCCAGGCATAGAGGCTCTGTCTTTCGGCTTCGATCTCCCGCTCGCGCTCCGCCACCCGCTCCTCGTCGACCGGCGCTTCCCGCCCGGCCAGGGCCTCCTCCCGCACCAGCACCTCTGCCTCCCGTGTCGCCACTCTCTGCTCGCGCAGTTCCTGGACCTGTATCCACTGCAGCGCATCGTCGTCTTGCGTCCTGGCAGCCAGTTCCCGGGCCTCCACTGCCAGTTCCCGCGTCGCCGACTCGAGATCCCGCTCTCGCACCTGCGTTTCCCAGACCGCCGCCGCCAGCTCCCGCTCCTGCACCTGTGCCTCCCGCGCTGTCACCGCCAGTTCCCGCTCCGCCGCCCGCGTCTCCCCCGCTCTCACCGCCAGTTCCCGCTCCGCCGCCCGCGTCTCCGGTCCCGGCGTCGGTCCGGGTTCGGTCGACGAGGCCGGTTCCGTCCCGCCGGCCGCTGTCTTCTCCTTTTTCTTCATTCCGCACGCCGCCCGGACCCTGGTGCGGGTCGCTCTGGCGATGGCCTGTTGCAAAAGGTGCGGCCTCTTTTCCGGGTCTGCCATGGCGATGTCGGCCACCACGGTGACGCCCAGGTCCCACCGCGTAAGTTCCAGCACCTGCTCCCGGGTGAACCTCCGCGCTACGGCCATCCGCCGGCCCACCGTCTGCCGCGAGACCTTCTTGTCGAAGGCCACCTGAAACAGGTACATGGCATACGTCATGAAATCCTGGTCCCGGTGCTTCGGGTCGCGCAGCCAGTAGCCGCTGCTCTCGGCCAGAAGGCACTCCTGACCCAGCTCCCAGGCCTGGACCAGCGCGTGTTGCGACCGCCGGAGGCGCTTCCTGATCCGGTTCTCTCGCGCCCGATGTGTGGCCGCTTCGGCTGGCGACAAGGGGCCCAGCGCCTGGGCCTTTTGCGCCTGCTCCTCGAAGTCCAGGGGCGATTCCCGCGCCGGCATGGGGGACGGCAGAACAAATGTCCTGAACGGGAGCGCGCGCGTCTTGCTGGTTCTTTCCGTCTGGGCCGTCGGTACCATGGTGTTCCTTCCGGGATACCCAGCAAAGGATAGGCGGCGATCTCCAACGTGCCAGGAGAAAGAGCGGGCCAGCCCGAATTTCCCGAAAGTCCCGCACCGGCCCAAGCCTGCGCCCGGCCATTGCCGTGTCCAACATTGGACAGGACCAGGGCGGGTGTCTACCCCGCGAGCGTAGTGGATCAGGGGTTGGCGGGGGTACTTTGCATGAGCTTGACCTCGGTAATGTATGTTTTCAGCAGCGCAGCGCAACACCCTCGGCTTCGGCCACAGGTTTGCTCGGTTATCGCGGGACAGCGACTTGCTGGCGAACGGTGACCCCGGTGGTCCTGCCCGAACGGGATGACCACGATTATGACCGGGCCCGTGCGCTCATGGACAGGGCGATCATTCAGGCGGGCCTCGATGCTCACGTGAGAGACTTCAGCCTGCAAAAAGAGCCCCACTGGGCAGGCAGCCTGCTGGCCGGCGCCTACGAGGTGCCACGCTACCTGAACGGCTTTGGCCGATGGCACGCCACGGTAGAATTTCGCTCCCATCTGAGGGGCCCCATCGGGCTGGGGGCAGGGCGTCACAGCGGCATCGGGCTCTTTGCTGTGGCTGACGGTTGACGGCGGGATAGGATGATGTGAGGAGACCCTCAGGACGGTAGAGACCTCCGCTCAGGGCGGACTGGCGCCACTTCTCCGCCTCGTCCCCATCCGCGAGAACGCCTTGGCCAGGCTGTCGATCGCCGACAAGGTATAAGCCATGAAGTCGTGAGAGAACGTCCCCTTCTGGCGTATGGCCTGGGCCACCATAGCCGGACGCTCCGGCTCGGGAAAGGTCAATACCTCCCCGACCGGGGTGTCCGCCGATTGCGATGCGACCACCACCAGACCCAGGCGCGGGTCGCGCAAGGCCAGCCACGACGAAGGACGCGCAGCGTGGACCAGCATGCCATAGCCCCAGATGGGCCCCCGCCCGTCCAGGATGATCCCATATCCCGGTTGGACCACGTACCCGCCTACCTCCGCAGCCAGCGCCGCCGCGAACTCCGGCGGCGACGTGACTCCTCCCTCGATCTCGAAGCTGATCAGGACAGCGGGCCCGCGCGTAGTGCGGACCTCGCGGATCGAAAACCTGGGTCTTGCCATCTCATGCACTCCTCGCTCGGACGCGCATCAGCCATTGCTCTCGCTTTCTGCGGCGAGCAGATCGACAGCCCAGACCTGGCCCTGCGCAGCCCGCTCGGCGACCCATTTCCGACCGAGTTTTTTCACCGCGCCGGTTGCAAAGGTCCTTCGTGTGCACCCGACGTATGTCTTGAGCTTTTCGGTAATCAACGGGGCCGCGTTGTTCTTTTCGATTCTTGCCAGGACGGTGCCGAGCTGCCTGGCATCCTCGGCTTGCCGTTGCTGATCGGCTGCAGCCCGCTCACTCGCCGCCTGACGTTCTCGCTCCACTCGCTCTCCGGCAGAAAAATAGTCGAGTTCGAGCCGCCCGTACCCGGCGTTGGTCTTGGCCCCAATCCCCAACTCCCGCAATCCGATCTTCAGAATCGACATGGCCGCGTCGCACCACTCCTCCAGTCCCTCGACCACGATCAGGTAGCGTCCGGTCACCGATGCGAAGGAGATGGGATTGGGGCTGTCGGTGTCTGCAGGCGGCGGTGGTTCGTCCGTGCTTCCGTGTTGATAGTAGGCTGCATGGTGCACCGTCATCACATCTAGGTGGATGGGTAGCTTGTCCTCGGGAATCCACCAGGCATCATGGAAGCACACCGCGCCCGAATCATCCGTGGTCCCAAAAAGCGCATCGAAGCTGACCCGCGTCCGCGTCTGCCCCGGCTCCCGCCTGCGCCACTCGCCTCCTTCCAGAAGCCTGTGCGCTGTCGCCGAGGCCAGGCCCTTGAGCGCCGAACCCGGGATTACAGGTACGCCCCAGGTGTGCTCCAGCCGCAGCCCCACCTCCAGCGCGCCTTTCTCGCCAAGTCCGACCGCCATCCGGCCTGTGGTGCTAGCGGGGACCTTCAGGTAGTCCGGCCTCGTGAAGCCCGACTCACGCCGGGCGAATGCTTCGGCGTACCCCCCGGGGCACGGAAGCCCTTCGAGTTGGTGGATTAGCCACGCCTTTTCGCCGACACCCTCCTGGCCGTCTCCCGTCGTCTGCTCTCGCAGGAACTTGTCCAGCCAGAGCCCGGCGTGAGTCGAAGACTGCCTGGTCACCTCTCGCAATGCGTCGCGCCGGCTGCTCATCACCGTTCTCCGTCTGTCTCGGGGGACGGCAACTCGCTCTGGGCGAAACGCCTGAACCAGAGGCTCACTTCGATCAGATCTCGCGTCATCGCCAGGTAGGCGGGTAACGCCGCTTGCTGGGCGTCCTTCAAGAGCCGCAAGCCCGCGTCGGCGTCATTCGCGGCCTCCACCTCATACACCTGGGCGAGGTCGTCGCTGAACACCTGCCCCACCCGGACTCCACCGCTCTCCGATCGAGAGCGAACAAAGGCCAGCGCCTGCACCAGGCCGCTCTGCTGAAGCAGGATTGGCATCTTCATGCACAGCGTGCGGTACTCCTCACTTCCGGCCGGGGCCTTCTTCTGCCCCGTTGGGCCCTTTTGTTTGCTGACGCACGCAAGCGCCTTCCTCGCCCACCGCTGCTGCCTGGTCACCGCGGGCCTCCTGCCATCGTCACCTGGCAGCGACCGCGTCCGACCGTGGCCTTGCCTCCCAGACGCAGCGGACGGTCGATGAGGGCGCTCAGGGACTGAAGCAACTCGTCGGCCTTCTTGCCAGTCTTGCCGTTCGGCGTGGCCACCGCCAGCGACACCAGCACCGATTCGGTCGGCAGGCTCTCCTCGTGCCACAGATTGGCGACCGTCTTGGACTCCGGCTTCAGGGCCACCCGCGCCACGACGTCCGTCGCGTGCTGGCAGAGAAAGGACATCACGTCATCGTGGACCAGACACAACCGCTGAGCCAGGCTCTGCTGCCAGGACCCTGTGGCACCGAAGAGGTGCGTGCCCAGAAAGACCGCC
>JBBRLA010000685.1:0-4478 GCA_038231615.1 Polyangia bacterium | reverse complement strand
TTCAGCCAGTCTGCCGGAATGCCTCTGCCGATCGAGCGGTACAGGTACTGCTGCGACTGCCCGAGATGATATCGCCTGAAGGCCAGGTCCGCGGTGCTCTGGTAGTTCAGCGGCACATGGAGATCGAACTCGTTGATGAACTCCAGGTTGACGCCGATGCGGTGGGCGGCGGGCAGATCGCGCTTGGGTCGTTCGTTGAAGTGCGCGGCGTCCTCATCCAGCTCTTTCTGGAGACGAGGAAGTTCCAGGCGGGCCTTCTCCGGGGTCATGCCGGGCATGCCTGAGATAGAGGAAGCAATTTCATCGAGCAGGATCTGGTTCAAGGAGATCGGAGGGCCGGTGGCCGTGTGGGTCTGGTGCATGAGAAGGACATAAGCCGTCAATAGGCGTTTTCCAGGAGTTCGTCGATCCGCCGGTACCGCCTGCGTGAGACGAGTTCGCTGAGCCGCCCCGATTGTAGGATGACTTCGCCGAGCCGCTGGCGCCTTCCTGAGCGGTTTGGGCGTGGGTGAAGGGGAATAGAGCGACGGGGGACCCGCCGATGCGAGTCGGCGGCGATTCGAGGCAGCGTGCCCGAATGACGTGCCGCAGGTGTTTTTGGCGTGTTCTTTCGGGCAGTTATGGGTCGAAGTTCGAAGTTCGGGCTATCTTGGGAAGGGCACGTGAGCGCGCACGGAGGGCGTCGTCCAGGCTCCTCACC
This sequence comes from Polyangia bacterium, assembly GCA_038231615.1. Taxonomy (GTDB): domain Bacteria; phylum Myxococcota_A; class Polyangia; order Palsa-1104; family JAEUJZ01; genus JBBRLA01. The sequence continues at coordinate 3,778 of JBBRLA010000685.1, read as the reverse complement.
TCGTGGTCGGTCGCGGGCGGTCTGGATGTCGATCCACACGCGACGGTGATGGCCACCTCCGTTGAAGTGCTTGACCAGCCAGCGGGCCGAGGTGGTCTTGCCGGTCTGCCTGCCGGCGCGCAGGACGAAATACTTGTTCTTGTCGATCAGATCCAGGGTGCGGCCGAGGCGGCGCTCCGGGGGCAGCATGTAGTGTTCTGTGAGGATGCACGGACCCGCGGTATTGAAGGACCTGACCATGACCAGCCCCATAGGCCATGATGCTCACTGACACCACCAGCGCCCACCTCCAGGTCAACCATCTGGGGTGGTGCGATGGCATTTAGCACCGTGAGTGAGAAGTAGCGAAGTAGCTTCCTCTTGCCAGGTTCCCCTGGCCCCTCGAAACCGGCCACGATTTACCTACACTCTCGCCGTTCCATTTGCGGCGGAGGAACTCGGTCATCAGCCCGTTCAGGCTGGTGATGAAGGCGGGGGTTGGTAGGCGACCTGGGTGATGGGGGAGTCGCCTTTGTCCTCGTTGCCGCCCTCGTCCGCGTCGTCCGCTTCCTCTTCCAGGGGGGGGCCGGCGCCGTCCGCGCGGTCCCGCGCCCGGGGGTCGCCGGTCGGCTCCGACTCCAGGCGGGTCGCGACGCGCGGCGCGGACGCCTCACGGTGCGTCGCCACGGAGGCAGAACCCGAACCCGATACCCCAGTGGCGCGGGCCCGCCGTCTTGCCTGCGCTCCTGAAGAGAAGTTGTCTCGTAGGATGAGCCGCCGCGAGGCCAGCAACGCTGACCTTGGACAGTCGCTGGGGCTTCAGCCGGTGGCGAAGATGTCCTCGGCACTGGTCGCGAAAAGCGCGCGATCGGCCCACAGATCGAAGGCCGTGGTGTCGGAGCACGACAGAATGCGCGAGCGGACCTCTTCACTGACCGGCAGTCCGCGGGCCTGCAGGATGCGGAGCAGCATCTGCGCCTTCCCCGTGCCGATGCCCCTGTCGATCAGTTCCTGCTCGTAGCGTTCGAATTCTGCACCGGCGCTGGTCATCAGGAGTTCCTCTCGCTGCTGCTCAGAGATATTTGTAGCATGACGGAGCGTGTGTCGCAACCTGGCGACGAATCTGCGCAGCGCCGGGCCATCGGGATCGTCCGGCGCAAGTGCGCGGATCTCCGCCAGCGCCTGCTCGCGGGCCGCCGATGTGAGTCGGCAGCGGTTCGGGGCGGTGTGCCCAGATGGGGTGTCGCAGGCGGTTTTTGGTAGTCTTTCTTTCGAATCTGCGCAGAGGCGATCAGGTCGTGTGGGCTGCTCTGGCGATCGCCGCTTCCTTGCCTGGCCCTCGAGGGCTCAAAAGCGCCCTAGAACGACTTACCCTCCGAGGCGTCGGACCCGCGGCTGGTGACAGTGCCGCCGCTGGCCTACTTGCGTCCGAGCTGCGTGTGGGCGGGAGGGGAGACGATCATCACGGGGTAGCGGGAGCGAATCGCAATTCGCGAACCAGCGGTTCGCGGCTGCGGGGTCGGGAGCAAATCGCGAATCCAGCAATTCGGGTAAAATTGAGTCGCGTCGATGCAAAACAGGCGCTCTTCGAGAGGAGCCTGATACATTTTGCGTCCCAATTTTACCCGAATTGCTGGAATCGCCAGCTCGGTCCGAACCCCGGACAGGCGGCCGGCCTACGGACAGGGCCGACAGCCCCTCCGGCCCTCGCACGCTTACGGTCTGCCGGGCCCGGATGTCTTCTCGGCACCTTTGGTAGCTCGTAGGTTGACCCAGATCGGAGACGTGGATCCAGCTCAGCATGTGTCAAGTCTATCAGATCCGCATGGGTTCACCGAAACGGATCGCGGCGGGGTGTTGCTGATCCAGGTAGATGATGCAGACGGGACCCGACTGGTTGATAGGCATCATGAAGGGGGATCGCCGTCGATCCGGCTGGCTATGGACATCAAAGAGGCGGGTCACGAGAAAACGGCTGTTGATGGGAAGGCGTGGGGTGTCGAGAGGAAACAAGAGCCAAGCCCATCGGCGGGACCACCGTATCGATGCCACGGGGCGATGAGAGCCGGGCCGAACAGGCCCATCAGACCATCTACCGCTTGGTCGGTGGCCAGATTCGGTGGGCTTCAAGGTAGCTACAGAATCCGCTCATCCATACTCACCAAGCAACGCAATGACCTCCGCGAGGAAACCGTCCTCCTTGGGGAACAGGTACGCATACTGTTCCACCAGGGTGCGCAAGCGGCCCACGTGAGCGGCGGCATCATCTCCTCCCGGGTGCCTAGCCAGCGCCGCTGCCTGGTCCATCATCGCATACGCCGCTACTGTCCGAGAGAGCGGATTGCGCCGCAATGCCTCATCCAGTTCGTGTTCGCCATTCCTGCGCTGGTGAGCGCGGGCCAGGGCCTGGAAGAGCAATGCGTCGACGCGCAGCGACGCTGTGGTGTGCGGGTTTTCCACCACGGTCTGGAACAGCTCGTACGCGCCCTGCCAGTCGGTTCGCAGAATGCGTACAACTCCGCCGGTGAAGTCGACTACTTCGGTGCGCGCAGACGAGAGCTGCGGCAGCAGCAGCCAGCCGGTGACCTTGCCCGAGCGCACCTGCACAGCATCGCCCCCCAGGCTGAGCGCGGTCATTTCGTGGTCCACCACGCCCTTCAGCTTGCCGCCTACTGCTTTGTCGAAGACCTGAAGCCCCTCGATGTCCGTGTAGCGCTTGACGATGTCCTCGGCCAGCACGATGGGCGTGAAAGTGTAGTGCCGGCTCGGGATGTCGAGATCGAAGACATGCTCGCGCGCACCACGCCGCCAGAGCTCGTGCCACACTTGCGCTGGCTCCCTACGTCCCTTGGGGTACGAGGGCAACGTCAGATAGGCCTGTACGACCACCCCGTCGCCGAAGTGCAGCACCTGACCCCATAACACAAGCTGGGCGGAGGGATTGTTGTCGAGTGCACGCTGCGCAGCCGCCTCGTGGTCGGCAGGCCCTGGCCCAGGCACCGATTGCACAAGTCCGTGGCCGAAGGCGCGCGCGGGCTCATCCGGGGAGCGCTTTCGGAGCGTCTGCCACACCTGGAGGTTCAATAATGTGGCCACGTTGGGACCGAGCCCGCCTTGGCCGCCGAACGGCGGAACGATCAATGTGACCCTGGCCTCGGAGGCAGCCGCCGCCGATGTCAAAATGACCAGTATACCCGCCACGAGAAGCAGGCCTCTACGCGAGCGTCGGCTCACGGCCCCCTTGCCACCCCATGCAACTCAGCCTGCGCCGTCGCGATCGCCTCTTGGAGCTGAGGTAGGGCGGCGAATGGTACCGACTTCTCCTTCAGGTTGGTCGCGTGATCGAAGGCGCGGGCGAGCAGCGCTGTGACGACGTCATTGGGAAGGTGCTGCCGCCGTGCCTCCATCGCCAGCGCGTAAAGAGTCACCAATGAGTAGCCGTCCACATTCGCCTCATATGCGTCAGCGGTGATAGGCAGCGAAAAGAGGACGGACGGGCTGGCGAGCGCGCCGCGTAGCTCGCCGAGGAACACGTGAGTCTTCGCAATGGGCGGCTTCTCATTCGGGAACACCGCGCCTGAAAGGAGTTCGAGAGACGGGTGCGCTTTCCAGTAGGCGCTCATGCCTTCGAGATCCAGGGCCGTCTCTGGTGCAGAGAAGACGTCGAGGTGAGCCAGCAGTGGATCAAACGTGACACCGGGTACAGATTGCAACTCTGATACCAGCGTTCGCAATCGACCGCGAATGATCGACCGGAACTCGTTGAACTTCTCCTGCTGGGGGCCTTCGGCGCCATCGA
>JBBRLA010000684.1:0-4479 GCA_038231615.1 Polyangia bacterium | reverse complement strand
ATCCACGTCTGCGGGTCCTGGGGATCGTCGGTGCACCCGGTGATCGGCAGGCCCACGGAAAGGAAGAGGGCCAGGCTAAAAGCCGCTGATACTCCGAGTTTGCGCATCGCTCTCTCCCGGGGGCCGCGGCCCCGCGAAAAAATCAGGCTGGCCCGCACATCGGGCGGTTTGCACTTCTGGTACAGGGAGTGTACATAAAAAACTGGGGGGCTTGGGGGTCGAAGGGAGAATCGCGTCGCGCGGCTCGTGGTGAGTCTACTGGTGGCTTGGATGGGGGTTTGTGCACGAGTAATGTCCGCGTGGGGCCCCTGCTCCAGGGAGCCCACCGCTGGCGCGTCGGGCGCCCATCCTTACGCCCCCACGCTCGAATAAGCGGGTAGCCGGCTTTTGGAGACATCGGGACATTAGGGAGTAGCACCGGGGGTAAAGGGTCTTAGCCGCCGCCGCCCTTGCCGTGCTGCTGCACTGCGAAGTTCACGTTGGTGTAGCCCGCCACTGCGCAGGTGTACATGACCTTCTTGATGACCTTGAAGTCGATGTTGCGGTCACCCTGGACGATCACGATGCCCTTCCAGTCCTCGGGGTTGGGGTGCAGAAGCTTGAAGTTGTTCTTGAGCACCACCAGATCGTCGTGAAGCTGGGGGATCTTCCAGTCTACCGTGTTCTCCTTCTCCAACTCGGTGGCGTCGGCCTTGGGCTCGCCGTTCAGGGTCACCGAATCGCGGGAGATGGCGATGATGGGCGCCTGTTCCAGGTCCTTGTAGTTCAAGGCCTCGGGCAAGGTGATGTTCTTCGATACGGTAAGCAGCTCGCCCGACGCGGAGAAGGTCTGGAGCAGGAACACGACCAGGATGGTGAGCATGTCCACCATCGAGGTCAGGTTCAGCTCCGCGTAGCTCGACTTGCGCCCGCCCATGCCGTGCTTGGTGACGAAACGCAGGGGGATGAACCTGCGCAGCCGGGCGCCGGGGGGCGCCATCAGGCCGTGAGAAACCGTGCCTGACATGGTCAGCCTCCTGTGCCCTTGTCGCTGAGCGACACATTGGGAAACTTGGACGAGATGACCACGTCCATGGTCTTGATGATCTTGTTGTAGATGACCGTGTCATCCGCCTTGATGGTGATGTCCTCCTTGTCGGGGTGGTCCTTCTTGGCCTGCACCATGGTCTCGGACAGCTTGGTGTAGTCGTACTCCTCGCCCTTCAGGGGGATCTCGGTACGCTCACCGGTCGACTTGGTGAAGGTGTAGCCGTCCTTGTCGATGAACAAGGTCAGCTGCACCGTCGGGGTCGGCGGCTCGTCCACGGCCCCGGCGGGGGCCTTGCTCTTCTGGGTCACGTCCATGCGGGCCAGTTGCGTCCACACGGCGGTGATCAGCAAGAAGCTGATGCAACACGAAAGAAGGTCGATAAACGGGACCAGGTTGATCTGGGCATCGAGCGGTTTCTTGCCGCCTTTGCCCGTAGGCGTGGGTGCTGCGCCGGACATTTGCTCAGCTCCTTTCCATTAGCCCTGTACCCGGGTTAGCCAAGGCCCTGGCCGCCCTTCATGGCGTTCCGGTGACCGACAACCAGATTCACGACCTGGACCGAGACCTCGTTGATGTCGTCCAAAATGCCCTGGGTCCAGCCGTTCAAGACGGCGAAGGCCAGAAGGGCGGGGACGGCGCAGATAAGGCCGAAGGCGGTGCAGTTCATGGCCTCGGAGATGCCCTTGGCAAGCAGGGTGGCCTTCATGGAAGGATCGACGCCGGCGACGCCCGCGAAGGAGTGGATGAGGCCCAGGATGGTGCCCAGGAGCCCGATGAGGGTGGCGACGTTGCCGAGCATGGCCAGGTAGCCGGTGCGGTGCTCGATCTGGGGGAGTTCGCGAAGGGCGGATTCGTCCATGGCGGCCTGGACTTCGGCGTCGGGGCGATTGAACTTGGTCAGGCCCTGCTGGATGATGCGGGTCATGGGGGTGGGGTTGCCGGAGCAGACCTTGATGGCGCCCTGGATGTTGCCGGCCATGATCTGGCTCTTGAGGAGGGCCAGGAGCTTTTCCTTGTCGATGCCGGACTTCTTGAGGTAGATGGTCCGCTCGATGATGATGCCCCAACTGATGATCATGAGCGCCAGGATGGGCCACATGGGCCAGCCGCCCTCGTGGAATGCGTCGGCGATACCTTTGAGCATACCCATTGCGAAGATCCTCCGTGGCCTTTAGCACCCACAGGCCCCCACCATGGGAGCGGGCAGGGCGGTTGTACGTCCGTACTGTCTCACGAAGAGCTAAGCACAGACGGTGCCATGACCGCAAGGGCAGGAAAGTCGGGGACATCAGTTTATTTCGCGGGGATGAAGCGAGGAGTTGCGCGACAGGATCGGGGAATTTTGCCACAGTTGGGGCCAAGCCGACCGACCGATCTAAAGCGGGTGGCCAGGCCAGGCCAGGCCAGGGAGGATGTCGGATGAAGCGGTAAACTGGCGTGAGCGGTTTGACCCGGGCGCCAGGGCCGGGGAAGATACATTGCAAGATTGAATCAAGGGAGCGCATCGTGAGCCCAAGCCGACTGATCGACCTGTTCGCCATCCTGGTGGTCGCCGCGGTGCTGCTGATCCCCGCGCCCAGCATCGACGCCTACCCGGCGGTGCAAGGGGACAAGGCCGACCTGGATCGGGTCTCCTTTCTGCAAGACGCCGTCTATCGCGACCCGGGCGACGCGAACACCGGCGTGGAACTGGCGCGCGCCTACCTGGCCGTCGACCACCCGGAATGGGCGCTGGCCACCCTGCGGCGCGTGGGCCTTGCGGGAAGCAAGGATTACAAGGTGCATCAGGTGGCGGCCTACGCCTACGCCACCCTGCTCCAGGCCAAAGACGCCCTATTGGAAGCCGAGGCCGGCCTGGCTGCTTGCGAGGCCGACCCCGGCGGATGCAGCGACGTGGCGCGAATCCGGCTGTCGTACCTGGCCGAGATGATGCGCAAGCCCGTGGAAGCCGGCGTGGACCCGAAAAAGGACCCGCTGCGGGCCAAGCAGCTCGTCTCCGAGGCCCTGCACGCCACGAAAGCCCCTCCCTTGCCCTCGCCGGATGACAAGCCTGCCTCCGCGAAGACCCCGGCACCCGGCACATCCCTGACGCCTGGGGGCGCCGCGGCCCCCGGCAAATCCCTGGCCCCCGAAAAATCCCCGCTGCCTGGGGGCACAACCGCGGCCCCCGGGCGGGTCCGATGATGCTGCTGGCGTTCTGCGCCACCCTGGTGGCCCTTTCGGCTTTGCTGCTGGCCGAATACGCCGAGTCGGTCCGCGGCGTGTGGATCGCCAAGCCGCTGGCGTCGCTGGGCTTTCTGGCCACCGCGTGGGCGGCGGGGGCGACCTCGACTCCGTATGGGATGGGGGTGTTGGGGGCGCTGGTGCTGTCCTTCATCGGGGATGTGCTGCTCATCTCGCCGGTGGCGTTCAAGGCGGGGCTTTTCAGCTTTCTATTGGGCCACCTGGCCTTCATCGGAGCCTTCGTCGTCCGTGGGGTCAGCCTGCCGGCGTCGTTCTTCTGCCTCTGCGTGATCGGCGTGCTGAGCGCCTTCATCGGCAAACGCATTCTTTCCCACGTGCAGCGGGAACTCTTCGGGGCGGTGGTGGCGTACATCGTGGTGATCTCGGCCATGGTGACGCTGGCGGCGGGCACGGTGGGACATGCAGGGCGGCCGGTGATCCTCGGCGCCGCGCTGCTCTTCTATGTCTCGGACCTGACGGTGGCGCGAGACAAGTTCATCGCCCCGGGGTTCGTGAACCGCGCCATCGGCCTGCCCCTCTATTACATCGCCCAACTCCTCTTCGCCCTCAGCGTCCGCGGCTAGCCGCCCTGGTCCAGGGGATTGTTCGTCGTACCCTCTCACTCCAGCTTGCGTTTTCCCCGCGCGACTCGCGTCGGCCCATCCTTCCCGTCAATCCGGGGGACATGCACCGGCCCTTTTGCGATCGGGCACTGCGCGAGCTGTCCAGCCCGATCTGAGGAGTTCTCTTTCGTCGCTGCACTTGCCGTAGACGTGGGCCCGGGATGCGACTCATGAGTTGACCCACGTGGGCATTTTTCGACCCCTTTCGGCAGCACGTCACTTGTTGTAGAAGGGTCGGTGGCAGGCGCAGTCACCGACGGAGAATCGTGAGATTCCGGCGGCGTGGGCGCGGGCGCCGACGGCGGCGTGGGCGCGGGCGGAACGGGCGGGGACGGGGGGCGGCAACTGTTGGTGATGGACCGCTCGTACCGTAGGAAGCGTCGGCGATTGAGTATCCGCTGATAGTCGCGCACCGCCTCACGATGGGGGTTTCTGGCGGGCCGTGGCCTCTTCGATGACGGCGCTGCGATCTGCGGCTCTGCTATCGGCCGGGCACCGCCGAGCGGCGGCGGCCCTGTGAACGCTGGCGGGGCACCGCCAAGCGGCGGCCCGGCGAGCGCCTCGGCGGCGGCCTTCTTCGTGTTGCTGCGGGCCCGCTTGCGT